>JBBQHQ010000001.1:0-69084 GCA_038324115.1 Gaiellales bacterium
CCCCGCCGCGGCGGGCGGGCAGGTCGATCTCACGGCCTGGCCGACGGCGCTCTCGCCGCGCGTCTCGCGCGACACGGCGTTCCTTCAGATCCCGCGCTAGCGGGTCGCGGGCGCGAGCGCCGCGATCGCGAGACAGAGCCCGACGACGATGCCGAGCGCAGCCGTCAGCGAGGTCGCGTCCGCGAGGAAGCCGATCAGCGGGGGGCCGACGAGGAACGCTCCGTAGCCGACCGTGGAGACCGCGGCGATCCCGGGCGCCGCCGCGCGCACGCCCGCTGCGCGATAGGCCATCCGGACGAGGCATCGCGCGAGTGTCGCCGAAAAGGGGTCTCTCGGGTCGCGTCGAACGGCCTCCCTATGTCTGCCACGAAGAAGGGGCCTGCCAGGAAGAAGAAGCGCCCCCTGAAGCCCCGCACGCCCTCGCGCGTCAAGAAGCGGTCGTCGAAGAAGCGGAAAGCCGCGCGCGGGCACCAGCATCCCGAGCTCTTCGGGCTCGGCCTCGGCGCGGCCGGCCTCTTCCTCGCCTCGCTCCTCTATCTCGGCTGGGAGGGCGGCCTCGTCGGGGAGAAGGTGCAGCTGGGCCTCGACGACGCGATCGGTGCCGCCGCCTACGCCGCCCCCGTCGCGCTCGTCGCCGTGGGCGGCCTGATGCTCTTCCGGAGCGCGCTGATCGACGTCAAGCCCTTCCGCACCGGCCTTGCGGTCACGATCGTGGCGCTCCTGACCACACTCGGCTCCGAGCACGGCGGCTTCGTCGGCGGGGTGCTCGGTGGGGGGCTCGCAAAGCTCCTCGGCGGCACCGGCTCGTTCCTGGTCGGGCTGACGGCCCTGATCGCAGGTGCGCTCTTGCTCACCGGCGCCTCCGCGGGGGCGATCCTCCGGCGCTCGCACCATCAGCTGCGGATCGCCGGCTCCGCCGCCCGTCGCCGGCTCGAGCGGCCGGAGAAGGCTGCTCAGAGCAACGAGGTCGTCGCGCCGCCGCCGGCGATCGTGCACGAGCCGCCCGTCGACGTCGTCCACGACTATCCCGACGTGATCTCCGAGGGTCTCGAGCCGCAGCCGCTCGTCCACGACGACCCGGAGGGGGACACCGCCGAGGGCTGGAACGAGCCGCTCTTCGACGCCGACCGGCCCGACAAGGCCTATGTGCTCCCCGATCGGAAGGTGCTCAAGGTGTCCGCGCCGCAGACGGGGGACACGACGAATGCGAACGCGCGCACGGCCGAGGTGCTCGTGAACGCGCTCGCCAACTTCGGGGTCGAGGCGACGATCGTCGGCCAGATCGCCGGGCCGCGGGTGACGCGCTACGAGCTCCAGCTCGCGCCGGGGACGAAGGTCTCGAAGGTGGCGGCACTGAAGGACGACCTCTCCTATGCGCTCGCCACGACGGAGATCCGGATCCTCGCGCCGATCCCCGGGAAGCAGGCCGTCGGCGTCGAGGTCCCGAACCTCTCGCCGAAGATCGTCACGCTCGGCGATGTCTACGACGACCTTCCCTCGAGCGCGAGCCCGCTCGCCGTCTGGCTCGGCAAGGACATCTCCGGGAACGCGGTCTGGGCCGATCTCGCCCGGATGCCGCACATCCTGATCGCCGGCACGACCGGCTCGGGCAAGTCCGGCTGCATCAACACGATCCTGACCTCGATCCTGCTCCGCTCGACCCCGGACGAGGTGCGGATGATCCTGATCGACCCGAAGCGGATCGAGCTCAACTACTACGAGTCGATCCCGCACCTCCTGACGCCCGTCGTCTCGAGCCCCAAGGAGGCATCCGCCGTCCTCACGAACGTCGTAGCCGAGATGGAGCGCCGCTACGAGCGCCTCTCGATCGTCCGCGCCCGCAACCTCCCCGAGGCGAACCGCGCCTTCCGGGCCCGCGGGGAGGACCCGCTGCCGTACCTCCTCGTCGTGATCGACGAGCTCGCCGACCTGATGATGATCGCGCCGCAGGCGGTCGAGGACTCGATCATCCGGCTCGCGCAGAAGTCGCGCGCCGTCGGGATCCACCTCGTCCTCGCGACCCAGCGCCCCTCCGTGGACGTGATCACCGGGATGATCAAGGCGAACGTGCCGAGCCGGATCGCCTTCGCCGTCTCCAGCCAGACCGACTCGCGCGTGATCCTGGACGGTGCCGGCGCCGAGAGCCTCCTCGGTCAGGGCGACATGCTCTTCAAGCCTCTCGGCACCTCGCGACTCCAGCGGGTTCAGGGCGCATACGTGAGCGAGGACGAGGTCGCGTTCGTGGTCGAGCAGTGCCGCCACCAGCGCGAGCAGCAGCTCGACGCGAGCCTGCTCGAGGCACCCGAGCTCGAGGATCACGACCTCGACCCGCACGACGGCGAGTTCGATCCCGACGAGGACCCGTTGCTGGAGCAGGCGATCGAGATCGTCGTCCAGACGCAGACCGCCTCCGTCAGCCTGATCCAGCGGCGCCTGCGCGTCGGCTACACACGGGCCGGGCGCCTGGTCGACATGCTCGAGCGGCGCGGGATCATCTCGGGCTACGAGGGCTCCAAGCCCCGCCGGGTGCTCGTGGACGAGGCCGAGCTCGAGCGCTTCGTCGCCGCGCCCTAGCGCGAATCGAACGTCAGGTCTTTCCTTCGGCGCCAACTTGCGATGTAATCACACGTCGAAGAGTGGTGGTGGTTGTTTTTCCTAAGGAGGGTATGTGAAGGCACGTAAATTCATGCTGCTCGTGGCAGCGGCGCTGATCGCCGTCGTGACGCTCGTCGTCACCGGCACCAGCTCCGCCCGTCCCGCCGCAGCACCGACCGCATCCGCGGCTCCCGCGGTAGCGGCGAAGTACCGGGTCGCGCTCGTGACGGACATCGGCGGCCTCGACGACCGCGGCTTCAACTTCCTCGCGAACCAGGGCCTGACCCGCGCGAAGAAGCAGCTCGGCGTCGACGGCCGCGTCTTCATCTCGAAGTCGAACGCCGACTACGTCCCGAATCTCTCGACGGCTGCTCGCCAGGGCTACAACCTGGTCATCGGCGTCGGGTTCCTGATGGCGGATGCGATCGGCACCGTCGCGAAGGCGTTCCCGAACACGAAGTTCGCGATCATCGACAACAGCGGTGTCGGCCTCAAGGGCAACCCGAAGAACGTCCGTGGCCTGCTCTTCAAGGAGCAGGAGGCCGGCTTCCTCGTCGGCTGGCTCGCGGCCAAGGAGGTCACCCTGCATCCGAGGGGCGGCAACCTGATGCTCGGTGCCGTCGGCGGCCTCAAGATCCCGCCGGTCGACCGCTTCATCGCGGGCTACTACGCGGGCGCCAAGCTGGCGAACCCGAGGGTCAAGGTCGTGCACAACTACTCCCAGGACTTCGTCGACCAGGCGAAGTGCAAGGAGCAGGCACTGAACATGATCGCCAACGGCGCGGGTGTCGTCTTCCAGGTCGCCGGTCAGTGCGGCCTCGGAGTCCTCTCCGCGGCGAAGGAAAAGAAGGTGTTCGGGATCGGCGTCGACGCCGACCAGGGCTACCTCGGCAACCACGTGCTCACGAGCGCGACGAAGAAGGTCGACGTCGCGGTCTACACCACGGTCGCAGCCGGCCAGAAGGCCGGTGCGAAGCTCCGCATGAACTTCAACGCCATCTTCAACGTGAAGAACGGCGGTGTCGGTTACGGCAAGGTCTCCAACCGTGTCCCCGGCAACCTCAAGAAGGGGATCGAGTCGGTCCGCACGCAGATCGCCTCGGGCAAGATCAAGGTCCGGCAGCAGAGCCCGCCCGCAACGACGGGCTAGGCAGCAGCAAGGCTCGGGAGGGGCGGGTTTCGAATCCGCCCCTCCCGGTATCTCTCTTGGAGAACATGCGCCGAAGCTCTCTTCTCGTTCTGCCTGCGCTCCTCGCGCTGCTCGTCGTGAGCGGTTGCGGCGGCAGCGACGGCGAGAGCTCGGGCACGACCGCGGCGCCGGCAGCCACCACGGAGGCGACCCCGCCTGCGGGGCGGGGGATCAAGGTCGGGCTCGTCACCGACATCGGCGGCCTGGACGATCGCTCGTTCAACTTCCTCGCCAACCAGGGCCTGGCCCGGGCGAAGGAGCAGCTGGGGATCCAGGGCCGCGTGGTTGTCTCCCGCTCGAACGCCGACTACGTCCCGAACCTCGCCACGCTCGCGAAGCAGGGGTACGACCTCGTCGTCGGCGTCGGCTTCCTGATGGCCGACGCGGTCGAGACCGTCGCCGGCGAGTTCCCCGACGTGCAGTTCGCGATCATCGACTACTCGCAGGCCGCGATGCCCTCGAAGCCGAAGAACGTCCGCGGCCTCCTTTTCAAGGAGCAGGAGGCGGGCTTCCTCGTCGGCTACCTCGCGGGTCTCGTCGTCGGCGAGGCAGGCGGCTCGAACCAGACGATCAGCTCGGTTGGCGGTCAGAAGATCCCGCCGGTCGACCGGTACATCGCCGGCTACCAGGCGGGTGCGAAGGCTGCCAACCCGAAGGTGAAGACGCTGAACGGCTACTCCCAGGACTTCGTCGACCAGGCGAAGTGCAAGGAGATCGCGCTGAACCAGATCGCGCGAGGGTCCTCCGTGGTCTTCCAGGTGGCCGGCCAGTGCGGCCTCGGCGCCCTCAATGCGGCGAAGGAGCAGAACGTGAGCGGGATCGGCGTCGACGCCGACCAGGCCTTCCTCGGCGACTACGTCCTCACGAGCGCCCTCAAGAAGGTCGACGTGGCGGTCTTCCAGACCGTCCAGACCGTTCAGGACGGCACCTTCACCGGGGGCAACGACACCGTCTTCGACGTCGCCTCGGGCGGCGTCGGGCTGGGCAAGATCGCCGCGAGCGTCCCCGGAGAGCTCGTCGCGAAGGTCAAGCAGCAGCAGGAGCGGATCGCCGCCGGAAACATCTCCATCCCGGAGACGATCGGCGGCTCGTAAGCCGCTTCTCTGCATTGCGTCCGCTCTAGCACCGTAGACTCGCCGCGATGGACGAGCGGCCCGTTCTCGAGCTTCGCGGCATCACCAAGCGGTTCCCTGGGATCGTCGCGAACGACAGCGTCTCCCTCGACCTGAGGAAAGGCGAGGTCCACGCACTCCTGGGCGAGAACGGCGCCGGCAAGTCGACCCTGATGAACGTCCTCTACGGCCTCTACCGGCCGGACGAGGGCGAGATCCTGATCAACGGCAAGGCTGTCGAGATCGGCTCCACCAAGTCCGCGATCGAGAACGGGGTCGGGATGGTGCACCAGCACTTCATGCTGATCCCGGTGATGACGGTGGCGGAGAACATCGTCCTCGCGACCGAGCCGGTCAAGGACGGGATCCTGCTCGACTACGCAGCGGCCGAGAGCCGCGTCCGCGACCTCTCGCAGCGCTTCGGCCTCGCCGTCGACCCGCGCGCATTCGTCCGGGACATCACGGTCGGCCAGCAGCAGCGCGTCGAGATCCTCAAGGCCCTCTACCGGGGCGCGGACATCCTCGTGCTCGACGAGCCGACCGCCGTCCTGACGCCGCAGGAGGCGAAGGAGCTCTTCACGATCATCCGCAGCCTGACCGAGCAGGGCAAGTCGATCATCTTCATCACGCACAAGCTGAACGAGGTGATCGCGATCGCCGACCGAATCACCGTCCTCCGACGCGGCAAGCTGGTCGAGACGCTGCCTGGGGAGGGCGCGACCGAGGAGGGGCTGGCGCGGCTGATGGTCGGCCGCGAGGTGCTCCTCGACGTGGCCAAGCCTCCCGCAACGCCGGGCGAATCGCTGCTCACGATCGAGGATCTCCACGTCTTCGACGACCGTGGGATCGAGAAGGTGAGGGGGGTCTCGTTCGAGGTCCGCGGCGGCGAGATCGTCGGGATCGCAGGAGTGGACGGGAACGGACAGACGGAGCTGATCGACGCGATCGCCGGTCTGATGCGTGCCTCGTCCGGCAAGGTCGTGATCGCCGGCCAGGACGTCACCGGCGACAGCTGCAAGGACTGCCTCGACGCCGGGCTCGGGCACATTCCGGAGGACAGGCAGCGGCGCGGGCTCGTGCTCGACTTCTCGCTCGCCGAGAACCTTGCCCTGCACGACTACGACTCGCCGCCGGCCTCGCGCCTCGGCTGGCTCTTCCCCAAGCGCCTCGTCGAGCGCGCCACGCGGCTGCTGAAGGACTTCGACGTCCGCGGGGGCAGCCCGCAGACGCGCGCAGGCGGCCTTTCGGGCGGCAACCAGCAGAAGGTCGTGCTCGCCCGCGAGATCGAGCGGAACCCGCAGGTCCTGATCGCCGCGCAGCCGACTCGCGGCCTCGACGTCGGCGCGATCGAGTTCGTCCACCGCCGCCTTGTCGGCGAGCGGGACGAAGGCCGCGCGATCCTGCTCGTCTCGCTCGAGCTCGACGAGATCCTTTCCCTCTCGGATCGGATCCTCGTCATGTACGAGGGCGAGATCGTGGGCGAGTTCGCCCCGGGCGTGACCGAGGAGGAGCTCGGGGTCGCCATGACCGGCGGCGGGCGGAGGGAGGCGGCGTGAGCACGCCGGAGGACAACAAGCCCGGGAACGGCGAGGAGGTCGAGAGCCCGAGCACCGACCCCGACTACGCGCCGAGCGTCGCGGCGAAGATCGACGTCTGGTCGAAGGCCGGCGGCCTCTTCGTGCCGCTGCTGACGACGCTCCTCGCGTTCTTCATCGGCGGGCTCGTCGTTCTCGTCACCACAGGCAAGAACCCGATCACGACCTATCAGGAGATCTTCAAGGGCGCCGGCCTGAACTGGTTCTTCCATGTCGGCAGCTACGAGGCGACCCTGCCGTTCAGCGACACGAAGGTCTGGTTCCCCTGGAACACCGGCAGCGTCCCGGACGACCAGGTCTCGTTCCTCGCCGGGCTGAACCTGCAGCAGACGCTGATCATCTGGATCCCGCTCGTCCTGACCGGGCTCGCGGTCGCGTTCGCCTTCCGCTGCGGCATGTTCAACATCGGCGGCCAGGGCCAGTACCTCGTCGGCGCGATCATGGCCGTCTGGGTCGGCTCGTCGCTGCCGGGACTGCCGAGCGCGCTCCACATCATCGTCGCGGCGGCCGCAGGCGCGCTCGTCGGCGCCGCGTACGCCGGGATCGCGGGGCTGCTGAAAGCGCTCGTGGGGACGCACGAGGTGATCTCGACGATCATGTTGAACTGGATCGCGATCTGGACCGGGGTGTTCTTATTCGGCCTCGGCGGCCCCCTGCAGAACTCGAACCCCGGCGGCGAGTCGGTCCCCGTCTCGAACGACATCCTCGACGAGTCGAAGCTGAAGGTCTTCTGGGGGGAGCCGCTCCTGCAGGGGCTCCATCTCGGCTTCCTGATCGCGATCTCCGGACTCGTCGTCTACTGGATCACGTTGAACCGGACGACGCTCGGCTACGAGGTGCGCGCCGTCGGCTTCAGCCCGGAGGCTGCCCGGTACGGAGGCATCTCGGTTGCGCGCAACTACTTCCTGGCGATGGCGATCTCGGGCACGTTCGCCGGCCTCGCGGGCGCCGTGGACATCCTCGGCTGGCAGTTCCGGATCAACACGAACGACGTCCTGACGACGTCGATCGGGTTCGTCGGGATCGCGGTCGCGCTCCTAGGGCGTAACACGGCGATCGGCGTCGGCCTGGCGGGGCTGCTCTTCGCGGCGCTCGTCACGGGCACATCGACGCGGAATCTCGACCCCGAGATCTTCCGACCGGAGCTCGCGTCCAACCTGACGCTCCTGATTCAGGGGCTCGTCGTCCTCTTCGTCGGCGCGGACGTGATCATCCTCTCGCTCTTCAACCTCCGAAAGCGCAGGCGGCAGGCGCCGACCGTGCCCCGCGTGGAGAGCACCGATGTCTAGCCTCGTCGGCAGGCTGCCACGCGGCCCTCGGGGCCTCGCCTGGCTCGGGATCCTGATCGGGCTCACGGCCTTCTGGGTCGCCCTGCCGCCGCTGAAGCTGCGCACGCCGCTCGTACCGGCCGTGATCGGTCTCGTCGCGCTCGCGCTCGGGATCTACGCGGTCTCGCAGGGCGTGCGGCGGCTCGGGTGGGGGGCGGTCATCGCCGGGATCGGCGGGATCGGGCTCGGTTACCTGGCCACCCGCTCGAGCGTCGATCACCTCGACCAGGTGATCGTCTGGTCGGCGCTGATCGCCGCGATGCTGCGCTTCGCCACGCCGCTCGCGTTCGCAGCGATGGGCGGGATCTTCTCCGAGCGGAGCGGCGTCGTGAACATCGGCCTCGAGGGGATGATGCTGACCGGCGCGTTCTTCGGGATCCTCGCGGCCGACAAGCTCAACTCGTGGATCCTCGGCCTCGTCTGCGCGGCGCTCGCGGGGGGGCTGATGGCCCTCATCCATGCCTTCTTCGCGATCCAGCTCCGGGCCGACCAGATCGTCGGCGGCACCGCGATCAACTTCCTCGCGCTCGGGATCACGGGATACCTGTTCATCGACGTCTACGGCGGCCAGGGCACGCCCACGGACGTCTCCGAGATCCCCGACGTCCACCTGGCGTTCCTCTCCGACTGGTACTTCCTGGGGCCGATCTTCGGCCAGCTCAACCTGATGATCTGGCTCGCGTTCGTGACGGTACTGGTCTCGTGGATCGTCCTCTTCAAGACCCCGGTCGGGCTTCGGATCAGGGCGGTCGGCGAGCATCCGCGCGCCGCCGAGACGGTCGGGATCCCGGTCTACGCGACCCGATATGCCGCCGTCGTTCTCTCGGGCGTCCTCGCGGCGCTCGGCGGCGCCTATCTCTCGATCGGGTTCGTCAACTCGTTCAACCAGAACATGACCGTCGGGAAGGGCTTCATCGCGCTCGCCGCCGTGATCTTCGGGAACTGGCGCCCCTGGGGTGCGGCCGCCGCGGCGCTGCTCTTCGGCTTCTCGAGCGCCCTCGCGCAGCGGCTGCCCGCCTACTCCGAGTCGGCCGCCGTCCTCTTTCAGGCGCTGCCCTACGTGCTCACCCTGATCGCGGTCGCCGGTGTGATCGGCCGCTCGATTCCGCCTGCGGCGGTCGGCCGTCCCTACCGCAAGCAGTAACGGCGGCTCCCTGCGTCCCGGTGGGGCGAAGGGAGCCGTCCTCCTCGGCCTGCTCGCGGCGGCGGTCGTGCCCGCCGCGATCGTGGCGACGCGGTGGTCGGGCGCGTACGGCCTCCTCCATGCCGGGTTCGCGATCCCGGTCGCGATCGTGCTGGGGATCGCCGCCATGGGCCTCGCGCGGCGCGCGCGGGAGCGCTCCCGCCGGACGATCGCGGGAGCGGAAGCCCGGCCCAGCGTGACGATCGCGCGTACGCTCGGGCTGGCCGGGATCCTGATCGGGGTCACCGGGGCGATGGCGATCGGCGTCTATCTCGTGCTCAAGGCGGTCTCGGGCTAGGCCGGCACGGCCGAAGGCCGCTACGATCGTCACGTGTTCGAGATCGGAAACAGCCTCCGCGAGGCTCGTCTCCGCCAGCATCTTGACTTTCCGGATGCGGAGCACGGGACGAAGATTCGCGGCAAGTACCTGCGCGCGCTCGAAGAGGAGCGCTTCGAGGTGCTGCCGTCGCACACCTACGTCAAGGGCTTCCTTCGCAGCTACGCGGACTTCCTCGGGCTTGACGGTCAGCTCTACGTGGACGAGTACAACTCCCGCTTCGTCAGCGGGGAGGACGACATGCCGATGCGCGCCCGCCGCGTCCCGGCTGCGCGCGGCCGCCGTCGCGAGCGCCGCGAGTCGAACATCGTCCTGCTCGCGCTGCTCGTGATCGCGCTCGTGACAGCGCTCGTGATCGCCGCGTGGAAGTACGGCGGCTCCGAGCCGCAAGCGGTTCCCGGTCTGAAGACGACACCCACCACGACGCAGAAGCCCGCGCCCGTGTCGCCGGCTCCGACGGGGACTGCGATCCTCGAGATCGCCGCCCGGACCGGCGGCTCGTTCGTGGTCGTCAGGCGCGGCGGGGCGGATGGGCTCGTCGAGTACAGCGGCACGATCGAGCAGGGACAGCGCCAGCGGTTCACGGGCACGCTGCTCTGGTTCCAGATTCGCCGGCCCAAGAACGTCCTCGTCAAGTTGAACGGCAACCGGGCCAAGCTCCCGCTCGTCGTCAAGACGAACGGCCTCTTCGCGACCGCGAAGCGCATCTCCGTCAACGATCCTTCTTGAGTCCCGCCCGGTGACGGAGAGCCGCCGCCCGAGGGCGGTGCTGGTCGTGACGGGCAGCGAGCTCGTCCGCGGCGAGCGCACCGACCTGAACGGGCCCTTCCTGGCGCGCTCCCTGCTGGCGCTCGGGGTCGAGCCGGCGCGGATCCAGATCGTGGGCGACGACGCGGCCGAGCTCGAGGCGGCGGTTCGCGAGGCCGTCGGGCACGCCGATCTCGTCGCGATCTCAGGCGGGCTCGGGCCGACGCACGACGACCGCACGGTCGAAGTCGTCGCCCGCGTCGCCGGGCTCGAACTGGAACTGAGACCCGAGCTCGAGGCCGAGATCGAAGGGGTGTCGCGCGCCGTCGCCGAGCGGATGAAGCGGCCGTACGCGGACTTCTCCGAGGGCGTCCGCAAACAGGCGACGCTCCCTGCCGGCGCCACCTCACTCGGCCTGGCCGGGACCGCCCCGGGGATGGTCGTCGAGGTGAACGGGACGCCGGTGGTGATTCTGCCGGGACCGCCTCCCGAACTGCAGCGGCTCTGGCCGAACGCGCTCACGACAGAACCGGTCCGGCGCGTGCTCGACGGAGGCGAGCCGCCGCTCCGGCGGACGCTGCGCCTCTTCGGGACGGGCGAGTCGACTGTCGCGCGCGCCTTCGAGGAGGCGGGCGGCGACGGAGACGGAGTGGAGGTGACGATCTGCGCCCGCGACTTCGAGATCGTCGTCGAGGTGCTCGCGGAGCCGCGCGCCGAGCAACGCGCCGAGTCACTGACCGCCGGCCTGCGCGAGCGGCTCGGCCGCCATCTCTATTCGGAGGACGGTCGGGTCGTCGAGGAGGTCGTGCTCGACCTCTGCCGGGCGCGGGGGCTGACGCTCGGAACTGCCGAGTCGTGCACCGGCGGGCTCGTGGCCGCGCGGCTGACCGCCGTGCCGGGCTTCAGCGACACCACACTCGGCGGGATCGTCTCCTATTCGAACGCGATCAAGGTGCGCGAGCTGGACGTTCCGGAGGCGCTGATCGAGGAGCACGGCGCCGTCTCGGCCGAAGTGGCGGAGGCAATGGCACGCGGTGCCCGCGAGCGCCTCGGCGTGGACGTCGCGGTCGCCGTCACGGGTGTCGCGGGCCCCGGCGGCGGCACGGAGGAGAAGCCGGTCGGGCTCGTCTACTTCCACGCGATCACCCCGGATGCAAGCAGGGGCGCCTTCTTCAGCTTCCCCGGCGACCGCGACTCGATCCGGCGGCGCTCCGTCGTCGGCGCGCTCCATCTCGTCCGGCGCCTTTTGGAACGAAAGCTGCACGAAGACGTATGACCTCGCGGGCTACGTTGCCCTCATGCCGTCCGACCGCCCTGCTTTCCTTATCTGTCCCAATCGTTGTGCGTTAGGAGGATGAGCGGATGAACCGCGAGGAAGCTCTCGACGTCGCCCTCGGGCAGATCGAGCGTCAGTTCGGAAAGGGCTCGGTCATGAAGATGAGCGACTCGGCCCAGGTGTCGATCGGAGCCGTCTCGACGGGCTCGCTCTCGCTCGACCTCGCGCTCGGGATCGGTGGCCTGCCCCGCGGACGGGTCGTGGAGGTCTTCGGCCCGGAGAGCTCCGGGAAGACGACCCTCGTCTACCACGTGATCGCCGAGGCCCAGCGCCGCGGCGGGATCTGCGCCTTCATCGACGCCGAGCACTCGATGGACCCGTCCTACGCCAAGGCGATCGGCGTCAACGTGGACGAGCTCCTCGTCTCGCAGCCCGACACGGGCGAGCAGGCGCTCGAGATCACGGAGCTGCTCGTCCGCTCCGGGGCGCTCGACGTCGTCGCGGTCGACTCCGTCGCCGCCCTGACGCCGAAGGCCGAGATCGAAGGCGAGATGGGGGATACCCATGTCGGCCTCCAGGCCCGCCTGATGAGCCAGGCGCTGCGCAAGCTCGCCGGCACGCTCAACCGCACCGACACGATCTGCCTCTTCACGAACCAGCTCCGGGAGAAGATTGGGGTCATGTTCGGCAGCCCGGAGACGACTCCCGGCGGCCGGGCGCTCAAGTTCTACTCGTCGGTCCGGCTGGACATCCGGCGGATCGAGACCCTCAAGGACGGCGCCGAGGCCTACGGCAACCGGGCCCGCGTCAAGGTGGTCAAGAACAAGGTCGCGCCGCCCTTCAAGCAGGCCGAGTTCGACATCATCTACGGCCAGGGGATCTCCTGGGAGGGCACCGTCCTCGAGGTGGGGATCGAGCGGAAGATCGTCCAGAAGTCCGGCTCGTACTTCAGCTTCGGCGACGAGCGGCTGGGCCAGGGGCGCCAGAACGCCTCCGCGTTCCTCAAGGAGCATCCGGACGTCGTCCAGCAGATCCTTGCCCGGATCCAGGCCGAGGCGCCTGCCGACCAGATCGTCTCCGCGCGGCTCCTGCCGAGCATCGCGGCCGAGCAGGCCGCCGCGGCTGTGGACGAGCAGATCGTCGGGGACGCCAAGGCGTCCGCGGCCTAGATGAAGACGGTGACCGCGCTCCGGGCCGCGAGCCCGGGGCGCGTCGCCGTCGAACTCGACGGCGAACGCTGGCGGACGCTGCCCCTCGAGGCCGTCGTCCGCGCCCGGCTCTCACCGGGCCGGCCGCTGGAGCGCGGCACGGCCCGCACGCTCGCGCGGGAGGTCAGGCGACTGCGGGCGCTCGACGTGGCCGGCCGCGCGTTGCGCTCACGCGACCGCTCCGTCGCCGAGGTCGAGCAGCGTCTGCAGGCTCGTGGGATCGCACCCGGTGAGCGAGGGCGCGCGCTCGACACGCTCTCCTCCGCCGGCCTGCTCGACGATCGCCGCGTCGCCCTGACCAGAGCGCGTGGGCTCGCCGAGCGCGGCTCGGGCGACGCCCTGATCCGCTTCGATCTCGAGCAGCGGGGGATCGACGCGGAGACGATCGAGGCGGCGGTCGCGGCGCTCGAGCCGGAACCGGCCCGAGCCCGCCGGATCGTCGAGCGGCGCGGGGTGGGGGCGAAGACCGTCCGGTACCTCGTGTCGAAGGGATTCGGCGAGGACGCCGTCGAGAGCGCCGTTGCGGCAGACCTCGGCGACGCGGTAGGATGAGCGGGCTTCCATCTGACGTTTTTGCTGCATAGCTGCGTTTTTCCGAAACCTTGCAAAACCTGAATCCTCGCGATCCCACCTCGATCCCTTCCGGTGCCCTGAAGGAGACGCTGGAGCTCGCGTAGCGACGCGACGAGACCGGAGCGCGGCCGCGCAGGCCGAGCGCCGGATGTGAGCACGCGGCACTCAGCGGACAGCGCTGGGACCGCACCAAACGACCTTCACCAGGAGGTGCGGCGGGATGCTCACGCTCATTGCGGCTCTCAGCGGGATCGGAGTCGGGGTCGCCCTTGCGTCGGCGCTGCTGCTCCTCCGCAGCCGCTCGCGCGTCCACGTCGCCGAGCGGGAGGCCGAGGCGATCCGGCGCGAGGCGCTGATCGAGGCCCGCGAGCAGGCCGTCTGGCACCGCGCCGAGATCGAGGACGAGGTCCGGGCCCGGCGCGAGCAGGTCGCGACGGTCGAGGAGCGCGCCCAAGTCCAGGAGCTCGAGGCCGAGCGCCGGCTGCTCGACGTGGAGCGGCGCGAGCAAGGCCTGAGCGACCGTGAGGTGCACGTCCGCACCCTCCAGGAGGAATCCAAGGCGGCGCGGGACGAGGCGACGCAGGTGCTCGAGCGTGCCGCGGGCCTCACCGTGGCCGAGGCGAAGCACCACCTGCTCGAGCGCTCCGAGGACCTGATCCGCCACGAGCTCGCCCGCACCGTCCGCCAGCTCGACGAGGAGGCACGGACCGAAGCCCGGCGCCGCGCCAGGAACCTCGTCGCCGACGCCTTGCAGCGTGTCGCCGCGAGCCATACCGCAGAGACGACAGTCAGCGTGGTCGAGCTGCCCTCCGACGACATGAAGGGGCGGATCATCGGCCGGGAGGGCCGCAACATCCGTGCGCTCGAGCACCTCACCGGCGTCGACTTCATCATCGACGACACCCCGCAGGCGGTCGTCCTGTCCTCTTTCGACGGCATCCGCCGCGAGATCGCGAAGATGACCCTGGAGAAGCTCGTCGAGGACGGCCGGATCCATCCCGCCCGGATCGAGGAGATGTATTACGGCGCCAAGGCGGAGCTGGAGGAGCACATTCGGCTCGCGGGCGAGCAGGCGGTGTTCGAGGCGAACTGCGGCGACGTCCACGAGGAGCTCGCCAGGGTCCTCGGACGGCTCCGCTACCGCACGAGCTACGGCCAGAACGTGCTCAAGCACACGCTCGAGGTCGTCCATCTCGCCGGTGTGATGGCGAGCGAGTTGGGCGCGAGCGTGAAGACGGCGAAGCGGGCCGCCCTTCTGCACGACCTCGGCAAGGCGATGACCCACGAGGTCGAGGGCTCGCACGCCGCCATCTCAGCCCAGTGGGCGAAGCGCCACGGCGAGAGTCAGGGCGTCGTCCACGCGATCGAGGCTCACCACCACGAGATCGAGCCGCAGACCGTCGAGGCGGTGCTCCTGATCGCCGCCGACGCGATCTCTGCCTCGCGGCCGGGTGCCCGGGGCGAGAGTCTCGAGCACTACATCAAGCGTCTCGGCGCGCTCGAGGAGATCGCCACCCGGAAGCGCGGCGTCGCGAAGGCCTACGCGCTCCAGGCAGGGCGCGAGATCCGCGTCATGGTCGAGCCGACCGAGATCGACGACGAGGCTGCGATCCTGCTCTCCCACGAGATCGCCCGAGAGATCGAAGACCAGCTCGAGTACCCGGGCCAGGTGAAGGTGATCGTGATCCGCGAGAGCCGCGCGATCGAAGTCGCGAAGTAAACGACCGTCCTCTTCTGCCGGCAGCCGCGACCGTGACGGCGCTCTGGCCGGGGCTAGACTGACGCCGCGATGAAGCGCTACTTCGTCACGACCTTCGGGTGCCAGATGAACGCTCACGACTCGGAGCGGATCAAGGGCATGCTCGAGTCGCTCGGCCTCGGCGAGGCGACCGCGCAGGACGAGGCCGACGTCCTCGTCTTCAATACCTGCACGATCCGGGAGAAGCCGGACACGAAGCTCGCGGCCTACCTCGGCGACGCGGGCGCCCGCAAGAGGCAGAACCCCGACCTCGTCGTCGCGGTTGGCGGCTGCTACGCCGAAGCGCAGCAGAACCGGATCTTCGAGCTCTATCCCCAGGTGGACGTCGCCTTCGGCCCCGGCTCGATCCCGCACCTCGGCGAGTGGCTCGGCGCGGGTGGGAACGCACCGCCGGGCCGTTTCGGCACCCACGAGCACTTCGCCGGCCACCTGCCCGCGCACCGGGAGCGCCCCTTCCAGGCCTGGGTCCAGATCTCGATGGGCTGCAACTCCAAGTGCGCCTACTGCATCGTCCCGGCAGTGCGTGGGCGTGAGCAGAGCCGCCGCCCGGGCGACGTGCTCGCAGAGGTGACGCAGCTTGCCTCCGACGGGGTCAAGGAGGTCACGCTGCTCGGCCAGAACGTCAACTCGTGGGGCCGCGACCTGCGCCCCGAGCTGGAGATCGAGTTCGGGGAGCTGCTCCGGGCCTGCGACGCGGTCGACGGGATCGAGCGGATCCGCTTCACCAGCCCACACCCGAAGGACTTCCGCGAGCCTGTGATCGCCGCGATGGCCGACTGTGCCGCCGTCTGCGAGCAGATCCACCTGCCGCTCCAGTCGGGCTCGTCTCGGCTGCTCAAGGCGATGCGGCGCACGTACGACCAGGGCCGGTATCTCGAGCTCGTCGCCCGGCTCCGGGACGCGATCCCCGACCTTGCGCTCGGCACGGACGTGATCGTCGGCTTCCCCGGCGAGACCGAGGAGGACTTCGTGCAGACGCTCGAGGTGGTCGAGGCGGTGCGCTTCGACAGCGCCTTCACGTTCATCTATTCCCCGCGGCACGGGACCGAGGCGGCCGCGCTGCCCGACCAGGTTCCGGAGCCGGTCAAGCACGAGCGGCTGGAGCGGCTCGTCGAGGTCGTGCAGCGAATCGCCTCCGAGCGGAACGCGGAACGCGTGGGCCGGACGGAGGAGGTGCTCGTCGAGGGCGCGAGCCGCACCGACAAGCGCTCGCTGCGCGGACGGACGCGGCGGAACACGACCGTCGTCTTCACCGGCGACGCGCTGCCGGGCGAGCTCGTCGACGTGGTGATCGACGGGGCCACCTCGACGACCCTGCGCGGGGCCCAGCGGACGGCGGTCGCGGCGTGAGGATCCTTGTCACCGGCTCATCGGGCCAGATCGGGACAAATCTCGCCCTCCGGCTCCAGGTGGAGGGGCATCACGTCTTCGGGATCGACAAGCGCCAGAACGCCTGGCTCGACGGGGACGAGTTCCGCTACCTGCTCCAGGATCTCTCGGGGCACTACCCGGCGTTCCCCGGCGGGATCGGCGGCGTCGAGTACCCCGAGGTCGACCTCGTGGTCCACCTGGCGGCGCACGCCAAGGTGCACCAGCTCGTCGCCGAGCCGCACCGGGCGCTGGAGAACCTGATGATGACGTTCAACGTCCTCGAGTTCTGCCGGCAGCAGGGCCTTCCGATCGTCTTCTCCTCGACGCGGGAGGTCTACGGCGACGTCCATCGCTTCGAGGGCTACGCCGAGGCGACCGCTGACTTCGCTTTTACGGAAAGCCCGTACTCGGCCTCGAAGATCGCGAGCGAGGCGTTCATCTACGCCTACGCACGCTGCTACGACCTGCGCTACCTCGCCTTCCGCTTCTCGAACGTCTATGGGCGCTACGACAACGATCTACACCGGATGACCCGCGTCCTGCCACTCTTCATCCACCGGACGCTGCGCGGCGAGTCCGTGACCGTCTACGGGCCGGACAAGGTGCTCGACTTCACCTACGTGGACGACTGCGTGGACGGGATCGTCCGCGGAATCGAGGCGCTTGCGGCCGGGTCGGTCTCGAACGAGACGATCAACCTCGCCTACGGGGAGGGGAACACGCTCGTCCGCGCTGCGGAGCTGATCGCGGCCGCCGTCGGCGTCGAGCCCCAGATCGAGACGGCGCCCGCGCGGCTCGGCGAGGTGACCCGGTACGTCGCGGACATCAGCAAGGCGCACGACCTGCTCGGCTGGCAGCCCCGGACCCCGCTCGACCTCGGCATCCCCGCGTCGGTCGAGTGGTTCCGCTCCCATCGCCAGGCGCACCCGGACGAGGAGCGCGTCGTCGAGAGCGAGGGCGCCGGCGCGGGCTGGAAGACGCTCGCCACCGACCCGGCCTGATGACCCGGGGCCTCGCGCCCCCGCGCGTCCTCGCGCTCTTCGGCCCGACGGCGTCCGGGAAGACGGCGGTCGCCGAGGAGCTCGCACGCCGGATCCCCGCCGAACTCGTCTCGGCCGACTCGATGCAGCTCTATCGCGGCCTGCCGATCCTCACGAACCAGGGAGCGGGCCGGCTCGTGGGGATCTGGCCGCTCGACCGGCAGGGCTCGGTGGCCGAATACGGCCGGCTCGCGCATGCGGAGATCGACGCGGCGCTCGCCGCCGGCCGCACGCCGATCGTCGTCGGCGGCTCCGGGCTCTACCTCCGTGCGGCGCTGAGCGACGTCGAGATCCCGCCTGCCGTCGACGCGACCGACCGCGCCGAGTGGGAGCGGGCCTACACCGAGCTGGGGGCCGAGCACGTCCACGGGCTCCTGCGTGAGCGCGACGCGCGGGCGGCCGCCCAGGTGCATCCGAACGACCGCAAGCGGGTGATCCGGGCGCTCGAGCTCCACGCCGCCGGGGCTACGCTCGTCCCGGAGGTGTCGCGCCTCTGGACCGACGAGACCCGTCACCCGACCGTCATCTTCGGCCTCGAGGTGCCCGCAGACGTGCTCGAGCGCCGGATCCGGGCCCGCACCGCCGAGATGTTCGAGCGCGGCGTGGTCGAGGAGGCCGCGGCGGCGGGCGAGGTGGTACCCGAGGTGCTCGGGCTGGAGGCGGTCCAGACGCTGTCGCGGCCGGAGGCGGAGGAGGCGATCGCGGTCGCCACGCGCCGGCTCGCCGCCTACCAGCGGAAGTGGCTGCGCCGGATCCCGGGAATCGTCAGGATCGAAGGCGACCGGCCGGCGGAGGAGGTGGCAGATGCGATTCTCGAAGTGGCACGCGCACGGCAATAGCTATCTCCTCGTCGAGCGGGAGGAGCTCGGCCGCCCGCTCACCGACGCCCAGGCCCGACGCCTCTGCGATCCGCGGACGGGAGTCGGCTCCGACGGCGTGCTCGAGGTGGTCTCGGCGGACCGGCAGCGGATCGAGATCGTGATCTGGAACCCGGACGGCACCGTCGCCGAGTTCTCCGGCAACGGCACCCGCATCGCCGCCGCCTGGGCGCTGCGCGACGGCGGAGAGCACGTGACGGTCGAAACCGCGGGCCGCTCCTACGTCGCGACCGTCCGCGGCAACCTGATCGAGATGGAGGTGGGGCCCGTCGCCGTCCGCGAGACCGAGACGATCGAGCTCCAGACCGAGCGGCTCGAGGTGACGCGGGTCTCCGTCGGCAACCCGCACGCCGTTCTCCGGACGGACGGCGGCCGGAAGGAGCTGCTCCGGCTGGGGCCGATCGTCGAGACGCACGAGCGCTTCACCGAGCGCACGAACGTTCAGTTCGTCCGCGTCACCGGCGCGAGCGAGCTCGACGTGCTCGTCTGGGAACGGGGCGCGGGGGAGACGAGCGCCTCGGGGTCGAGCGCGGTCGCCGCAGCCGCGGTCGCGATCGTGGCGGGTTGGGCGGAGAGCCCGGTGACCGTCCGGATGCCCGGGGGTGAGCTGCTCGTCGCGCTGGACGAGGAGAACCGCGCCACCCTCACGGGTCCGGCGGAGCAGATCTGCGTGGGCGAGACTTTGTGTTTCTGAAACACAAAGTCGCTTCGGCCTAGACCGCGATCTCGAACTCCCGGAGCACGGCGTTCAGGCTCGTCTTCAGGTCGGTCGAGGCGCTCCGCTGGCCGACGATCAGCGCGCACGGAAGGCCGTAGGTGCCCGCGGGGTACTCCTTCTGGCGCACGCCGGGGAGCACGACCGCTCCGGGCGGGACGACGCCGCGGTGCTCGACCGGCTCAGCGCCGGTGACGTCGATGATCGGCACGCTGGCGGAGAGGACGACGTTGGGCGCGATCACCGCGCCCGCGCCGACGCGCACACCCTCGACGACGATCGCGCGTGAGCCGATGAAGGCGCCGTCCTCGATCACGACCGGGCTCGCCTGCGGCGGCTCGAGCACCCCGCCGATCCCGACGCCGCCCGAGAGGTGAACGTCTGCGCCGATCTGGGCGCAGGACCCGAACGTGGCCCACGTGTCGACCATCGTGCGCGGGCCGACCCAGGCGCCGATGTTCACGTAGCCCGGCATCAGGACGACGCCCTCCGAAAGGAAGGAGCCGTAGCGCGCCACCCCCGGCGGAACGACCCGGACGCCGCGCTCGGCGTAGTCGGTCTTGACCGGGATCTTGTCCAGGAACTGGAGGCCGCCGACCTGCATCGGCTCCACCTTCCGGAGCTTGAAGAACTCGAGGATCGCCAGCTTCGCCTCGACGTCGACGACCCACTCGCCGTCCCGCTGCTCCGCGACGCGACGCTCCCCGCGGTCGAGCGCCGCCACGATCTCGATTGCCTCGTCCGGTGTCACAGGGCCTCCTCCAGGATCGCGACGGCGGCAGCGCACTCGTCCTCCGAGGGGACGAGCGCAAGTCTGACGTAGCCCTCGCCGGCCGCGCCGAGATATGAGCCGGGGGCGACGAGGACCCCGTGCTCGAGCAGCCGGTCGGCGAACGCCTCCGAGGTCTCGCCCGCGGGGCACTCGACCCAGACGTACATGGTCGCCTCGCTGCCGGCGACGCGGATCCCCTTGCGAGCGAAGAGCTCGAGGAAGAGCGCCCGCTTGCGGGCGTAGCGCTCGCGCGTCCGCTCGACGTGCGCCTCGTCGCCCCAGGCGGCCACGGAAGCGCGCTGGACGAACTCCTGCGGCGCGGTGCCCACAGTCGGCCGAAACAGCTTCAGCGCTGCGATCAGCGCAGGGTCACCCGCGACGAAGCCGCTGCGGTAACCGGTCATCGAGCTGCGCTTCGAGAGCGTGTTGAACACGGCTACGTTCGTCCGGTCGTCGAGCTGGAGCGCGGAGACGGGCGGCTCTTCGAACCACAGCTCTGTGTACGCCTCGTCGGAGGCGAGGACGAAGCCGTGTTCCCGCGCGAGCGCGGAGGCGCGCTCGTAGAACTCCAGTGGGGCGCAGGCGGCGGTCGGGTTGTTCGGGTAGTTGACCCAGAGCAGCGCGAGCCGGCCCCACGTCTCCTCGTCGACGGCGTCGAGGTCGGGCAGGAAGCCGTGGTCCTCGCGGAGCGGCAGGGCGAGCGGCCGCGCGCCCGCGAAGAGGGCGCCGCGCTCGTAGACCGGATAGCCGGGCTCGGTGTAGGCGACGGTGTCCTTGCCGCGCTCAGCCGCGAGCACGACCTGCGCGAAGCTGAAGATCGCCTCCTTGCTCCCCAGCGTCGGCACGACCTCGGTGTCCGGGTCGAGGACGATCCCGAAGCGCCGCCCCGCCCAGGCCGAGATCGCCTCGCGCAGCTCGGGAAGCCCGACGGCCGCGGGGTAGCCCATCCTGTCGCGGAGACCGTCGACGAGAGCCTGCCGGATCAATGGGTCGGTCGGCTCGCGCGGGTCGCCGGTGCCGAAGTCGATCACGGTGATCCCGGCCGCCTCGACGCGACGAGCGGCCTCGCCCAGGCGTACGAACGGGTAGACGGTCTGGCGCTCGAGGACGGGGGAGAGGGGCACGCTCAGACCGTACCGGTGAGGAATGCCCAGAGCGACGTGAAGCACCGCTCCAGCGCGGCGATCTCCACCTGCTCGTCGCGCCGGTGCGCGAACGCGGGGGCGCCAGGCCCGAAGTTGACCGCGTCGATCCCGCGCATCGTGAAGTCGGCGACGTTCGTCCACGCCTGCTTCGGCTCCAGCGCAAGGTCGCCGACACCCCTGAGCCGCTGGACGAGCGGCGAATCGGTCACGACCCGGGCGGGCGGCGAGTCGCCCGCGTCGACGTACTCGGCGTCGGCGGGCACCAGGCTGCGCAGGTAGGCCTCGGCGCTCTCCGGCGTCCGGTCGGGGGCGTAGCGGAAGTTCACGTGCGCCTCGGCCCGATCGGGAATGACGTTGTCCGCGATCCCGCCGGAGATCCGGGTCAGGCTGACGACCTCGGTGAACGTGAGCCCCCCGACCTCCACGGGCCGGGGCTCAATCGCGGCGATCTCCCCGAGGCCGGCCAGCGCCCGCTCGATCGCGTTCTCGGCGAGCCACGGGCGGGCCGAGTGGCCGCTGACGCCGTGGAAGACGAAGCGCGCGTTCAGGTTGCCAAGGCAGCCCGCCTGGATCGCATTGGAGGTGGGCTCGAGCAGGATCGCGAGCCCGGCCTCGTGCACGAGCTGCGAGTGCTCGAAGAGGTGGGGGAGGGGGCTGTGCTCAGCCGGCAGCTCCTCCTTCCCGAAGGCGAGGAGCGCGATGTCCACCTCGGGCTCGACGGCACGCTCCTCCAGCTCGCGCGCCAGCTCGAGGAGCACTGCGAGGCCGGACTTCATGTCGGCGGCTCCGAGCCCGTGCACCGCGCCGCCCTCGATTCGGCCGGGGATGTTCGCCTGGGCGGGGACGGTGTCATAATGCCCGGCCAGGACGACGAGCGGCCTGCCCTCACGCCGGGGTCGGGCGGCGACGAACGCGTCCTCGGCCTCGTACTCGAACGCGAACGAGGCAGGGACGAGCGAACGGACGTGCGCGGCGATCTCCGCCTCGTTCCGGCTCTCGGAGGGAATGTCCACCAGCTCAAGCGTGCGAGCGGCGAGGCGGTCGGCGAGGGGTGCCATGCGGCCGAAGCGTGGCACAATCGCCGGGTGGGGGAGGACACGACCGACAACATCACCGCGGGGCTCGAGCCCGAGCGGGGCTTCGTGCTCGCGGTGCTCGCGCGTGGCGCCGACGCCGAGGACGAGCTGGGCGAGCTTCGCGAGCTCGCGCGGACGGCGCTCGTCGAGCCCGTGGCCGAGCTCGTCCAGCAGCGCCAGCGCGCCGACGCGCGCAGCTTCGTGGGGAAGGGGAAGCTGGAGGAGCTGAAGCTGGCGTACGCGGAGGCGAAGGCCGACGTCCTGATCGTGGACGGCGAGCTCGACCCGACCCAGCAGCGGACGCTCGAGAACGCGCTGGACGCCCGCGTCGTCGACCGGACGCAACTGATCCTCGACATCTTCGCCCAGCACGCCGTCAGCGCCGAGGGGAAGCTCCAGGTCGAGCTGGCGCAGCTCGAGTACAACCTGCCGCGGATGCGCGGGATGTGGAAGCACCTCGAGCGCCTTGGCGGTGGCACCGGGGCGGTCGGCGCCGGCGTCGGCACCCGCGGCCCCGGCGAGTCGCAGCTCGAGACCGATCGCCGGCTCGCGAACCGCCGGATCACCGTCCTCCGTCGCCGCCTGAAGGAAATCGGGAAGCAGCGCGACCTGAGACGGAAGGAGCGCCGCCGGACGCAGGTGCCGACGGTCGCCCTCGCCGGGTACACGAACGTCGGCAAGTCGACCCTCCTGAACGCGCTCACGCACGCCGAGGTCTCCGTGGACGACCGCCTCTTCGAGACGCTCGACCCGACGACCAGGGGCTTCGAGCTGGACGGCAAGCGCTACCTCGTCACGGACACGGTCGGGTTCATCCGGCGCCTGCCGACGCAGCTCGTCGAGGGCTTTGCATCGACGCTCGAGGAGACACTCGTCGCCGACCTGATCCTCCACGTCGTCGACGCGTCGGCGCCCGAGGAGCGGATGCAGGAGATGATCCGCTCGGTGGACGACGTCCTGCACGAGATTGGCGCCGACAACGTGCCGACGGAGCTCGTCCTCAACAAGGTCGACCGCGTCGACCCGCTCGGCCGCCGGCGGCTCGCGAACCGGTATCCGGACTCGCTCCAGATCTCGGCGGCCCGCGGGGAGAACGTGCAGGAGCTGCGGGAGCGGCTCGCCGCGCGCTTCGCCGACCGCTTCGAGGACGTGCGCCTGCTTCTCCCGTACGAGGACGGGGGCAAGCTTGCCGAGCTGTACGCGCTCGGGGCGCCGATCGAGGAGCGGGAGGACAGCGAGGACGGCGTGCTCGTGCGGGCGCGGCTTCCCCAGCGGGAGGTACGGCGGTTCGCGGAGTACCTCGTCGCCGATTCGGTCGAGGACGCGGCGGACGGCCCGCCCGCCGCCGAGCGCCGGTGATCGAGCTCCCGATCACCCGGCTGCGGCCGGAGGCGACGATCCCCGAACGTGCCTACGCGGGCGACGCGGGCCTCGACCTGGCCTCGTGCGAGCAGGTCGTGCTCCGGCCGGGCGAGCGGGCGCTCGTCGGCACGGGCCTCGCGGTCGCCATCCCCGAGGGGCACGCAGGCTTCGTCCAGCCGCGCTCGGGCCTCGCGGCGAAGCACGGGATCACGATCGTCAACTCGCCCGGCCTCGTCGACGCGGGCTACCGCGGCGAGCTGCGCGTCATCCTCCAGAACACGGACGCCCGCGTGAGCTTCACGGTCGAGCCCGGGATGCGGATCGCCCAGCTCGTGCTCGTCGAGCTACCGGCGGTGGAGCTCGTCGTCGTCGACGAGCTGCCCGAGAGCGAGCGCGGCGCCCGCGGCTTCGGATCGTCCCGCGCCTGATGCGGACCGAGCCGCGGATCCGCGTCTCCGCGATGCTGCGCTGGCACGACCGGCTGCTGCTCTGCCGGCACGAGAAGCGCGGCAAGGACGTCTGGCTGCTCCCGGGCGGCGGGGTCAGGTCCGGCGAGAGTCTGCACCAGGCGCTCGGGCGCGAGCTGACCGAGGAGGTCGGGATCGACGCGCCGCCCGTCGAGGGCCCCGTCGCCCTCGTCGACTCGATCGCCCCGGTGCGGAGCCTCTCGACGAAGCACGTCGTCCACATCATCTTCGCCGGCGACCTCGACGGCTCGCTGGAGGACGTCGCCTCGACCGACGAGGCGGTCAGCGGGCATCGTCTCTTCGCTCTCGACGAGCTTGACGGGATCGTGCTCCATCCGCCGATCCAGCGCTTCCTCCAGCGCTGGCAGTCGGGCGACCCAGCCGTCTACCTCGGTGCACTGTGGATCCCGTAGGCGACCTCTTCCGTCTCACCGCCGACGCGGCAGCGCGCTTCCACGCCACGCTCGACGAGCGACCGGTTCGCGCCATGGCAGGCTTCGCCGAGCTCGTGGACGCCCTCGGCGGCGCGCTCCCCGAGGAGGGAGCGGACGACGCGACGGTCGTGGCCGAGCTCGTCGCGGCGGCGGAGCCGGGCGTCGTCGGGTCCCAGACGGGCCGCTACTTCGGCTTCGTGATCGGGAGTGCTCTGCCGTCGTCCGTCGCCGCCGACTGGCTCGCGACCGCGTGGGACCAGAACGGCTTCTCGGTGGTCACGTCGCCGGCTGCAGCGGCGGTCGAGCAGGTTGCCGCCAGCTGGCTCGCTGAGCTGCTCCGCCTCCCGGCCGGGATCGCGAGCGGCTTTGTCACGGGCGCACAGGGCGCGAACACGACCGCGCTCGCCGCCGCGCGACACCACGTGCTCGCCGCGGCGGGCTGGGACGTCGCGCGGGACGGCCTCAACGGGGCACCGCGTCTCCGGGTCCTCGCCGGCGCGGAGCGGCACGTGACGATCGACCGCTCCCTGCGCCTCCTCGGGCTCGGCACCGCGGCGCTCGAGCTCGTTCCGGCGGACGGCCAGGGGAGGATGAGGTCTGATGCGCTGCGAGACGCGCTCGCGGGCGGGGACGGGCCGACGATCGTCTGCGCGCAGGCCGGCAACGTCAACACGGGCGCCTTCGACCCGCTGCCGGCGATTGCGGACGCGTGCGAGCAGGCGTCGGCGTGGCTCCACGTGGACGGGGCGTTCGGGCTCTGGGCGGCGGCGAGCCCGCGCTTCGAGTCGCTGACCGCCGGGTGCGAGCGCGCGGACTCCTGGGCGACGGACGCGCACAAGTGGCTGAACGTCCCCTACGACTCGGGCATCGTCTTCTGCCGGCACCAGCAGTCGCACGGCGAGGCGATGGCCGTCGCGGCCAGCTACCTCCAGCGGGCGGACGGGCGCAGCCCCTCCGACTGGGTGCCGGAGTCGTCGCGCCGGGCGCGGGGCTTCGCGGTCTGGGCGGCGCTGCGGGCGCTCGGCCGGCGCGGTGTCGCCGACCTCGTCGAGCGCTGCTGTGACCACGCGTCTGCGTTCGCCGAGATCCTCGGCGCGGAGGATGGGATCGAGATCCTGAACGAGGTCGTTCTGAATCAGGTGCTCGTCCGCTTCGGGGACGACGACGAGACGACCCGTGAGGTGGTTCGCCGTGTCCAGGCGGACGGGACGTGCTGGCTCGGCGCGACCGAATGGCAGGGCCGCGCCGCGATGCGGATCTCGGTCTCGAGCTTCCGCACGACCCGAGCGGACGTCGAGCGCAGCGCAGCCGCGATCCTGGCCGCGCGTTAGCGCCGGCCGCCGCCGCGGGAGCGCGCCCGGGCGGATGAGACCCGGTGGGCCTCAGCCTCGAGGCGGTCCGGAAGCGGCTCGAGCGTGGGGGGCTCCCCACCGGTTGCGTGGGCGAGGGCCTGGGCGAGCAGCCAGTCGGCGAGCCACGGGTTTCGGGGAAGCAGCGGGCCGTGGAGGTACGTCCCGAGCGCCCGGCCCAGGCGGCAGCCCTCGAAGCCCGACTCGCCGTCGTTGCCGAAGCCCGCGACGACCTTGCCGAGCGGAACGGCGCCAGGATCGAGGCGCGTTCTCCCGGCGTGGTTCTCGAAGCCGGCGATCGTCCGCGGCTCGCCGGGCTCGAGCTCGCACTCGAGGAGGACGTCGCCGATCATCCGGCGCTCGCCTGCCACGGTGTCGTGCGGGAAGAGCCCGACCCCGGGCATGTCGGCGCCGTCGAGGCCCCGGTAGCCCCGGCCGAGGAGCTGGTAGCCGCCGCAGACCGCCAGCACGGCCGCGCCGCCGGCGACCGCAGTCTCGAGCGCAGACCCCTTGGCAGCCAGGTCGGGTGCGATCAGCGCCTGCTCGCGGTCCTGGCCACCGCCGATATACAGCAGGTCGTGCTCGCCGGCGCCGAGGTCGTCGCCGACGCTGACGGGCATGACCTCGAGCTCGTGCCCTCGCAGGTGGGCCCGCCGGTCGAGGACGGCGATGTTGCCGCGGTCCGCGTAGATGTTCAGGTACTCGGGATAGAGGTGCGCGACCCGGATCCTCATGCCGTCTCCCAGTAGGGCCGCGTCAACCCGCGCTCGGTCACGATCCGCTGCAGGGCCAGCATGGCCGTGTAGGTGAGGAGGACGACGAGCTCGCCGCCGGCCGGCGTCAGCTCGAGACCGCGGTCGAGCGCCCGTTCGAGCTCGGGCAGCACCTCGAGCGCGGCCTCGTCGAGCCCGCCGTAGGTGCAGCGGAGCGCGAGCTCGGCGGCGCGATCGCCCGACGCGATCACCGTGTCGACGCGGGCGAGGAGCGGCTCGAAGTCGACGTCCCAGATCCAGGACACGTCCTTCCCGTCCGCGATCGCGTCGTTCAGCGCCACGAGGAGGAGGGAGGGGGCGCCGCCGTCCTCGAGTGTCCGAATGACCTCGTTCGCGCCCGCCGGGTTCTTGATCAGGAGCACCAGGATCGTCTTCTCGCCGCTCGTGATCCGCTCAAACCGCCCGAATGCTGCTCCGAAGCGGTTCAGGCCCGCCGCGATCTCCTCAAGGCTCGCGCCGAGCGCTTGGGCGAGCGCGGCCGCACCGACCGCGTTGTAGACGTTGTAGAGCCCCGGAAGGCGCAGGGAGACCCGGGTCGACCCAGTCGGCGTCTCCAGCAGAAACGACGCGCTCGAGAGCCCGTGCAGCTCGATCTCGCGGGCCACGACGTCGAGCGGCGGCCGCCGGTGCCCGCACGCGGGGCAGTGGTAATCACCGAGATGCCCCACGTAGGCCGCCGCGAACTCGTAGGGACGGCCGCAGCGGACGCAGTAGCGCGAGTCGGCGGCGTGCTGAAGCGTGGGCCGCGCATGCTGGGGGTCGTCGAGCCCGAAAACGACGGTGCCGGGGCGGTCGCGGGCGAGATCGCCGACCTGCGGGTCGTCGCCGTTCACGACGAGCACCGTCTCCTCGGGCAATTCCGCGGCCATCTCCCGCCAACCCTCCGCGACGTGCTCGAGCTCGCCGTAGCGGTCGAGCTGGTCACGGAAGAGGTTGCCGAGCAGGAGGGCGCGGGGCCGGACGCGCCGGGCGATCTCCGGCAGCGCTGCCTCGTCCGCCTCCAGGAGGCCGAGTTCGGCATCCCGCTCCGCGAGCAAGGTGGAGGCGATCCCGGAGACGAGGTTGGCGCCGGAGCGGTTCCACGCAAGCGTCGTCGCGTCGCCGAGGATCTCGGCCACCATCGCGGTCGTCGTCGTCTTCCCATTCGTGGCCGAAACGACCGCCGCTCCCTGAGGCAGGCGGGCCGCCAGCGCGTCGATCGCACCGGGATCGAGCTTCCAGAGCAGCTTCCCGGGCAAGGTCGTCCCTCCGCCGGCCCCGGCGAGGCGGGACAGACGGGCCGCTGCGCGGGCGGCGAGCGTTTCGACGGCAAGACGGGTGCTCATGCGGGTTCGAGCGTAGTTGACCGCCGCGCTCTCCGGTCCCTCCCTCGATCGAGGGAACTTGGCCGGTCCTGACCCGAAAGGGGGACGTGATCCCCCAGTTCCGCGCATAGGTTCCGCTCGGTTCCACGACTACCGGGAGTCCAGCTGTGGCGTTCGGACTCCGGCATGCAATGCGGCTCGCGTCTCGGCGCGAATAGAGGAGAACGATGGGAAGAAAGTCAAGCGGCAACTGCGGGGATGTACGCCAGAGCGCCCTTTGGGGCTCCGGTAACCGCGGTGGCGAGCTCCGGTCCAGTGCCCTGTGGGGCAAGGGTGGCCGCGGGCTCCTGACGACCGCTCTCGCTCTCGCACTGGCGATGCCGCTTGCGGCCTCGGCGGGCGGCGGCAAGAACGGCGGCAAAGGAAACGGCTACGACGGCGCTTCCGCCACCGGTTCGTACGTCTCCGACGGCCTGAAGCTCAAGGCCCAGAAGGATCCGAAGGCAATCGTCAGCGTCATCATCACGTCCGACGCGGGCACGGCCCAGGCGGACAAGGCGGCGAAGCTCTTCGGCAAGCTCTCGAAGAAGCTCGACCTCGTCGACGGCGTTGTCGCCGACGTCCCGGTCAAGTACCTGGAGAAGCTGCAGGCGATCCCCGGCCTGACGATCACCGAGAACGCTTCGGTGCGCGCCCTCGGGTTCACGTCCAATCAGCTCTGGACGCACGAGGCCGGCGTCAGCAAGCTCTGGAGCAACTCGGCGAAGGCGGCGACGATCGCAATCGTCGACTCCGGCGTTGACGCCTCGACGCCTGACCTTCTCGGTCGGGTCAAGGAGCAGGTCAACCTCGTCTCGACGGGCAAGCCGAACGCGCCCGGCGACGGACGGGGCCATGGCACGTTCGTGGCCAGCATCGCGGCCGGCTCGGCTCCGCTCACCGCGGGTGCCGCTCCGACTGCGGACATCGTCTCGGTTGACGTCCTCGACGACTCGGGCTCTGGCACGACGGCGGACGTGATCGCCGGCGCGCAGTGGGTCCTGGCCAACAAGGACCGGCTCGGGATCAAGGTCGCGAACTTCTCGCTCCACGCGAGCAACGTGACCCACTTCTACAACGACCCGCTCAACCGGGCCGTCGAGAAGCTGTGGTTCGCGGGCGTGACCGTCGTGGCTGCCTCGGGCAACTACGGCACGGGTGACGTCGCAAGCGGCGTCCGGTATGCGCCGGGCAGCGACCCGTTCGTGATCACGGTCGGTGCGAACGACATCGGCGGCTCCATGTCGACCAAGGACGACTCGATCGCTCCGTGGTCGGCGTGGGGCAACACTCCGGACGGCTTCCGCAAGCCGGAGATGTGCGCTCCGGGCCGGTACATGATCGGTGCCATTCCGATGGCGTCGACCCTGGCGGTCCAGCGGGCGGACAAGCTGATCAAGAACCGCCCGGGCTACATCGAGCTCTCCGGGACGTCGTTCTCGTCCCCGGTGGTTGCCGGTGTGGCGGCTCAGCTCCTCGCGAAGAACCCGTCCTGGACGCCGGATCAGGTGAAGGGCGCGCTCATGCGGGGCGTCAAGCCGGTTCCGAACGCACCCAAGACGTCGTGCGGTGTCGGGCAGATCAATGCGGCCAAGTCGGCCTCGACGGTCACCCCGCCCAATCCGAACGCGGGCCTGAACCGGTTCGTCAGCTCGTTGAGCGGAAGCGGCAAGGCGTTCGACGCGATCGCCTGGACGGATGCCTCGAAGGCGAGCATCGCCTGGGACGACATCGCTTGGAGCGACATCGCCTGGAGCGACATCGCCTGGAGCGATTCGGCCCAGGAGGATGCGGTCGAGGCTGAGCTCGGTGTCGGCGGCTACGCCGCGACGGATGCCGAGATCGCACTGGCCGAGCAGACCGGCGACCCCGACGCGGTTCTCGCGCCGACGGCCACGGTCAGCACGACCACGACGACGTCGGTAACAACGGTGAGCACCAGCACGTCGCTCACGCTCCCGTAAGGCAGAGACGAGGTGCGAGGGGTCGGCCGGCGGCGGCCGACCCCTCGTTCGTCTCTCCATTCGGCGTCCGCGCCCTCACGCATCCCGGGGGGCGGGGTACCGCAAACGGGGGATGACCGGCTGAACGTGCCGATCTACCCTGCATGCGGCCCCCTGGGCCAGAAGAGCTTTCGATCCTGCGGCATCGAAGGAGTGCGCGGCGACGATGGACAGAGGTAACGCGGCATGGTGAACGGAATCCCGCTCGAGGAGTCCTTCGAGCACGAGGCGCCGAAGCCGGCGAAGAAGCTGCCTGCGGTCGCGCTCGTCTACTTCGGGCTCATCGCCTGCGTCGCCCTGGCGGCCAGCGTTCCGTTCCTGATGAGGTTGAACGGGGACACGAAGGGCTGGGTGACGTTCGCGATCCTCGGGGCGAGCTCCGCGCTGGCGCAGTTCTTCGTCGTCCGGACGCCGAGCAACAAGAGCTACCACGCAACCGCCGTCTTCCTGATCGCGGCTGTCCTGCTTCTGCCGCCCGAGCTCCTGGCGCCCCTCGCGGTCATCCAACACGTTCCCGAGTGGCTCCGCAGCCGCGGCAGCTGGTACACGCAGTCCTTCAACATCCTCGACTTCACGATCGCCGTCATGGCCTCGTGGGCGGTCGCCCACCAGATTTTGGGGGCGGACGGCCTGATCGGGAACGGCGACATCCGCTTCGCGCTCGCAGGGGCCGCTGCGGCGCTCGTGCTCGTCGGCGTCAACTACGCCGTGATCGCACCGATGATCCGCTGGGTCAACGGGCATCCGATCCGCCAGGTCTTCTCCTTCCAGACCCTCTCGACGGAGTTCGTCTTCGCCGCGCTCGGGGTCGTCCTCGCGGCGTTCTGGAACGCGAACCCCTGGCTCGTCCCGTTCGCGATCGCGCCGCTCCTGCTGATCCACCGGGCCCTCTCCGTGCCGCAGCTCCAGGCGGAGGCTCGTGTCGATCCGAAGACCGGCCTCTTCAACGCCCGTCACTTCGCCGCTGCGCTGACCGAGGAGCTCGGCCGCTCCCAGCGGTTCGACCGGCCGATGTCGCTGATCATGGCCGACCTCGACCTGCTCCGGGAGATCAACAACACCTACGGCCACCTCGCGGGCGACGCAGTCCTGAAGGGGATCGCCGAGGTCTTCCGCAGCGAGCTGCGCCACTACGACGTCCCCGCCCGTTTCGGCGGGGAGGAGTTCTCGATTCTCCTGCCCGAGACCTCTGCCGAGAAGGCACTCGAGATCGCCGAGCGGATCCGGCGAGCTGTGGCCGAGAAGGAGTACGACGTCGAGACCTCGAGCGAGCCCATCCGCGCAACCGTCTCGATCGGCGTCGCCGCGTACCCACGCGACGCCGAAGACCCGAACGGGCTGATCCATCAGGCCGACCTCGCGGTCTATCGCGCGAAGCTCCAGGGCCGAAACCGCGTCCTCGGTGCGAGCTCCGAGCCGCTGCTCATGCCGGAGGACCGCACCCAGCGCCTCGTCTCGGTCCCTGAGGACGGCGACCACCGTGTCCCGCTGGCGCGCGTCCCCGAGTCAGTCCCGCAGGAGGAGCGGCGCCATACCCAGCACACCGTCAACGGCCCGCGCTTCCTCCAGCTCTCGGCGCGCCTGGGGATCCTCGTCGGGCTCGTCAGCACTCTCGGCGTCGCGGCCGGCGTCCTCGGCCTCGTGTTCGGGTCGAGCACCGACGTAATCGGCCTCCTCGCCGTGATCGCGCTCGTCGGTGTGGGGCAGGCCCTCGCGCTCGAGGTCGACGACGGCACCATCTCCGTCAGCGCCGTCGGCGCGCTCGCCGGCGCCGCACTGTTCGGCACCAGAGCCGCGCTCGCGCTTGCCGTGGCGATCTCCGTGGTCGAGTGGAGCGCGCGGCGCACGCAGATCCACACCGTGCTCTTCAACGTGGGTGCCCTCTCGCTCGCCTCGCTCGGCGCCGCAGCGGTCTTCACCGCCGGCTACGGCGGCAGCATCGGCGAGCTCGTGACCGTGATCGCCGGTCTCGTCGCCGGCACGCTCTACTTCGCCGTCAACACAGGCCTGCTCGCACTCGCCCTCGCGGCCGAGGGACGCGAGCGCTGGTGGAGGATCTGGCACGAGCGCTTCCTCTGGCTCGCACCGCATTACATCGTGTACGGCTTCGTCGGCAGCGTGATCGCGATCGGCTACCACGCAGCGAACCTCTACGCCCTCGCGGTCTTCGCCGTGCCGCTGCTCCTGATGCGCAAGACCCAGGAGGCCTACCTCTCGCACACCCGCAAGAGCGCCCAGAAGCTCCGCGCCGCGGCCGAGACCATCCACACCCAGAACGTCTCGCTCGAGCAGGCCAACCGGCTGCTTAAGGAGCGCTCGACCGCCGCGATGGAGAGCCTCTCGGCCACGGTCGACGCGCGGGACGCCTACACCGCCGGGCACTCGCGCCGGGTGCAGCAGCTCGCCCTCGCGATCGGACGGGAGCTCAACCTCTCGCAGGCCGAGCTCGACCTGCTCGGCCATGCGGCGCTCTTCCACGACATCGGCAAGCTGGCGATCCCGGACTCGATCCTGCTCAAGCCCGCGAGCCTGACCGAGGAGGAGTGGGCGCTCATGCAGCGGCACGCCGACGAGGGGGCACGGATCATCGACCGCCTTGGCTTCCTCAACGACGCCGTTCCCTCGATCCGGCACCACCACGAGCGCTTCGACGGCGCGGGCTACCCGGACCGGCTCCGCGGGGAGGAGATCCCGCTCGGCGCCCGGATCATTCACGTCGCGGACGCGCTCGACTCGATGCTGACCACCCGGATCTACCGGGCTGCGCGCCCGCTCGACGAAGCTCTCAGCGAGCTTCGGAATGCCGCCGGGAGCCAGTTCTGCCCCCGCTGCGTGACGGCTCTGGAGCGGATCCTGCCGCTCGAGACCGTCGGCGACGTCCTGCACCAGCCCGAGCGCACCGCGCTCGTCGCCGTCTCCTAGACGACTCTCGCGCCCCCGGGCCGGCACGCAGATTCAGGCCGTGGGCAGCCGCGCTCGCCCGCCCTTGCAACTTGCCCAAGATGCTCTACACTACTTGCATGGCAAAGGCCCGCCGCCACCCAGCAGTGGCAGGCATCGATCCGCAGGCGCTGGCCGCGTTCCAGGCCGGTATCCGCAAGCGGTACACGGACGAGGAGATCCTGACCCAGCTCGGAGAGTGTGCCGAGCGGCTCGGACGGTCTCCGACGATGCGCGAGTTCGCGGCCGACACCCAGACGACGGTGCACCCGCAGACCGTGATCGAGCACTTCGGCAGTTGGAACGCAGCGAAGCGGCAGGCGGGGCTGGTGCCCCGGCGCTTCGCGACCCGTGAGGAGCTGCTGGGCCGCCTCCGCGACCTCGGCGAGGAGCTGGGGAGGACCCCGACCGCCAAGGACCTGGACGAGCGGAAGGGCTCGATGCCGTCGAAGTCGCTGATCTGGCACACCTTCGGCTCGCTCGCCCAGGCGCTCCGCGAGGCAGGCTTCGACGTGCCGATCGGCGAGGAGCGGCTCGAGCGCGCCGTCGAGCAGGGCGTGATCGTCGCGCGCGGGCTCGGGCGGCTCCCGAAGATGGACGACTGGAAGAGCGCGCGCAAGGCGAATGCCGGCCTCCTGACCGAGTGGCAGATCTACCGGATGATCGACGTGCAGCCGGCCTGGGCCGCGTTCCAGTTCCTCGTGGCGCAGCGCCTGCGCGAGGAAGGCGCGCGGGTCTCGCCCGACGGCACCCTGACCTGAGCGGCGCTACGCGGCCGCGGCGACGACGATCGCGGCCAGCCGCTGCAGGCTGCTTGCGCCCTCGTGGGGCGAGCGGATCGAGGGGAGGATCGTCTCCTCGACGTAGGAGCGATCGGCCACGAAGCGCTCGCTCGACGCGATCCGGCCGTCCTCGACGCGGAGGAAGACACCCTCGTCAACCTCGCGCTTGCGGAGGGTAAGCCGGAGCGTGCCCTCGAGCACCTCGAGCGCCGCGCGCGTGGAGGCGAAGAAGAGCTCGTCGCGCGCGGTTCCGATCCAGAGCGGGCGGCCCACGGCGCGGGCGAGGAAGAGGGTGGCGGGGAAGCGCTCGTCGAGCCAGCTCGTGGCCATCGCGCCGTGCAGCTCCTCGAGCACCTCGACGCGGCTCTCGGCGTGCTCGGAGAGCGCGAAGATCGCCTCGGAGTCGACGGTCATGTCGGGATGCGCCCGGGTGAACCCGTAGCGCTCGAAGATCTCCTCATCGTTGACGATGATCCCGTTGTGGATCCCGACCACGGCGCCGTGGCGGATCGGGTGGTTGTTCGCCTCGATCGTGGGGTGTCCCTTGGTGTAGTCGCGAACGTGCACGAGCACCTGCGTCGCCTCGGCTGGGACGCAGACCTCGTCGAGGAGCGCGGAGGCGCCAGAGCGGCGCTTGTGGACGGTCACGCCCGAGCCGAGGCTGCAATGCGCGTACCCGACGGCGTCTGCGCCTCGCTCTGCGATCCCGGCCAGGAGCGCCTGCGCCGCCAGGGTCCTGTCGACGCTGGAGGCGGGGCTGAGGCTGTATCCGGCGATTCCACACATGTCGAAATCCTAGGAACGAAGTCGGCTGAGGGGCAGTTTCTCTCTTACAACGTAGACGACAGGTGTTTCGACGAAGTTAGGACAGATTCGGCCGAAAGCTCGTTCCTCCTTCTGCATCCTCAAGCCCATGCCCGTGGAGGCCGATACAGCGCGCAATGGAGCACAACGCCGTCGAACCGCTCTCCGAACCCCCGTCCGAGCCACACCTGGAGCTGCTGCCTGCGCTCGACGAGCAGGAGGACGTCGCAGCCGACACGGAGGACGAGGACGACGCCGTCTCCGCGCCCGCCTTCGAGGCGACGCAGGACCCGCTCAAGCTCTACGTCCGCGCGATCGGCGACGGCCGCCTCCTGACCACGGGCGAGGAGCGCGAGCTCGCCCGGCTCAAGGACCTCGGCGACGAGGCCGCCAAGCGGAAGCTGATCGAGTCGAACCTCAGGCTCGTGATGTCGATCACGCGCAACTACACGAAGGCGGGCGTCCCGCTGCTCGACCTGATCCAGGAGGGCAATCTCGGCCTGATCCGCGCCGTCGAGAAGTTCGACTACACGATGGGCTTCAAGCTCTCCACCTACGCCACCTGGTGGATCCGGCAAGCGGTCAGCCGCGCGCTCGCCGAGCAGGGTCGGACGATCAGGCTGCCCGTCCACGTCGCCGACCAGGTGCGCCGCGTCACCCGCTCCCGGCGGGAGCTGGCGCAGAAGCTGAACCGCGACCCGACGCTCGACGAGATCGCGGAGGAAAGCGGCTTCGGCGCCAACCGGGTGCGCGAGCTGCTCGAGCTCGTGGAGGACTCCGTCAGCCTCGAGACCCCCGTCGGCGACGGCGAGAGCCTCTACGGAGACCTGATCCAGGACACGAAGTCGGCCGAGCCCGACGTGGAGACCGCCGACCGGCTCCGTTCGGAGGAGATCACGGCCGCGCTGAACCGGCTCAATCCGCGGATGCGCCACGTCCTCGCGCAACGCTTCGGGCTCGAAGGGGCGACGCCGCAGACCCTCGAGGAGGTCGGCGCCGGCCTGGGGGTGACGCGCGAGCGCGTCCGCCAGCTCGAGTCGCGGGCCCTCAGGGAGCTCCGCACGGTCGCTCCTGGGCTCGAGTTCTACCTCCAGAGCTGACGCTACGCTGGACGGGATGACCCGTCCTGCCTTCGTCGACTGCCATTCTCACGTCTGCCCCTCGGGTGACGACGGGGCTCAGTCGCTCGAGGAGGCCGTCGTCCTCTGCCGGGACGCCGCCCGGTCCGGGACGGGGCTGCTCTTCGCGACGCCGCACGTGTGGCCGCACCTCGGCCTCTCGTCGGAGCGCGAGGCTGCGGTCCGGGAGACTTTCGTGCGGCTGAGGCGGTACGTCGAGCTGGAGCTCCGGCTCGGCTTCGAGCTGACCCCGCATGCGCGCCTGCTCGACGAGGATCCGCACCGCTACGCGCTCGAAGGCACCGACCGGATCCTGATCGAGGTGCCGTTCGTCGGCGGCTGGGAGACGCTGCTCGCGGTCGCCGGCCACGCGGAGGCCGCAGGCCTGACGCCCGTGATCGCTCACCCGGAGCGGGCCGAGGAGGTTCTGACCCGGCCGGAGCTCGCGGACGAGCTCGCGGAGCGAGGCTGGCTCCTGCAGGTGAACGGCTCATCGCTCCTCGGACGGCACGGCCTGGGCTCGCAGGAGCTCGGCTGGGCGCTGCTGGAGCACGGCACGGCGTCCCTGGTCGCCTCGGACGGTCATCGTCAGGCGCGGCCGGTCACGCTCGACGCCGCGTACGACGTCGCGTTCAAGCGCTTCGGCGTCGACGCGAACGGGTTCTTCGACGGCTCGGCGCTCGGCGTCGCTGCCGCGCGCGCCGCAGCCTGAGCTAGCGGCCGATCGACTCCATCTCGCGGAGCGTCGAGAGACGCTTGAGCGAGTCGATCTCGATCTGGCGGACGCGCTCCCGGGTCAGGCCGAGGCGGCGGCCGATCTCCTCGAGCGTCTTCGGCTCCGCGTCAGTGAGGCCGTAGCGGAGGACGACGACCTGGCGCTCGCGCTCCGAGAGCGCCTCGAGCGCGCCCCGGAGTGCCTGGCTGCGGAGGGAGATCTCCACCTCTTCCTCGGGTAGGGGCCCGTCCCCCGCCACGAAGTCGCCGAAGACGGCGTCCTCAGTCTCGCCGACGGGCTGGTCGAGGCTCGTGGAGGCGCGCGCCGCAGACCTCACCTCGATCGCCTGCTGGAGTGGGAGGGAGGCCTCCTCGGCGATCTCCTCGAGCGTGGGCTCGCGCCCGAGCTGCGTCCAGAGCGTGCGCTCGGCGCGATTCATCTTCTGCAGCCGCTCGACGATGTGGACGGGCCTCCGAATCGTGCGCGCCTTGTCGGCGAGCGCGCGGGCGACGGCCTGCCGGATCCACCAGGTGGCGTAGGTGGAGAACTTGAAGCCCCGGCGCCAGTCGAACTTCTCGACGGCACGGATCAGGCCGAGCGTGCCTTCCTGGATCAGGTCGAGGAAGGGGAGGCCCTGGTTGCGGTAGTTATTGGCGATCGAGACGACGAGGCGCAGGTTGGACTGGATCATCCGCTGCTTCGCGAGCGCGTCGCCGGCCTCGATCTTCTTGGCGAGCTCGACCTCCTGGGCGGCTGTGAGGAGCTGGTGGCGACCGGCTTCGCGGAGGAAGAGCTGGAGCGAGTCGGTCGTCATCTCCTGAACGGCGGCGACGGCCGGCGGGGGCGCGGGCTCCTCGGCCTTGGCCTCCGGCGCGCCTTCGGCGACGACGTCGATCCCGCGCTGTTCGAGCTCGCGGATGAACGCGTCCTGCTCGAGCTCGTTCAGCTCATGCTGCTCGACGATCTCCGCGACCTCGGTCGCCTTCAGCGATCCGGCCTGCTCGGAGGTCTCGAGCAGCTGCCGAATCTCCTCGTGCGACAGGAGATGTTCGATGTCGACGGTCGTCATAGGGAAGGAGGCGTCAAGCGTGCCCAGCACCTTGTACCTGCACCCTCTGCCCTTCAAACGCCGATGTCCAGGCTCGCGCACGATAACCGGTGTTATGTCAAGTAGAAGGAGATGATCTCGGCGATCGCCTCTACCCCGCAATGTGAGCCGCCGTGAGCGAGCGGGCTCCGGAGGAGCCCCTTTAGGGGTCTTCGCGAACGAACAGGAGCCCCGCGAGGGGCTCCTGTTCGTTCTGCAAAAAATTCAGGAAGCCGGTGGCGCTTTTGTCCACCGTGCCCGCTGACTTTCCGCTTTCGCGTACGGCCCTCGAGCTCGGCTTCGACCTACTCGCGCTCCGTGCTCCCTGCACCCCCGAAGCTAGTCGGGCCGGCGGCGTCGTACAAGGCCTCCGACGGGCGAAGTGCGCAAATTGCGCGAAGTTCTTCGTGGGGTCGGTTCTGGCCTCCCCGCACCGTCTTCCGGGGTACGATCCGCGCCGTGCACCTTCGCGCCCCCAGCATCGACCAGGGCGTCCAGGCAGGCCTCTGGGCGGTCTTCTTCTTCCTGTTCCTCTGGGTGGGGATGCTCGCGATCGGGATCTCCGGCGCGACGGCCTTCATCCTGGCCTTGGTGGCCGCGGGAGCGATCTTTCTCTTCGTGCGCGTGCGCGGGGACGATCGTCCCCGCGACGAGAGCTCCTAGACCGGCGCCCGGTTCGAGCAGAGCGCGAGCAGGAGCTTGCGGGCGAGCTCGCTGCCGACGAGCGCTTCGAGCCGCAGCTTGGCTGCGGGCCGATCACGGTCGACGTCGAGCGCGGAGCAATGCGCAAGAAGGAGATCGGAAGCTCCCGGCTTCCGGCTGTTGACGGCGGCGGCATCCATCTCGATCACTATCGCCGCTCCGGCCTCGCCGAAAGATCCCTGGCGCGAGGGAATAAGTTCAGCGCGGGTCGCGTTCGCTCTCGGCCGGCGGGTTCGGCTCGTCGTCGCCCCACTCGTCGACCGGCTCGGCCGGCTCGACGGGCTCGGCCGGCGCGATCGGCTCGACGACCGGCGGTGGGTCGGCGGCGACCGGGACGGCGACCGGCTCGGGGACGTCGCGCTCCACCGGCGGCGTCGCCGCGACCGTCTGCCGGCGCGGGCCGGCGGTGTCGAAGGTGAGGCCGAGGATCAGCCCGATCCCGAAGGCGAGCGCGCCGAGCACCTCCCCCAGGTCGCCGACGGCGCCGTCGATTCCGAGGTCGCGCGACCAGTTGGAGGTGTTGAAGAACTGCGCAGGCTGGCGCGCGAGCAGCACCCAGCCGCCCGTGAGGAGCGCCGGGAGGAACGCGAGGACGAAGACGCCGGTCGTCAGACGGGGCCACCCCCACTTCGTCCAGCCGCCGAGGATCTGCGAAAGCGCCATCGTCACGCCGGCGGCCGCGATCAGCCCGTAGGTCGCCCAGTAGCCGCCCGCGGTGTCGGAGCCCATCTGGGTCGCGAGCCAGATCAGGAAGCCGGCGATGCCTGCGCCGATCAGTGTGGAGATTCCTCGAGTGATGCCGATCATGGTCGAGCCTCCGTTCGCGGGGGTCAGTAGGAGATCAGCGAGTCGACCGCGTAGCCGTCGAGCTTCTCACGGCCGTTCAGGAACGCCAGCTCGATCACGAAGAGGAGCCCGACGACGGTGCCCCCCATTTGCTCGACGAGATCGATCTTCGCCTTCGCGGTCCCGCCGGTCGCGAGCAGGTCGTCGTGCACGATCACCCGCGCGCCCGGCCGGATCGCGTCGGAGTGCACCTGCAGGCTGTCGGTGCCGTATTCGAGGTCGTAGGTCGCCTCCACCGTCTCCCAGGGGAGCTTGCCCGGCTTGCGGGCGGTGACGAAGCCGCAGCCGAGCTCATAGGCGAGCGCGCTGCCGAAGATGAATCCGCGCGCCTCCGCGCCCAGGATCAGGTCCGGCTCGAGCGGGCGGGCCTTCTCGACGAGCTGGTCGATCGCGGCGCGGAAGTAGACCGGGTCGGCGACGAGCGGCATGATGTCCTTGAAGACGATCCCCTCCTTGGGGAAGTCGGGGACGTCGCGGATGCGGTCGCGCAGGTCGAGAGTGGCGGGGTTCGAGCTCATGGCGTCTCGCACCTTACCGCTCGGCGAAGGCACGCAGCTCACGCCAGAACAGGAGCCGCGAGAGCTCCTGGGAGGCGCCCGCGAGCGCCTCGAGGTCGTCGAGCCCGCTCTTGCGCCGCTCGGGGTTGCGTGAGCGGAGGGCCGGCGCGACGAGCTGCTCGAGCAGGCCCGCCTCCCGGCCGGCGGAGTTCCGGAAGGTGCGGAGGTGCCGGGCGTCGATCCCGTAGTGGGCGAGGCGGCCGCAGGCGGCGGCGATCTCGGCGTCGCTCTCCCGGTAGAGCCGCTCCCCGGCCTCGACGCGCGGTTGGAGCAGGCCGAACTCCTCGAGCGCGCGCGCGAGCTCGGCGTCGATCCCGGCCCGGTCGCAGAGCTCGGCGAGATCGAGCTCGCCCTCCCGCTCGCCGAGGGCGGCGGGGCGCCGCCGCTTGCGATCGGCGCCGGAGCAGCCGGCCGCGAGCTCCTGGCGGATCACGCGGAGCGGCAGGAACTCGTCGCGCTGCAGGCGCAGGATCGTCTCCAGGCGCTCGACGTCCTCCTCGCTGAAGAGGCGATAGCCGCCGCGCGTGCGCTTCGGGGTCAGCAGGCCCTGGTCCTCGAGGTAGCGGATCTTGGAGATCGAGATGTCCTCGAACTCGGGCTGGAGGCGCGCGCAGACGGCGCCGATCGTGTGCAGCCGTTCGCTCGAGACCGCTTCCGGACGGTCGGGCGCGGTCGTGCTCACGAGCGCCCCCGCAGGAATGTCAGCCGGTACTTCCCGATCTGGACCTCGTCGTCGTCCTGCAGCTCGACCGAATCGCCCTCGATCCGCTGCTTGTTCACGAAGGTGCCGTTGAGGCTGCCGAGGTCGTGGATCCGGTAGCGCTCGCCGTCACGGGTCAGCTCTGCGTGCGTGCGCGAGACGGTGACGTCGTCGAGGAAGACGTCGCAGTCGGGCGAGCGTCCGATCAGCGTCTTCTCGCCGTCAGGGAAGAAGCTCTCCCCCGCCCTGCCGCCGCCGGAGCGGACGACGAGCGCCGGCCCCTTGACCGCGGGGTCGCTCAGGACGGCGGAAGCGTCCTCCGCGACCTCCTCGGGCGTGAAGGTCATCGTCTGCTCGCCGCTCTCCTCCTTGTTCAGGGTGGCGCCGCACTTCGAGCAGAAATTGGAGGCGACGGGATTCTGGAAGCCGCACTCCGGGCAATAGACGTGGCTCACAGGCCTAGGAGTCCTCGTCCTGCGAGGGCGGCGTGGCGCGGGCGGCGAGGATGTCGGTGAGCCTGTCCACGTCCACGTCGCCGCCCCCTCCCGAGCCCTTCAGCCGCGCGGTCCGCTCGGCCCGGAGGATGTCGATCCGGCCCTGGAGCAGGCGGCGGCGATACGAGACCTCGTTCTCCTCCCCCTCGAGCCGCTCGATCAGGCCCTTCAGGTCGTCGTCCGAGAGCGATCCCAGGTCGGGCAGTGGTTCGAGCGAGCCTTCGAGCGGGCGGTGGGACACGGTCTGCCTTTCTTCCGAGGGATCTCAGTAAAGCAGCCTGCGGGCCGAGGGGTCAACCTCAGCTTGAGGCTTCCTCCGAGGTTCGCCCTCCATCTCCGTCTCCCTGCATGATCTCCTCGACGAGGTGGCGGATCTCGCCCTCGAGCTCCGCAGACTCGGCCGTGGAGGCGCCCTCGGCGTAGATGTGGAGCAGCGGCTCGTCGGGATCGGGCAGCACCTGGGTCCAGCCGCGCTCGGAGCTGAGCTTGATCCCGTCGGTCAGGTCGAGGTCGCGCCCCGCGAGCTGCTCGTTCAGCAGGCGCATCACGAGGCCCTTCTTCGCCCACGGGCAGGCGAGCTGGCGGTGGATCAGCGTCGAGGCAGGCAGTTCCGCGACGAGCTCGGAGAGCGGCCGGCCGGCAGGCGCGAGGAGCTCGAGCAGCTTGACGAGGGAGGCGACCGCATCGTAGGCCGGGAGGAACTGCGGGAAGACGTACCCGCCGCCGACCGCGCCCGCGAAGACGACGCCGTCGCCGGACGCCGCGCGGGTGAGGTCGGCGAGCGAATGCGGCGTCCGCACGACCTCGAGCGAGCCGTTCACGAGCGCATCGACCTGGCTCGTGACGGTGACGGGGAAGGCGACCTTCCCCGTGGCGCCGCGGTCGCCGAGCAGCTTGAGGAAGAGGAGCAGCGTCTGCTCGACGGGCACCGCCTTGCCCTGGTCGTCCACGAGGAACAGTCGTTCGGCCGCCGTGTCGAAGACGGCGCCCAGGTCGGCGCCCACCGCGGTGACGAGGCGCTTCGTGTTTCCGATCGCCTGCGTCAGGGTCTGCCGGCTCGCCGACTCCTCCGCGAAGAAGCCATGGGCGGAAATCGCCTCGACGCCGAGCGGCCCGACGACGAGCGGGAGCACGAACGAGGCCGCGGAATAGCCGTAGTCGACGACGAGCCGGAAGTTCCGCTCACGGACCGCGTCCCGGTCGAGCTGGTCGAGCAGGTCCTGGGCGTAGCTCTCGCGCACCCGGGCCGGGTAGGAGACCGTGCCGACGCTGTCCGAGGCGACGCGCCGGATCTCCTGGCGGGTGAAGTTCTTCTCGATCTCCTTCTGGAGCGAGGCGGTGAGCAGGATCCCCGGCGGCTCGTAGATCCGGATGAAGACGGCCTCGGGATCGAGATGGCTGGTGCCGACGTGGATCGCAGCGTCGAACGCCTGCGTCTTCAGGACGTGCCGGCTGACCGCGGGCGACGAGACCCTGAGGTCGGCGACGTTGACGCCCGTCGCGTTCAGGCCCGAGATCAGGCAGCGCTTGATCATCCGGCAGGCGCCGCCGGAGTCGCGGCTGGCGACCACGCGACCGCCGCGCTTCAACGCCGTGCCGAGCGCCGCCGCGAGCCGGACGGCCGTCTCCGGGGTCAGGTCGACGTTGACAAGCCCCTCCACCCCGTCCTTGCCGAACAGGCGCGAGGAGGCTCGCGACTCCCAGATCAGGTTCTCGTACACCTGGGAGCCCGTCTCCACCTCCTTGTAGGGGTAGATCCGGACGTGCGGCATGATGCTGGACTCGGAGCCGATCGTGACCTCGTCGCCGATCGCGACGCCCTCCTGGATCCGGACGTGGTCACGGATGTCGCAGGAGCGGCCGATGATCGCGCCGTCGATCACGGTGCTGCGGCCGATGTGGGTGGACGAGTCGATCACCGTCCGGGTCGTCCGGGCCCGTTCGCGCAGGGTGACGCCGCTGGAGAGGATGGTGTAGGGCGCGACGGTGGCGTCGCGGGCGATCCGGGCGTTCGTGCCGATGTACGCCGGGCCCTCGACCCCCTCGACATCGTCGATCTCCGCGCCCTCGCCGATCCAGACGTTGCCGCGGAGCCGGATCCCGCCGATCTCGAGGTGCACCTTCTCGTCGAGAGCGTCGAAGTTCGCCTCGCGGTACTGGTCGAGGTTCCCGATGTCCTGCCAGTAGCCGTCCATGACGAAGCCGTACAGCGGGCGGCCCATCTCGAGCAGGAGCGGGAAGAGCTCCTTGGAGAAGTCGTAGGGCCCTTCCGTCGGGATGTGCTTGAGCACCTCCGGCTCGACGACGTAGATCCCGGTGTTGATCGTGTCGGAAAACACCTGTCCCCACGACGGCTTCTCCAGGAACCGCTCGATCTTGCCGTCCTCGTCGGTGACGACGATCCCGAACTCGAGCGGGTTGTCCACCGACTTGAGCCCGATCGTGACCGAGGCGCCCTTCTCCTTGTGGAAGGCGACGAGCGCGCCGAGGTCGACGTCGCAGAGCGCGTCGCCGGAGATGACGAGGAAGGTCTCGTCGAGTGCGTCGCTCGCGAGCCGGACCGAGCCGGCCGTCCCGAGCGGCAGCTCCTCGACCGAGTACTGGATGTTCAGGCCGAGAGCCTCGCCGGTCCCGAAATAGCTCCGGATCGCCTGCGGCAGGAACGCCAGCGTCACGACGACGTCCTCGAAGCCGTGTCGTTTGAGCAGGTCGAGGATGTGCTCCATGCAGGGCTTGCCCACGATCGGGACCATCGGCTTCGGCTGGTTCGACGTCAGCGGGCGCAGGCGGGTGCCCTCGCCGCCGGCCTTCACGACGGCCTTCACAGCGTTGCTCCCTGCGCGTACGTGCGCCGGGCCTCGGCGACGTAGAGCACGGCCGCGGCGAGGGCGAGCCCGAGTGCAACCCAGAAGAGCCAGAGCGGCCAGCGGGTCGCGTGGCCGGTGACGGTGAGGATCCCGACCGCGAGGTACAGGAGCCAGGTGGCTGCCTTGCCAAGGGTGCTGACGGAGAGCTCGACGCCGCGGGGCATGAGTAACCGATACCCACCGACGAGGATCACGTCACGCAGGAGGATCGGCACCGCCCCGTACCAGGGGAGCTTCCCCTCGGTCCAGAGCAGGATCACGGCGGCGTCGATCATCAGCCGGTCGGCGAGCGGGTCCGCGAGCTTGCCGAAGCGCGACTCGACGCGCCAGCGCCGGGCGAGGAAGCCGTCCACCTGGTCGGTGACGCCCGCGACGAGGAAGATCCACCCGGCCGCCCAGCTGGAACCGTCGCCCGCAGCGATGTAGACGAGGACGAAGACCGGGATCAGCGCGAGCCGGAGGATCGTCAGCGCATTCGGAAGCAGCGCGAGCGGAGCGGAGACTGCGCGTGCTGCCATGCCCGAAGGATACGGCGATTCGCTGCGCTGCTTTCCGCATGGTCGTCCGGCGGCCCCGCGCCGGCTTAGGGGGCCAGGGCGCGCGAGCGGGCGAAGCGTCCGGTCCAGTAGGCCGTGCGGTCGAGATAGGACGTCTCGGCAGCGGTGCCTCGCTTCCCCCACGCCCCGTCGTAGCTCGCGTACCCGCGCTGCCTGGGCCGCGCCGGCTCGATCTGGGTGCCCTCGTGCCACTCGTTGTAGCTCGTGATCGTGACGAGGTCGGGCTTCGACTCGATCGCCCCCTGCCACATCCCGTCGTAGGTGGCGCCGTTGCGGCGCGACTTCAGGCGCCCGTCTCCCGTGGCTCGCCTGGCGTCGTAGCCAGGCCCGACGGACGGCGCGCAGAGCAGGCCGAGCCTGTGGGCCTGGTCGCACAGCCGCGCGAAGAGGTTGCCGTCGAAGAGCAGGACGTCGTAGGTGTAGATGCCGTCGAACCCCCCCGCGGCCGCCGTTCCGGCGAGGTTCCAGTTAGCGAACACGCGGACGTCCTTGTCGAGCGAGGCGTTCAGTGCGGCCCAGTCGGTGTCGGGGACGAGCGACGAGGCCCAGAGGTAGAAGTCCCGGAGCCCGAGCGAGCGCAGCGCCGCGATGTCGAGGGCGACGCTCTCGGCGGTCCGGCCGCCGTAGGGCTCGATGTGGGCGGCGACGGTGAGCCCGTTCCGACTCGCAGCCGCGATCACCTTGGGCAGCCGCTGGTCCTCGATCGTCCCCCGCCCCCACCAGGAGACGATCACACTCGTGACCCCGGACGCGGCGATCTCCCGCATCTGGGCGGAGACCACGAGCTCGTCGGCCGAGGAGTACGGTCCGCGGGCCGGGTAGTACCCGGACGAGATCGCCGCCGGCGGTCGCGCCCCGCCCTGCTGCCAGTGGGCGTACTCCCCGTCCCGCTGCTCGGTCGAGAACCAGGGGTAGTAGAAGATCCCCGTCTCCGCGGCGAGCGCCTCGTGCGGACCGCCGAACCGGTCGGCCTGCGCCGCCGCACCGCCCGAGAAGCTCAGGCAGGCGAGCGCGAAGAGGGGGAGGAGCGCCGCAGGTCTCACCGACGCCCGAGGCTACACCGCCCGTCGGCCGGTTTCTACCCCTTTACGGAGGTTCGGGCAGGACCATGTGCCTGAAGAGACGAAAACCCCGCCTGAGCAGGGTCTTCGAAGGTCGGGCCGCGGAGCCATGCGGGCTTGAGGTGCGTCGGCAGGGCCGGCGATGGCTTGGCTCAGGGAAGGCGGTTTCCGGTCGTTTGGGCCAAGAGTGGGCCACGCTCAGAGGCGGGCGCGGCACTCGCAGCGGAGGCTAGAGACCGGTCTGGTTCACGCCGTACACCGCCTGCTGCTCGGTGTAGCCCTCGTACATCAGCTGCGCGATGAGTCCGGAGCGGGAGAACGCGCTGGTGTCAAGGTAGGCCTTGGCAGCCTTGGCAGCCTGCTCGTTCCAGTTGGGGCTGACGGCGTCCACGGCGTAGGTGGCGTCCACGGTGGAGTAGCCCTCGTACTCCAGCTGTTTGATCAGGCCTTTCTGGGAGAACGCGCTGGTGTCGAGGTAGGACTCGGCGCTGCGCCGGGCATTTCTCTGACCGGCGGTCTCGTCCGGAGCCTCCTCATCCAGGGCGGCCTCTGCCGCCGCCGCCGCCTCTGCCGCCGCCGCCTCTGCCGCCGCCGCCTCTGCCTCTGCCTTCACGGCCTCGTCCTCGGATTTGGCGGTCTCCTCGATCTGGACGTTCTCGTTCGCCGCGTCGTCGCCCGATGCACATCCCGTCGCGCCCATACTGATCAACGCCGACACGACGCACGCTGCCAGCACCCACTTGAACACCTTCTTCACTTCACCCCTCCTTCGTTCCGGGTTGCCGTGCCTGGTGACTCGGAAGCCGGTTAGCCACGCGCCGAGCTTTCGCCGGCGACCCGTCGAATGATGCGTCCAGTTTCCTCGTCAACCCATTCCTCACTCACGCCGTCATCCCAAACTTCAGGCACGTCGCGCTTGTTTTGTGCGGCCCGCTCGAAGAGGTAGTAGCCGACAACGTTCCCCTGGACAGCAACGTTCTGTCCCGACGACATGAACTTGTCGCGGCTCTGCGATCCGAGCTCTTGGAAGACGAAGCTCCCATTCAGGAGTCTCCACCCTTCGCGGCACACAGAGTTGAGGATCTCCGTCGGGTCCGCGGTCTTCGTCGTCGTGTTTGAGCCAATCATCGCCACGATGATCGCGTCCTGATGAGCGACGTTGAACGAGTACTGGAAGACGTCGTCTCCGCGCTCGTAAGCTAGGCGCGCCTGACCTGCTGGCGTGCTGAAGAACTCCGCACGTAGACGCTCCTTCTGCTTCGCCCGCTTGTCGACCTCGGCTCGTGCGGCAGCGATCCCATGCTGCCGCGCTTTCTCAGCTTGTCGCTCTTCGCGCTCCTCCGGTGAACCTCGCTTGAACACTTGAGCAACAACTTATTCCGATTGCTGACAAGCGGCAACTGGATCCCCAAGTCCGACGAACAGACGAAGGGCTCCGCGCCGCCCAGCGTCGTCTTCCGCGACAAGGCGGACGCGCTCGAGCGAAGGCTGCTCGGAGTTACCGCCTAGTCGAGCTTCGCCAGAGCCGCCCGGGCCTCGGCTAGGGCTCGGGCGGCCAAGTCTCGAGTTGGCTCGTCGGCCCGTAGCTCGGCCGCGACGAGCGCCCGAACGTTGGCCAGATCGTCAAGGCCGACGAGCTTCGCTTCGAGTACCCGCTGTGCTACGTCACGACGATACGTCTTCGCTTCGCCCCATTCGATCGCCGCCTTGATCTCGGCTACGGCTTCCACGACGGCGGCGAGCCGCGCTCTGTCTCCGTCCTTGCGCTGGCGCCACGCGAACCACGCGGCGGCCGATCCAGCCACCGCGGCGACGATCGAGAAGATGAGGTTCGCCATGGTCATTCCGGTAGAAAGTTCTACCGATCTCCGCTTGCGGTCATTCGGTGCCGCTGCTGGAGCATGAGCGGCCCGCCGATCCGCCGCGCGGGGAGCAGCCGCGTAGATCCACCCGCCGATTCGCTCCAGTTCACCCCAGTGAGTTCTACTGCGTCGCCACGCGCCCCATCTCTACGGGTGAAGCTACCGCTTCTTCTTTCTCCGCTGGGCGCGATTCTGCCCACCCCCCGCCGCCTGCGCGGCCTGACGTGGGAACTGTGTAGGCGGCTGCGGAGGGGCAGCTTGCACCACCATCGTCGTGGCCGCTTGGATGAATGCTCTGCCCTTTTGATTCTCGATCAGCTTGAACGCGTTCGTGCCGCTTAGCGTGTGGCTCACCGCATGGTGAACACTCAACACCAGGTCTTGGAGGGCGTCGTCCGCCTCAAGGTCTGTCACCTTTACGTTCTGGGCGCGAGCGTCGTCGCGGCTGACCCGCCGGCCGTGTGAGCCGAAATCAGCGAACTCTGCGAACCAATGCGCGGTCGCTGCAGATTTCGTTGGAGCGTCGGCCTCTCCAGCGAACATGTAGCGTTCCAGCCACCGCGCCACGAGGTTTTCGGCCAAGGCCCGCTGGTAATCACACTGAGCGAGCAAGCCCGGACCGTATGCGCGCAGGATCGGAAGCCAGGCAGTAACGTTGGCAGGGTTCGCGGCGCACTGCGCCTTTGCCATCTCGAACTGGTCTTTGATCGCCTGGGCGGGGGCTGACCGTGGGCCTTCGGGAGTGAAAATCGTGAACTGAGGGTCGATCGGTCCGAGTTGAGAGTGTGAACCCATCAGGATCTCGTCGGCCCCAAGCGCAACCATAGTCGCCGCGGACATGGCAGCTATCGGAACGATCACGCGGATGTGGTCGAAGCGGCTCCGTAGGTACTCGACGATTGACTCCGCCGCCTCAGCACTACCGCCGGGCGAGTGGATAATGAGATCGAGGTCGCGCTCGTCGACGTTGGAGACGGCTTCCATAAAGCCTTGGACATCGGACAGGTTGATGGTGACCTGATCGCCGGTGAGCTGCTTGTGCTCCATCCAGGCTGTCGCGTAGACGATCGTCGCTCGACCCGTGTGCTTCGAAAGGTCCCGGAGGTAACGACGTCGCATAACGTCGTGCGGCGACATGCCCCCGAACTCGTCAGGGTTGGCCTCAGCCCGCTTCTGTAGCTCGCTGAGCTCCTTGAGGAGCTCACCCCAGGTGGGCAACGATGCCTAGGTGTGAGTCGCGTATTCGACGGACGGCTGGGGAACCGTCGCGGCCGAGACTGCCGCGAAGTAGCGCTGCTCGATCTGCTCGTACACGGCCACAAGATCGCCGACGCCCGCCTCAGCCTGCTCGACTATTTCACGGATGTCATCATCCGTGACGGTGATCTCCCTCGTCTCGTGCTCGCTCATGCGATTCCATCCTCAGCAGTCGGTGACCAGACTTTAGCGGCGTTTCTCGGATTCCCTGGAATCATCGGCGATTCACGAGCCGGTGACAACCCCTCTGTCCAGACGAGAAGGGTTTGCTTGCCATCAGCGAACCCGCCAAGACCTGGCCGATGCTCGGCCGGCGAATGAGCCCGCCTCCGAGGATTGCCCCACGCAGAAACCCCCAACTAGTGGGGGCTTCCGCTCATCGGGGCGCCGAGATTTGAACTCGGGACCTCTAGTCCCCCAGACTAGCGCGCTAACCAGGCTGCGCCACGCCCCGCGACGCCCCGCACGGTAGCAAGCGGGATCGCGCCCCGTGCCCGACTCAGCCCGGCTCGATGTTCTGGTTCAGCCGGAAGAGGTTCTCGGGGTCGAACTGCCGCTTCAGCGCCCGCAGCCGCTCGTACTTCGCGGCACCGTAGGCGTCCCGGACGCGATCGGCTCCCTCGTCGCCGAGGAAGTTGACATAGACGCCCTGATGCCACGGCTCGAGCGCCGACCAGAAGCCACGCACCCACTCCACCTCGGCGTCGAACCCCTCGGCGGTCTCCGTGCAGGCACCGATGTTGTAGGTGAAGCCCGCCCCGCGGCCGCTGAACGCGGTCTCGTCCTCGCCGACCCGGGCGACCGCGCCCCCCATCTGCCAGATCGGAAACGAGGTCAGCGGAGAGTCGATCGCAAGCGAGCGCTCGACGGTGACGTCGATGATCTCGTCGGTCAGCTCGGGAATGTCGCAGCTCTTGAAGTAGTAGAAGCGGCCCGCGGGGAAGCTCGGGTCGAGCATCGCCTGGTGCGCGACGAAGGGCTTCTGGACGCATCCGTCGAAGACGGGCGAGCCGAACTCGCGCAAGGGCTTCAGGAACCGCTCCCCCTCCCCGGCGTCGCCGATCCAGCAGGGGATCACCATCACGACCGGCTGCCCGTGCAGTTCGGCAGGGATGAAGGGCAGCGGCGGCGCCTTGCGGTGGACGACGATCGTCATCAGCTCGTCGGGCGCGTCCGCGACCCAGTCGCGGTAGAAGCGGAGGACGTCGCCGGACTGGGTCATCGGCCAGATCAACGGGCCGGCGAGCACCTGCGGCCCGAGCGGCACGCACTCGAACTCGAACTCGGTCACGATCCCGAAGTTGCCCCCGCCGCCGCGGAGGCCCCAGAAGAGCTCGGCGTTCTCCTCGGCGCTCGCGTGGACGAGCTCGCCGTCCGCCGTGACGAGGTCGACGGAGCGGAGGCGGTCGACCGAGAGCCCGTGTTTGCGCATGATCCAGCCGATCCCGCCGCCGAGCGTCAGCCCTGCCACGCCGGTGTGGGTGACGATTCCGGACGGGACCGCGAGCGAGAACGCCTGCGTCTCGCGGTCGAGCTCGCCGAGGAGCACGCCGGCCTGGACGCGGGCCGTCCGCCGGATCGGATCAACGCGGATCCCTTTCAGGGGCGAAAGGTCGATCATGAGCGCGTCGTCGGCGACCGAGTGTCCCGGGAACGAGTGCCCCCCACTCCGGACGGCGATCGGCAGGCCGGAGGTGCGCCCGAGCTTGACGGCGGCGATCACGTCGGCGACGCCGGCACAGCGGACGATCACGGCGGGGCGCCGGTCGATCGAGCCGTTCCAGATCCGGCGCAGACTGTCGTAGTCCGGGTCCGCCGCGCCCACGATCGCGCCGCGGAACTGGGTCTCGTCGAGCTCGATGGAGCTGAGAACCGAAGCCATCAGTCTCAGAGCTTGCCACAGGCGGCCCGGTCAGGGAAGGCCGGGTCTGACAGGATCGCGGCGTGTTCGACCACGTGACGATCCGGGTCGCCGACCGGGACGCCTCAGCGGCGTTCTACGTGACCGTGCTGGCGGAGCTCGGGATCGAGCAGACGTACTCCGATCCCGAGCTGGCGGAATGGGACGAGTTCTCGCTCTCGCCGGCGAGCGCGGAGAAGCCCGCCACCCGCGGCCTCCACCTCGGCTTCTCGGCGCCCTCGCGCGAGCATGTCGACCGCTTCTGGCGCACAGGCGTGGACGCGGGCTACCGCAGCGACGGCGAGCCCGGCGTCAGGACGCTCTACCTTGAGGACTACTACGGCGCCTTCCTGCTGGATACCGACGGGAACAGCGCGGAGGCGGTTCACCACGGCGCCGTTCGCCGGGGAACGCTCGACCACCTCTGGATCCGGGTTGCGGACGTGGCCGCGTCACGGCGCTTCTACGAGGCCGCGGCTCCGTACGGCGGCTACCGGATTGGCGAGCCGCTGCCCGAGTACGCCTGGTTCGCCTGGGCGCCCGGCTCCTTCTCGGTCACGCTCGGGGAGCCGACCCGGAACGTGCACCTCGCGTTCGCCGTCGACACGAACGCCGAGGTGGACGACTTCTATCGGCAGCTGACGGAGGCCGGCTACCGCGACAACGGGCCTCCCGGCGAGCGGACCGAATATCACCCGGGCTACTACGGCGCCTTCGTGCTCGACCCCGACGGGAACAACGTCGAGGCGGTCTGCCACAACCGCTAGGCGCTGAGCCGCTTGTAGAGCCGGTCGACGAGGTGCGGCATCGACTCCAGCCTGTCCGTGATCACGCGCAGCCGATACTCGCGGAAGTGCTCGGGCTCGACGGAGAGGGCCTCCGCGAGCCGCTCGACCACGTCCATCGAAGGGACGGGGCGGTTGCCGTGCACGAGGTGGTTCAGGTAGCCGGCCGAGAGCTGGGTCTTCGCCGCCAACCCCCGGTAGGTGAGCCCGGTGTCGGCCATCAGGCGCTCGATCGTGGGCCCGAACGGGTCGTCGCTGTAGCGCTTCCGTCGTGTCATCGATCTGCGACTACCCGTTTTTCCACCTCCAAACGCGCGACGCGCTCCTCGGCGCCGGTCTCGCGGAAGCGGAGGTCGACGGCCCCGTCCTCGAGCGTCTTCTTGCCCACCGTGATCCGGATCGGGCAGCCGATCAGATCGGCGTCGGCGAACTTCTCGCCGGGCCGAAGCTCTCGATCGTCGAGAAGCACCTCGACGCCTGCGCCGGAGAGCGCTGCCGCAAGCTCGTCCCCGATCGCGACGAGCTCCGGGTTGTCCCAGCCGAGCACGACGAGGTGGACGTGGTAGGGCGCGATCGCTGCCGGCCAGACCATCCCGTCCTCTCCCCCGCGCTGCTCGACCGCGGCGGCGAGGACACGCCCCGGCCCGATCCCATAGGAGCCCATGACGATGGTCTTCTCGGTCCCGTCCTCGTCCAGGTACCTGGCGCCGAAGGCCTCCGAGTAGCGGGTGCCGAGCTTGAAGATGTGCCCGACCTCGATCGCCGTCTGGAAGCCGAGCCGCCCCCCGCAGACAGGGCAGGTGTCGCCCTCCTTGGGCTGGCGGATGTCGGCGAACTCGGCCTGGTAGTCGCGTCCGGCCTCAACGCCGCGTAGGTGCCAGCCGGTCCGGTTCGCGCCCGAGACGAACTGCCCCGAGCGCAGCGCTTCGTCCGCGAGCACCGGGCCGGCGAAGCCGACGGGTCCGAGCGAGCCGCCCTCGGCGCCGAAACCCGCCCGAATCTCTTCGTCAGTTGCCGGCCGGTAGTCGGAGCCGAGCACCGCTTGCAGCTTGGCCTCTTCGAGCCGGTCGTCCCCGCGGAGGAGTGCGAGCACGAGCGTCCCGTCGTCCTTCACCACAGGCATCGCCTTCGTGGTCGTGGCGACGTCGATCGAGAGCAACTGCGCGAGCGCCTCGCAGGTGCGCGTCTCCGGCGTCTCGATCTCCTCGGGCGCGTCGAGTTCCGGCGGAACCTCGGACGGCCGCGGGATCCCCTGGGCGATCTCCAGGTCAGCCGCGTAGTCGCCGTTCTCGCAGGTCACGAGCGTGTTCTCGCCCGAGCCGGAAGGCGCCAGGTAGTCGAGCGACTCGCTCCCGCCCATCATCCCGCTCTCGGCCTGGACGCCGAACGTCTCGATCCCGCAGCGCTCGAAGATCCGCTCGTAGGCGCCCTTGTGCGCCTGGAAGCTGACGTCGAGCCCCGCCTCGTCGCGGTCGAACGAATACGAGTCCTTCATCACGAACTCGCGCACCCGGAGGAGCCCACCGCGCGGCCGGGGCTCGTCGCGATTCTTGGTCTGGAAGTGGTACCAGGACTGCGGCAGTTGCCGGTAGCTCTGAAGCTCGAGGGCGTGAAAGGTGAACGTCTCCTCGTGGGTGAGCGGCAGGACGAAGTCGCGCCCGTTGCGGTCTTCCAGCTTGAAGAGCTCGGGGATGCCGTAGCGGCCCGTCTTGATCCAGAACTCGGCGGGCGTGAGCACCGGCGCGGCCATCTCCTGCGCGCCGATCGCGTCCAGCTCCTCACGGACGATCTGCTCGACCTTGCGGTGGACGCGCCAGCCGAGCGGCAGGTACGTCCAGAGGCCTGCGCCAACCTGGCGGATGAAGCCGCCGCGGACGAGCAGCTTGTGCGAGAGCGCCTCGGCGTCGGCCGGCGCGTCGCGCAGGGTCGGAAGATGCAGCTGGGACGCGCGGTGGATCATCGCGAGAGACTAGTCGAGCGACGGCCGCCGGAGGCGGCCCTTTAGGGGTCTTGGCGCGGATCGGGGTCTGCTCCTGCAGATCCCGATCCTGCTTGCGCCCCGAGAGGGATGAGCGAGGCTTCGGCCATCGCGAGCGCGGCGGGCTTCGCCATCTTGAGGCGCTTGGGCCGCTTCATCCCCGCCTCGAGCCAGCGGTCGATCTCGAAGAAGAGCTCGTCGATCAGGATGTCGGAGCTGACTTTCTTGAGGACGCGGCCGTGGGCGTAGATGAAGCCGACGTCGCGACCGCCGGCGATCCCGAAATCGGCGTCGCCCGCCTCCCCCGGTCCGTTCACCGCGCAGCCCATCACCGCAACCTCGAAGGCCTGCGGGTACGCCTTAAGGCGCTCCTCGACGACGATGGCGAGCTTCTCGACGCCGACGTTGTCGCGGCCGCACGAGGGGCAGGAGATCATCACCGGGCCGCGCTCGCGGAGGCCGAGAGCCTTGAGGATCTCGAAGGCGGTCTCGATCTCCTTGACGGGGTCCGCGGTCAGCGAGACGCGGATGGTGTCGCCGATCCCGTCCGCGAGCAGCGCCCCCATCCCGACGGCGCTCTTGATCGAGCCTGAGAAGGGTGTCCCCGCCTCGGTGACGCCGAGGTGGAGCGGGTACGGAACCTTCGCGGCGAGCATCCGGTAGGCCCGGATCATCGTCGGGACGTGGCTCGACTTGACCGAGATCTTGAAGTCGCGAAAGTCGAGCTTCTCGAGCAGCTCCACCTCCTCGATCGCGGCGGCGACGAGTGCCTCCGCCTGGTCGGCCTGAGCGAGCTCGTCGAGGTGCTTGGGCAGCGAGCCGGAGTTGGCGCCGATCCGCATCGGGATCCCGGCCTTCTTCGCCGCCTCGACGACGAGCGCGACCTTGTCGGGGCCGCCGATGTTGCCGGGATTGATCCGGACGGCGGCGACGCCGGCGTCGATCGCCTTGAGCGCGAGGGAGGCGTTGAAGTGGATGTCGGCGATCACCGGGATCGGCGAAAACCGGACGATGCGCTTCAGGGCCTCAGCGTCCTCGAGCTTCGGGACCGCACAGCGAACGACCTCGCAGCCGGCTGAGGCGAGCGCGGCGATCTGCGCGGTCGTCGCCTCGACGTCGCGCGTGGGAGTCAGGGTCATCGACTGGACGACGACGGGTGCGCCGCCGCCGATTGCGACTCCTCCGACCTTGATCTGCACCTCCGACGCCATCCCCGACAGGGTACCCGGGCGGACTAGCCGCCCAGGCGGCCGATGTCGTTCGTCAAGCCGATCATGAAGAGCAGGAGGACGAGCGCGATCCCGACGACCGAGACCCGCTCGTAGACCTCCCGGGCGACCGCCTTGCCGCGGATCCCCTCGATCAGCGAGAACGTGATGTGACCGCCGTCGAGCGGCAGGAGCGGGAGCAGGTTCAGGAGCGCGAGCGAGAGGCTGATCAGGCCGAGCACCCAGAGGTAGTCCTCCGCACCCCGGTCGACCGCCTGCGAGGAGCCCTGGACGATCCCGACCGGGCTGGAGATCTCGCTCCGGCCCGAGCCCGTGACGAGCCGGCCGAGCGACTTGCCGATCTCCTTCGTCACGATCCCGGTGACCCGGACGGCCTGCCACGACGACTCGACGGCGCCGAGCGGCTCGCCGCGGAGGGCGAAGCCGAGCCGGTAGACGTCCTCGCGCAGCTCGGGCCGAACGGGCCCGAGGGTGACGCGGCGGCCGTCGCGGACGACCTCGACGGTGAGCGGGCTGCCCTTCGAGCCGGAGATCTGCGCCGGGATGTCGGCGGGCTCGGTCACGGTCGCGCTGCCGATACCGACGATCCGGTCGCCGGGCTGGAGCCCCGCCTGGAGCGCGGGCGAGTCGGGCAGGACGCTGCCGACGACCTGAGTCGCGCGTCCCCCGCCCGCCATGAACAGTCCTGCGAAGAGCGCGATCGCGAGGAGCAGGTTGGCGCCCGGGCCGGCGACGATCACGGCGACTCGCTTCCATGTACGTGCCCGCCAATAGGCATCCGGGGCGAGCGCGTCCGCCACCTCGACGCCGCCGCGTTCGGCCGCCTTCCGCGCGACGGGGCTGAGATCCGCGATCTCGAGGCGGTGCCGGAGCGACGCGATCGTCGGCCGCGCCGCGTCGTAGTCCTCGGCCTCGAGCTCGCGGCGCAGCTCCTCGACGGGCGCGCGCAGGTCACGCTCCTCCGCGACCGCCCGCCCGAAGTGCGCGTCGAGGTCACCCGCGGCCGGACGGTGCATCCCCGGGATCTTCACGTAGCCGCCGAGCGGGATCGCCCCGATCCCGTACTCGATCCCGTTCCGCTGGGTCTTCGCGAGCGCGGGCGGGAAGCCGATGTAGAACTTGCGCGGGTTCATCCCGACGGCGCGGGCGACGAGGAAATGGCCCCCTTCGTGGATCAGGATCAGGAGGCCGAGCCCGACGATCGAGATCAAGATGCTCATGCCCGCTCCAGCGCCGGCAGAGCCAACGCTTCCGCTCCTGACAGCTCCGTCGAGCCTACGCTGTTCATGCGACGCTCCGGCTCGCGGAGGCGGCGCGGCGAGCCCGGGCGTCGGCCTCGATCAGCTCGTCGAGGTCGCGGGCGGGGGCTCCGTCCACGGCGGCGAGCGCGTCGGCGACGATCTCGGCGATCTCCAGAAAGCCGACCCGACCCTCCAGGAACGCGGCGACCGCGACCTCGTTGGCGGCGTTGAAGGCACATGGCAGCGTCCCGCCCGCCTCCCCCGCCGTGCGCGCAAGCGCAAGGAGCGGGAACGTCTCCAGGTCGGGCGCCGAGAACTCGAGCGTCAACCCCGACGCGAGATCGAGCGCCGGCACAGGGGTCGCCGGGCGATCGGGATAGCCGAGCGCAAAGGAGATCGGGACGCGCATGTCGGGCAGGCCGAGATGCGCGAGCGCGGCCCCGTCCCGGAAACGCACGAGGGAGTGGACGACAGACGTCGGATGGACGACGACCTCGATCCGGTCGTACGGGATGGCGAAGAGGTAGTGGGCCTCGATCAGCTCGAGCCCCTTGTTCGCGAGCGTCGCCGAGTCGACGGTGATCTTCGGGCCCATGCTCCACGTCGGGTGGGCCAGAGCGTCCTCGACGCTCACCTCCGCCAGTTCGTCGCGCGTGCGGCCTCGGAACGGCCCGCCGGATGCGGTCAGGACGAGCGAATCGACGGAATCGGCGTCACGGCCCTCGAGGCACTGGAAGAGCGCGGAGTGCTCGGAGTCGACCGGGAGCAGCAGGCCGCCGCCGCGCCGCTGTGCGGCCAGGGCAAGCTCCCCTGCGGCGACGAGGCTCTCCTTGTTCGCGAGCGCCAGCGTGAGGCCGCGCTCCAGCGTCCAGAGCGTCGCGCCGATCCCCGCGAAGCCGACGACGGCGTTGAGGACGACGTCGGGCTCGGCCCGCTCGAGCAGCTCGGTCAGATCTCCCCCGGTCTGCACGTGCTCGACACCGTGGGCCGCGGCGAGTTGCGTCAGGTCGCTCGAGCCGGACGCGATCGCACAGAGCTCGAGCTCGGACGACGCCTCGACGACTTCGATCGCCTGTCGGCCGATCGAGCCGGTTGCACCCAGAAGAGCGATCCGCCGCATCGGAACAGTCTAGGGAGGGTCGGTGGGGTGTCGCGCCGCCCGGCGCCGCCTCAGGGCGCCTGGTTTCCCGGGCCGCGCGCGTTCCGGGCCGCGATCGCCGCCAGACAGCCGCGGCGGGCGTTCGCGGCGCTCTCCTTCGAGGTGCTTCCCACCGCCGAGGCCGTCGCGTTCGCGACCGCTTCGGACGTCGCGTCCTTGACGCCGTAGCGCTCCGCCACGTACTCGACCGAGCCGATCGAGCAGATCGCGTAGGCGCCGCGGTACGCGACCGGCTGCTCGTTCAACGGCACGATCGGCGTGGCGTCGTCCCCGCCGCAGCCACCGAGCACGAGCAGGGCCAGCGCCAGCGCGAGAAGCGCCAGGGCGAGCGCACGCATCGGGCTAGGCCTGACCGAAGGCCAGCACGACGTAGAACGCCGCCACGACGGCGAAAAGGTGGGCGTCGATCCGGTCGAGCATCCCGCCGTGGCCGCCGAGCAGCCGGCCGGAGTCCTTGACGTCGAGGTCGCGCTTGAGCGCCGACTCGAACAGGTCGCCCGCCGCGCCGGCGAGCGCGATCGTGCCGCCGAGGATCACCGAGCGCCAGCCCTCCATGAAGCCGGTGTCGTAGAGGGCGAAGAAGGCGACGGCGATCGCGACCGCGGTCCCGGCCAGGAAGCCCTCCCACGTCTTCGCCGGCGAGAGTGCCGGCGCCAGCTTGTGCCGGCCGAGCAGGCGCCCGGCGCCGTAGGCGGCCGTGTCGTCCGCGAAGACCGCGAGCAGGACGGTGAACGCCGCGAGCTCGCCGTTCTCGGGGATCCCTCGCAGGAGCGCCAGGTGACCGAGCCCGAGCGCGATCCAGGCGACCGGCATCACGGTCGCGCTGATCGTCACCGTCGCCGTCTGCCGCGTCTCCGCGATCCCGTAGAGCACGAACGCCAGAAAGAACGTGAGCATGAAGCCACCGAGCATCCAGTCGATCCCGCCCTGCTCCGCGCCGACGAGCGTCGTCATCGCGCCGGCATACCCGGCCAGGACGAGCGGGCGCAGCGAGCGCGCCATCGCGTAGAGCTCGTGCAGCGCGATCAGCGCGGCGACGAGGAGCAGGCCGAGCAGCCACCAGCCGCCGAGATGCACGAGGACGAGCAGGATCGGCAGCCCGACGACCGTGACGAGCACCCGCGAGAGGAGCTGGTTCATCTCCCTCCGAAACGCCGCTGCCGGCTCGCGTACTGGCCGAGCGCCTCGCGCAGCTCCGCCTCGCCGAAGTCGGGCCAGAGCGTGTCCACGAAGACGAGCTCGGCGTAGGCGAGCTGCCAGAGGAGGAAGTTGGAGAGGCGCAGCTCGCCGGAGGTGCGGATGAGCAGGTCGGGGTCCGGCAGGCCCGGAGCCGAGAGCCGCGAGGCGACCGCGTTCTCGTCGATCTCGCCTGCCGGGACACCGTCCTCCACGAGTCGCCGGGCCGCCTCCACGAGCTCGTCCCGGCCGCCGTAGTCGAAGGCGATCCAGAGGTCGAGGGTGTCGTTCGCGGCCGTGTGAGCCTCCAGGCCCTCCATCTGCGCCCGCAGCGACTCCGGGGCGCGGTCGCGGCGCCCGAAGAAGCGCGTGCGCACGCCCTGCTCGGCGAGATCGGGGAGCTCACGCTCGATCGTCTCCGCGAAGATCTCCATCAGGTCGTCCACCTCGCCGACGGGGCGCGACCAGTTCTCGGTCGAGAAGGCGTAGACGGCGAGCGAGCGGACGCCGAGGTCGATCGCCGCCTCGACGGTGCGCCGGAGCGCACGCGTCCCGGCCCGGTGGCCGTCGGCGACGGGCCGCCCGTGCGCCTCCGCCCAGCGGCCGTTCCCGTCCATGATGATCGCGACGCTTCGGGCCTCGCCCGTCGCGCTCAGCTGTCCGGCCTCCACGACGTCAGAGGTTCGATCCCGAGGGATCTCAGACCTCCATGATCTCTTGCTCTTTGTGCTTCATCAGGTCGTCGATCGTGCCCGTGTGCTCGTCGGTCAGCTTCTGCACCTGGGCTTCGGCGCGGCGCTCCTCGTCGTCGCCCACCTCGCCGTTCTTGACCAGGTCCTCGAGGTGCTTCATCACGTCCCGCCGGATGTTCCGGATCGCGATCTTCCCGTCCTCGCCGGACTTGCGGACGAGCTTGACGAGCTCCTTGCGGCGCTCCTCGGTCAGCTGCGGGATCGGGAGGCGGATCATCTTGCCGTCGTTCGACGGGCTCAGGCCAAGATCCGACTCCTGGATCGCCTTCTCGATCGCCTTGATCTGGGTGGGGTCGAACGGCTGGACGGTCAGGAGCCGCGGCTCGGGCGCGCCGATCGTGGCCATGTTCTTCAGCGGCGTCGGCGTGCCGTAGTAGTCGATCGTGATCCGGTCGAGGAGGGCGGCCGAGGCGCGCCCGGTACGCACGCCGTTGAACTCGCTGCGGGTCGAGTCGATCGACTTGTCCATCCTCAGGCCCGCGTCCTGGAGGAACTCCTCGATGGTCGCCATTAACGCTCCTTCGTCGGTGTCGAGATGATCGTGCCTACCTGCTCACCGCCGGCGACGCGACGGATGTTGCCCTCCGCGAGCTCGAAGACGTGGATCGGGAGGTGGTTCTCCATGCAGAGCGAGAGCGCGGTCGTGTCCATCACCCGGAGCCCGCGCTCGATCGCCTCGAGGTGCGTCAGCTCCGGCAGGAACGTCGCGTTCGGGTCGGTGCGCGGGTCGCCGTCATAGACGCCCCGGGTCCCGTTCTTCCCCATCAGGATCGCCTCGGCCCCGATCTCCAGGGCGCGCAGTGCGGCGGCCGTGTCGGTCGTGAAGAACGGGTTGCCGGTGCCCGCCGCGAAGATCACGATCCGGCCCTTCTCGAGGTGCCGCATCGCGCGGCGGCGGATGTACGGCTCGGCGACCTCGGAGACCTCGAGCGCCGAGAGGACGCGCGTGTCTGAGCCGAGCCGCTCCAGCGCGTCCTGGAGCGTGAGCGCGTTCAGGACGGTCGCGAGCATCCCAGCGTAGTCGCCGGTCGCGCGGTCCATCCCCTGCGCCGCCGCAGCCATCCCGCGGTAGATGTTGCCGCCGCCGACGACGATCGCGAGCTCGATGCCCTCCGTCTGCAGCTCGGTGATCTCGCCGGCGAGCCGACCGACCGTGAGCGGGTCGATCCCGTACTCCTGCTCGCCCATCAGGGCTTCGCCGGACAGCTTCAGCAGAACTCGCCGGAAGGCCGGAGCGGCGCCTGCCGGCGCCGTCTCCGTGTCCTCCGGTCGAACGGTCACCCGCCTATTCTGCGACAGACAGGAGCTTGAAGGCGCTGACAGCCGCCCCGCCCTCGGCGAGAGCCTGGCCGACCGTCTTGGCCGAGTCGTGGATCCAGGGCTGCGCGGTGAGCACACCGCCGGGCTGGGCGGCGAAGAAGCGCTTGGCGAGCATCCCCTCGACGATCTTCTCCTTGGCCTGCTCGGGCTTGCCCTCGAGCTCGTCCGAGTTGAGCAGAATCTGCTTCTCGGCGTCGACGACGTCGGCGGGCACGTCGTCCTTGGCGAGCCACTCGGGCCGGCCGAAGGAGATGTGCATCGCGAGCTGGCGCGCGAGCTCGGGCGTGCCGCTCTCGAGCTTCACGACGACGCCGAGCTTGTTCGCGGGCGGATGCACGTACGCGCCGAGCGTCTCGCCGTCGGCCGCGTCGTAGCGCTCCGCACCGGTGACGACGATGTTCTCGCCCAGCTTGCCGACGAGCTCGACCCGCTCGTCCTCGAGCTCGGAGGCGGCCCCGGGGCCCTTCTCCTCGACGAGGTCGAGCGCCTTCTTCGCGAAGGCCTGGAACTCGTCGCTCTTCGAGACCGGCTCCGTCTCGCAGCCGACGGCGACCATCGTGATCCGGTCTCCGGCCTGGCGGTAGCCCACGAGGCCCTCGTTCGTCGAGCGGCCGGCACGCTTGCCGGCGAGCGCCATCCCCCGCTCGCGCAGGATCGTGCGTGCCGCCTCCACGTCGCCGCCCGTCTCCTCGAGCGCGCGCTTGCAGTCCATCATCCCGGCGCCCGTGGCGTCCCGGAGCTCCTTGACGAGGCTGGCGGAGATCGTCGTGCTCACTGCGTCACTTCCCCATCGGTCTCGGTGGTGGTCTCGGCGGCCTCGGCCGTCACCGCCGGCTCGGGCGTCTCCTCGACGATCACATTCGGCTCAGCCGCGGCGGCCTCGCCCGTGACCTCGCTCGGGCTGGTCGGCTCGACGGTCGACTCACCCTGCGAGAGGACCTCGTGCTCGGCCGGCGTCTCGTCGGCGGCCGGCGCGGCCTCAGCGGTCCTTGTGACCTCAGCGGTCTCCGTGGCCTCTGCGGTCTCAGCTGCCTCAGCGAACTCTGCGACGGCGCCGTTCCCGTTCCCGTTCGCGGTCAGCTCGGCCTCGGTGACCTTGTTCTGGCCCGCGGCGACGCCCTCGGCGATCGCGCGGACGATCAGGCTGCACGAGCGGATCGCGTCGTCGTTCCCGGGGACGATGAAGTCGGCCTCGTCCGGGTCGCAGTTCGTGTCCACGAGAGCGATGATCGGCAGCCCGAGCCGGCGCGCCTCGCGCACGGCGAGCTGCTCCTTCTTCAGGTCGACGATGAAGACCGCGTCCGGCTGACGGCGCAGGTCGGCGACGCCGCCGAGGTTCGCCTCGAGCTTCTCGAGCTCGGAGAGCATGGTGATCCGCTCCTTGGCAGGGAGCAGCTCGAGCTGGCCCTCGTTCTTCAGGCGGCGCAGCTCGTGCAGGTGCGCGATCCGGTCGGTGATGGTCTTCCAGTTGGTCAGGAGGCCACCGAGCCAGCGGTTGTTCACGTACGGCATGCCGACGCGCGCCGCCTCGGAGGCGATCGAGTCTTGGGCCTGCTTCTTGGTGCCGACGAAGAGGATCGTGCCGCCCCGGTTCGCGATGTTCTTCGCGAAGTCGTAGGCCTCCTGAAGCAGGTCGGACGTCTGCTGCAGGTCGATGATGTAGATACCGCCGCGCTCGGTGAAGATGAACCGCTTCATCTTCGGGTTCCACCGGCGGGTCTGGTGACCGAAGTGGACTCCGGCCTCCAACAGCTCACGCATGGAGACGACTGGCAAGGGCTCTGCCCCTTTCTTGGATTGGTTGGGCGCTGCTGCCGGCAAGTGACGAGCGGAACCGGGCTCAGGGCCTGGCATCCCCCACTCGCCTTCGCCCCGCCGGGGAGAAGGAACTGGACAGGAAAAGTGTAGCGGCAGCGGCCAGAACCCGTCCTCTTCGGACATGACCTCGTGTCTGGCACCGTGTCTGGCACCGAGCCTGGCACCGTGTCTGGCACCGGGACAGGGAAACGGCTTGCTCAGGCGGTTCTGGCCTGCTCCAGGGCGGCGGCGAGGTCGGCCGGAAGGGCGGAGTCCGTCTCGACCCGCTCGCCGGTGAAGGGATGCGTGAACGAGAGCCGCGCCGCGTGGAGGAACTGGCGCTCGAGCCCGACGTCGCCGCGGGCCCCGTAGACGGGGTCGCCCGCGATCGGGAGGTCGATCGCCTCCAGGTGGACGCGGATCTGGTGCGTCCGCCCGGTCTCGAGCCGGACGTCCAGGAGCGTGTGCCGGGGCAGGTGCTCGACGACCTCGAACCAGGTGACCGCGTCGCGCGGCGTCGCCGTGTCCAGCGAGTGCCGCGTCTTGTCGGTGCGGTCCCGCCCGATCGCGGCCTCGATCCGGCCGGTCCGCGACTTCGGCCGGCCCCGGACGAGGGCGAGATACCGGCGCTCGACCTCCCGCCGCCGGATCAGGTCCTGCAGCAGCTCGTACGCCTCGTCGGAGCGGGCGACGACGAGCAGGCCGGACGTGTCGCGATCGAGCCGGTGCACGATCCCGGGCCGGTCCTCGTCTCCACCGGCAGCGTCGAGCGCCAACAGGCCGTGGACGAGCGTGCCGCCCTCGCGATGCCCCGTGCCGGGATGGACGACGACGCCGGCGGGCTTGTCCACGACGAGGAGGTGCTCGTCCTCCCACACGACCGGGATGTCCATCTCCTCGGCCTCGAGCGGCGGCGCCTCCGGCGGCAGCTCGGCGACGATCTCCTCTCCCCCCTCGAGCCGGTGGCTCTTCGGCCGCGCGGCACCGTCGACGAGGACGGCGCCCGCCGCGATCAGCCGTTCCGCGAGCGCGCGGGAGCCCACCTCCGGCCGCGCCGCGAGGGCCCGGTCGAGCCGGCCCGCCTCAGGGGCGGGAAATCGGAGAGTGGCCAAGGGGACGGGGCCGGTGCGGCCGCCGGTCGGCGCCGGCGAGCGCCGCGAAGAGGATCGCGACCCCGATGACGATGAAGGAGTCGGCGAGGTTGAACGCCGGCCAGTAGCGCAGGTCGAGGAAGTCGGTCACGTGCCCGAGCCGGACGCGGTCGACGAGGTTCGAGACGCTGCCGCCCAGCACGAAGCCGAGCGCGACCGGCAGGATCGGGTGTCGTTGGCCGGAGCGCGCGAAGAAGACGAGCATCCACGCCACGGCGATCGCGGTCAGCGCGATCACGACCGAGGTCGCCCGGGAGAAGAGCCCGAAGGCGATCCCGGAGTTCTGGACGTGGTGGAGCGAGAACGGGCCGGCCACGTGCACCGACTGCCCCAGCTCGAGCGCCCTGGCCACTACCTGCTTCGTGACCTGGTCGGCGCCCACGGCAGCGAGCGCGACGACCCCGAGCCCGACCCACTGGCGCACTCCGGCGCCGAGCGGCCGCTCCGCCGCCGAGATCGGCCTGAGGGCGTTCGTGGACGACCCGACGCGGACGTCGGGGCCGCGCACGCCCTGCCGGGGCGCGGGCTCGCTCAACGGCCGAGCTTGCGCGCGTCGTCGATGCAGAGCTTCGTCCACGGCACGGCCTCGAGCCGCGGCTCGGGAATCTCCTTGCCGCAGACCTCGCAGGTCCCGTAGCTGCCTGCCTTGATCCGCTCGAGCGCGTCCTCGACCTCACGCAGCTTCGCCTGGGTGTCCTCCTCGAGGCCCTCCTCGAGCTCGCGCTCGTACGTCTCGCTCGCCGCGTCCGCGAGGTGGTTGTCGTTGGCGGACGACGTCAGCTCTCCCGTCTCCTCGGTCTGCGAGGCAGCGCCGATGTCGTGGTGCTCGAGCGTGGACTGCAGGTGCTCGCGCTCCTTCAGCAGCGCTCCGCGGAAGCGGTCGGTGTCGACGATCATCGTCTCTCCAATCCCCCCGCCGAAGCGAGGCGTCGGTCGATCTCGTCCGGCGCCAGGCCGGCCAGCTCGACGATCTTGTCGCGGGAGGCGCCGCCGGAGACGAGCGCGACGCTCGAGCGCGGCAGGGTCAGCGTCTCGGCGAGCAGCTTCAGAACCGCCTCGTTCGCCTTGCCGTGCTCGGGTGGGGCGGCGACCCGGACCTTCCAGGCGTCACCGTGCCGTCCGACGACGGTGGAGCGGGCGGCTCCGGGCGAGACCCTGAGCCGCAGGCGTGTCGAAGAGCCGGTCACCCGGCCAAGGATAGTGACGCTACGAAATCAACCGGCGGATCTCGCCGGTCGACTCCCCCACCGACTCCCGGCGGTCGTTCTCCGTCTCCGCCACCGTCTCGAGTGCGGAGGAGAGGAGCGCCTTGATCCGGCGGATCTCCGCTTCCAGCCGCTCGCGCTCGGCGGAGGCGCGCCGCGCGATCGCCCGGGCCTCGGCGTGCGCCTCGGAGACGATCCCGGCTGCCTCCTTGCGGGCGGACTCGCGCATCTCCTGGGCCGCGCTCTCGGCGGAGACGAGGGTCGTGCGCAGCAGCCCCTCCAGCTCCTTGTGCCGCTGCAGCTCGCCCTCGAGGTGCTCGACGCGGTCGGCGAGATCGGCACGCTGACGCCAGACCTCCTCGAAGTCCTCGGCGATCTCCTCGAGAAGGCTCTCCACCGTCGCGCGCTTGTACCCGCGCAGGAAACGCTTCTTGAGTCGGATGTGGCGGATCTCGACGGGTGTGAGAGCCATCGGAGCTCCTTCCTAGAGGACTGCGTCGATCAGGGCGAAGAGGATCCCGCGCAGGAGGATCAGGCTGATCACCGCGACCATCGGCGAGAGGTCGAGTGGGCCGAGGGGCGGGAGCACGCGCCGAAAGAGCCGCAGGTAGGGGTCGCAGACGTCGTAGAGGAAGCGCTGGACCCGGTTCAGCCATGGGCTGTAGGGCAGCCGGACCAGCGACGTGATGATGTACGCGATGATCAGGAGCACGTAGACGTAGATGAACGTGCCGACGAAGGCCTTCACGGACGTGGCCGCGTCGGCGAGCAAGGTGAGAGTGGCGAGATCGCCCATCAGCGGCTCCTTCGCTCAGTCCAGGCGGATTCCTGCCCCTCCACCCGGCCGGTGGGCAGTGCTCTTCAACCCTTCAGGGGTCTTCGCGCTCCGGTGTCCGCGAGAGCGGATACCGGAGCTTGCGGTCAGGCTTGGTTGAAGAAGCCGCCGCGCTCGAGCATGCGGGCGCGCTCCTCGGCGCTGACCTCGACGTTGCGCGGGGTCAGGAGGAAGACCTTGTCGGCGACGCGCTGCATCCCGCCGTCGAGCGCATAGGTGAGCCCGCTCGCGAAGTCGATCAGCCGCTTCGAGAGCTCCTGGTCGGCGCTCTGCAGGTTGAGGATCACCGGGACGTTGTCCTTGAACCGGTCGGCGATCTGCTGGGCATCGTTGAAGCTGCGCGGCAGGATCAGGTGCACCTTCACGTTCGCCGGGTTCGGGACGGCCTCGACGCCGCGCAGCCGGGCGGGCGGGCGGATCACAGCGGTGCTCGCGCCGGCAGGCTCTGGGTCGCTCCAGTCGTCGAAGTCGCGGCCGCGGCGCGGCTGGAGTCGGCGCACGTTCGCGCGCTCGCGGGCGCCGTAGCTGCGCTCGAGCTCCTCGTTCGTGACGTACCCGTCCTCGTCCCAGTCGTCCTCCTCGGCGATGCCGAAGTAGACGAGCGTGCGGTTCCAGACGTCGGAAAAGCCCATGTGCGGCGGAATGTTACCCCTCGAACACGATTGAACCCACCCGCACGAGCGTGGCCCCTTCCTCGGCCGCGACGCGGTAGTCCTGCGAGGTCCCCATCGAGACGTCCGCCAGGCCGTGCTCATCGGCGAGCGCCTTCAGCCGGCGGAAGTACGGACGCGACTCTTCGGGATCGTCGGTGGCCGGCGGCATCGTCATCAGGCCGCGCACCGGGTAAGCCGAAAGCAGCTCGCCGAGACGCTCCGGCGGCATGCCGGCCTTGCTCTCCTCCCCGGAGAGGTTGATCTCGACGAGGAACGGGACGGAGAGCCGCCGGGCCGAACTGTCGGAGTCGACGGAGTGGACGAGCTCGCAGATCCCGTCGACGAGCTTCGCCTTGTTCGACTGGAGGTGGCCGATGAAGTGCCAGCGGAAGGCGTCGCCGTAGACGGCGTGCTTGCGCTCGAGGTCCTGGGCGCGGTTCTCCCCCGCCACCTCGACTCCGGCCTCCGCGAGGATCGCCATGTTCTCCAGGGAGACGTACTTCGTGGCGACGACGACGGTGACGCCGGGCCCAACCTCGGCCCGGATCCGCTCGTAAGCCGCCCGCACAGCCTCAGGCGACACGTGCGATCACCCCCTGGACGCCCCGCGGCTTGCCGGTGCGGCGGTGGGAGAAGAAGAGCTCGGGATGGCACGCCGTGCAGAGGTCGACCCGCTCCACGTGTTCGACCCCGGCCGCGCGGAGCGCGCGCTCGGCCGACGTCCAGAGATCGAGGTTCCGGCCGCGGAGGACGTCGGCGCCGAAGGCGAGCGCGAAGGGCTCCGCCACCTCCGGGCCGACCTCGTAGCAGCAGGGGCCGATCGCCGGGCCGACGCAGGCAGCTGCGACTCCGCCGAGCGCCTCGACGCCCGCGCCCACGACGCCGCCGAGCAGCCCGCGCCAGCCGGCGTGCACGACCGCGACCGCCGGAGGCTCACCTTCCGGCCGCGCGAGGGCGATCGGGAGGCAGTCGGCGGCGAGCGCGAGGATGGGCAGGTCGGGGATGTCGGTCCAGAGCCCGTCGCCCGGCGTCCCCCGAACCCCTGCCTCGGCCCGGTGGACGTCTGCCGAGTGAATCTGCCGGTTCAGGGCGAGCCGGTCGGGGGTCGTCCCGATCTCGGCGCAGAGCAGGCGGCGGTTCTCGTCCACCCGCTCGACCTCGTCGCCCGTCATCCGGCCGAGGTTGAGCGATTCGTACGGCCCCTCGCTGACGCCGCCGGCCCTCGTCGAGAAGACGACGTCGTAGCGGGGTCCCGCGTCCCAGCGGATCACGACCGCGCCGCCAGCAGCCGGCGGCTCTCGGCGAGCAGCCACTCGCGCGTGTTCAGCGCCGGGTCGACGAGGACCTGCTCCAGCAGCGCCTGCAGGGCCTCGCCGAGGGCGGGCGACGGCGCCCAGCCCAGCTCGATCAGGTCGGCGCCATCGACGGAGAGGTCCCCGAGCCGGTAGGGGCTCGCGAGCTCCTGCTCGAGGGTCGCCTCGAACCCCGCGAGCCGGTCCAGCTCGGCCCGGCAGGTGTCGTCCATCCCGTCCCGCTTGCCGCGCGTGTCGGCGTCCTTGTGGGCGACCAGGTCGAACGCCCCCTCGCGGCCGTGGCGGGCGAGGAAGCGGCGGGCGCGGATCCCGTCGCCCGGCTCGGGCACGTGGAACATGTGCTCGCGGACGAGCCTGCGGACGGCGTCGCGCAGCCGCGTCGGGTAGCGGAGCCGCAGGAGTGCCGCGCCGGCGAGCTCGGCCCCGATCTCCTCGTGCGAGCGCTTCTGCCACCGCCCGCTGGCATAGAAGTGGAGCCGTCCGTCGGTGCCGCGCCAGGCCGACTCGGGCTTGCCTGCGTCGTGGAGCAGCGCCGCGAGCCGCACCCGCAGCGGCGCGCCGGCGTCGGCGGCCGCCTGGACGACCCGGAAGAGGTGCTCGTCCAGCGTCAGCTCGTGGAAGCGGCTCTCCTGCTCGAAGCCGAGCGCCGGCCCCAGCTCGGGCAGGATCCGGACGAGGACGCCGGTGTCGCGGGCGAGCCGGAGCGCCTTCGCCGGCTCGGCCCCGAGCAGCAGCTTCGAGAACTCCCCCAGGCCGTCGCTCGCGAGGCCGCCGCCGATCCGCTCGGCGGAGACGTGCTCGATCCGGGGCGCCCATTCACGCATCTGCGCCTCCGTCTCCGGGTCGAGGTCGAACCCGAGCTGGGAGACGAAGCGGAGGCCGCGCACGATCCGGAGCGGATCGTCCCGAAAGCTCGTCGGGCCGGTCGTCCGCAGGAGCCGACCGGCGAGGTCGGCCTGGCCGCCGAGCGGGTCGAGCAGCTCCCCTGTCGAGAGCCGCCGGGCCATCGCGTTGACCGTGAAGTCCCGCCGCTCCATGTCCTGCTCGAGCGAGACCGACGCATCCGCGACGATTTCGAAGTCGTGGCGCCCCGGCCCGGTCGAGCGCTCGACACGCGGCGGCGCGAACTCGATGCCCGCGGGCTGGAGACTCCGGATCTCCCGGTCGCGGGGCAGGAGCCTGGCCCCCACGCTCCGCTCGGCGACGATCAGGTCCTCGACCTTCCCGTGCGGCTCGAGCGCGGCCTTCAGCTCCGCCTGTCCGACCCGGGGGACGACGAAGTCCAGCTCCGCGACGGGGCGGCCGAGCAGCTCGTCGCGAACAGCGCCGCCGACGATCCAGGCGTCGAGGTCGAGGAAGCGGACGTACTCGGCGATCGAGGCCGGCATGCGCTCATTCTCGTCGCTAGAGGTGGGCGACGGCCTCGATCTCGACGCGCGCCCCGGAGGGCAGGGCCGAGATCTCGACGGTCGAGCGCGCCGGCGGCCGGTCGCCGACGTGGCGCGCGTAGACCTCGTTCATCTCCGCGAAGTCGCCGAGATCGACGAGGAACACCGTGGTCTTGACGAGCTTGTCGATCCCGCTCCCCGCGGCCGCGAGGATCGCTGTCAGGTTGGTGAGCACCTGCTCGGTCTGCTCGGCGATCCCGGGCCCGACCATCTCGCCCTTGCCGGGTGCCAGGCCGAGCTGACCCGCGACGAAGACGAGCCCGCCCGCGATCACGGCCTGGTTGTAGGGCGCTCCCTGGAACGGAGCGGGTGCGTTCTCGGTACGGACGATTTCCTTCTCTGCCACGGGGCCTCCAGTCAGCCGGTTGCTCGGGGTCTGCCGGCGCTCGCCTCGGAGAGAGCGGCGCCGAGTGCCTTGAAGATCGCCTCCAGGACGTGCTGGGAGTCATCGCCGTCGATCAGGCGGACATGCAGCGTCAGCCCGGCGGCCTTCGCGAACGAGTCGAGGAAGCGGGCGGCGAGATCGGAGCGGAGGCCGCCGGCCCGTGCCGCGCTCAGATCCACGTTCGAGGCGAGCAACGGCGAATCGGAGACCTCGAGCACGACATGGGCGAGCGCTTCCTGGGCTGGAAGCGCGGCGGCGCCGTGCCCGCGGGCGCCGTCGGCGCGGAGGAGCGGCGCGACCGCCTCGCCGAGCGCGGTCCCCGCCTCGACGACCTCCTCCTCGGCGTCCCCGGGTGGCAACTCGAGCGCGAGGTCGAAGCCGCCGCTCCGCGCGAGCAGCGTCAGGAGGTGGTCGAGCACGGGTAGCCCCGTGGTCACGTTGACGGAGCCGCTGCCGCTGCGACTGAGACGTGCGCTCACGGGCACGAGCCTACCTTGGAAAGGGGGATTCCCAGGTCGCCTTCGATCGACCATGATCCGAACGTCGTGTGCTCTGCGGTGCGCGGCCACTCACTCATGCGGACAATGGCGAAGGCACTTCTGACGGCTCTGGTCGCGGCTTTGGTCGCGACCCCGCTCGCGCACGCCGGCGCGGACCCCTCCCCCGGCTCGACCGGCCGCCCCGCCGGATCGGTCGTCGTCACCTACCGGAGCACGGAAGCGCTCGCCGCCGCCCTGCGCGCGCAGCCGGCTGCCGTCCTGCGCCGCCTGCCCGCGCT
>JBBQHQ010000002.1:0-61495 GCA_038324115.1 Gaiellales bacterium
GGGCCGGGCGACACCGTCTCGCTCCGCCGCGGCGTCCCCCACGCCTTCGTCGCCACCTCCGAGCGGGCGCGCTTCCTCGTCCTCAACACTCCCGGGACGCACGACTCCTACTTCCGCGACGGCGGCGAGCCCGCGAGCCACGCCGACTTCGACGCCGCTCCGGCGCCCGACCGGGAGCGGATGGAGGCCTCGGGCCGCAAGCATGGGATCGAGGTGCTCGGACCGCCGCCCTTCGCACCCGCGGGCGCGCCCGCCTAGCGGCGCCGCCACCAGGGGCGCCGCGGCGCGTGGACGACGACTAGGTGCGCGCGCAACTCGTGGGGCACGTTGCGGAGCCGGCGGACGCCGAGCACGACCGGGCCGTGATGCCCTTCGATCTCCGCGCGCCGGCCGAAGAGGCCGTCGGCCTCGTCGACGAAGAGGATCGATCCGCTCCGCTCGGCCGCGTCGAAGGCAGCGGCGAGGTTCTTCTCGGTCTCGCCGATGTACTTGGAGACGGCGTCTGCCGCGCCGACAATGGCGACGCGCGCGTCGGAACGGCTGGCGAGCAGCTTCTCGAGCTCGGTCACGTCCCGATCCTACGACCGCCGCTAGAGTCGTGCCGATGCGCCTCCACTACCTCCCGGGTACCGCGGCGATGGCACCGCACGCCGTCCTCGCCGAGATCGGGTGCGAGTACGAGCTCGTCCGCGTCGAGCGCGACGAGGAGGGGCGTCCGACGCCCGAGTACCTGGCGTTGAACCCGTGGGGCCGGATCCCGACCCTGGAGGACGGCGACCTCGTCCTGACCGAGTCGGCCGCGATCTGCCTCCACCTCGCCGACCGCTTCCCGGACGCGCGCCTGATCCCGGCCGTCGGAACGCCCGAGCGCGCCGACGTCTACCGGTGGCTGCTCTGGCTCTCGAACACCGTCCAGATGACGGCGATGCGTCACTTCTACCCCGACCGCTACGGGACGGAGGGCGTGCAGGAGGCCGCCGACCGCGAGCTGGCGGGGCACTACGACCTGATCGACTCCCATCTGGCGGGCCGCGAGTGGCTGGTCGGCGAAGAGCGGACGGTCGCCGACCTCTTCCTCGTCATGCTGATCCGGTGGGGCCGGTTCCTGGAGCCGGCCGCGTGGGACCGGGAGCACCTGCGGGCGCACTGGCTGCGGACGGTGGAGCTGAGCGGGCCGCGCGCGGTGTTCGAGGAGCAGGAGCTGGATCTGCCGGCGTTCGGAGCGATGTGAGAGCGCGTCCGCCAGTTCCACCGCGGAGCCACGGCCGGGTCTACCGGAGCAACTCACTGAAGTGTGGAGCGGCCTCGGCTAGGTAGTCGAACTGCACTACCCGCGCTCCCCTCGCGAGAGCAGGCGACGTGATTGTCCGAATCCTCTGCCGATGATCTGCCGAAGGATTGACCAGAATGATGACCTCGGTCGCACTCGGCTGGTCGGCGAGCGCCAGGCGGAAGAGCGCCTCAACGTGCAGATCGGTTGGGGTAAACGAGAACCCGATAAACACGAGACGCTTCGCGCGTCTTAATGCCAGGCGTGCCCGCGACCAAAGATCCGGGTAAATCGCGCGACTGCCGACCGACTTCACGTACTCCGGCGGTACTATCTCGTAGAGCTTGTCACCCTTCTGCTTGTACGGACGTTCGCGGAGCTTGATGATTCCCCCGTCGTCCTCGGGGAATGGGAACCAGTTCAACGAGCCGTGTAGCTTGAGTAGGTTGATCGACTTGTTCTGCTGCGTCGGCGCCTCATCCGCATCCCATGGTGACGTACCCTCGACTCGCGCAGGACTCGGGAATCCATACCCGTAGCGAGCACTCCACTTACCTCCACCGCTAGTGCGCAGGGCGTGGTCGACTACGCAGTCGTAGTTGAACGAGATGACGGTGTCCTTCGGACTTAGGGACGAAACGAGAGCGGCGTGATACGAGCAGGGGTGTCTACGGGCACGCGAGTTCGCCTTCGCAACGTCCGCTGATTCCTCCAACACAGCAGACAGCGCCACTAAGAGACGTTGACGCATCGAACCGAGCCGAGCCGGTCCGAACTTTCCCGTTGGACTCGTTCCGCCCGCAGTCGTGGCAAGCATTGCTTCCAACTGCGTAAAATACTGCTCTAAAGAAAGGCTAAAATCTGGACCGTATACGTCTAACAGATCCTTCAGTACGCCATCGATCGCCGATTGATGCCGCGAAGCGGTTATTCGTTGGAGCTGTGTAAAGAAGTCAGCGTTCAGAGGCGGCAAGCAAAGCGGCTGATCTGATCCGCTCGCGAACTCCGCCCCACGTGTAGCTCCTGCACCAAGAATTACAACGTTGTCTCCGGGTGACCACGGTGCCATGTTGTCAATCGTAATTGCCCCGTACGACCGATTGCAAGGTCGGCGCTCTCTGTTTTCTCTGCAGGTACGCCTCGAACCCAGAGCAGCGCCACCGCTAGCCGACGCGCATCACGACATCGAGCAGCTGCGGCTCGAAGCGCTCCAGCGTCTCCTCGATCACCGCGAACCGCTCCCGGAAGCCCTCTGACTCTCGCCAGCGGCCCGCCGCCTCGGCGCTCGGCCAGAGGCCGAAGCTGACGTAGCGCGACGGGCTCTCGCGGTCGCGGACGAGAGTGCCGTGCGACTCGTACTCGTTCTCGACCGTCCAGCGCGCGAGGTTGTCCCAGGCGCGAACGAACTCGTCCTCGCGGCCGGGCTGCACGTGCCACACGCCGAGCGTGTAGACGGTCACACCGCGAGCTTAGACCTCCCGAGCCCCTGCGCCAAGGCTGGGATTGGCACTTCGCAGCCCGGGGTAGCCGATCCCGCGACAGCGACGAGAGGAGCACCATGAACGGCGAGGAGCGGAACGAGCACCGGCCCCACGGGGGCAGCTACGCGCGCTTCGGCGCGATGATCGCCACCTCGACGGCGGTGATGTTCGCGCTGATGTACCTGAACACCTACGCCTTCGACCACGTCCGCTTCAGCGAGACGCGCTTCTACATGGCCTTCGTGATGGGCGCGACCATGGCCGTGATCATGCTCGGCTTCATGCTCGGCATGTACCGGAGCCGGAAGGTGAACGTCGCGATCCTCGCCGGCAGCGTCGCGGTCTTCGCGCTCGCACTCTTCCTCGTTCGCAGCCAGGCGACGGTCGAGGACCGCTCGTACATGAAGGCGATGATCCCCCACCACTCGATCGCGATCCTGACCAGCGAGCGCGCGAACATCGACGACGTGCGGGTGCGGAAGCTCGCGGACGGGATCATCGAGGCGCAGCGCCGCGAGATCGCGGAGATGGAGTGGCTGATCGACGACATCGCCGAGAACGGCGTCGCCGCGACCGACGAGGAGGCGAAGGCCCGCCCGGTGCCCGACTTCACCGCCGCCGACGGCTAGCGGCGCGCGATCAGATAGTCCAGGTGTCGCTGCCGGCGAGCAGGGCTTCCAGCTGTCCCTCGCCATTCCCGCGCGCGACGGCGATCTGCTCGGCCATCAGGTCGTCGTAGACCGGCCGCTCGACGGCGCGGAAGACGCCCATGGGGGTGGCACCGATCACCGTCTGCGTCATCCGGCTCAGAGCGAACGCGTGCGCCGGCTCGTGGGCGTGCGCGTCGTGGACGAGCAGGTCGGGCTCGTTCGCGCTCACGACCTCCGGCGACCCGTCGGGCAGCAACCTGATCCCCTTGTCCCCCCAGACGATCGGCTCGCCGTGCCTCAGGTAGAGCCGGTTCTCCTTCTGCTCGCGGACGAAGTCGAAGGCGTTGTCGTTGTAGATGTTGCAGTTCTGGTAGATCTCGACGAAGGCGCTCCCCCGGTGGGCGGCGGCGGCGCGGAGCACCTCGGTCAGCTCCTTCTTGTCCGTGTCGATCGCGCGGGCGACGAAGGTCGCCTCGGCGCCGATCGCCAGGGAGAGAGGGTTGAAGGGCTGGTCGAGCGAGCCCATCGGCGTCGACTTCGTCACCTTGCCGAGCTCCGACGTCGGCGAGTACTGCCCCTTCGTCAGCCCGTAGATCCGGTTGTTGAACATCAGGATCTTCAGGTTCACGTTCCGGCGGAGCGCGTGGATCAGGTGGTTGCCGCCGATCGACATCGAGTCGCCGTCGCCCGTCACGACCCAGACGGAGAGGTCGGGCCGCGTGACCGAGAGCCCCGTCGCGATCGCCGGCGCGCGGCCGTGGATCGAGTGCATCCCGTAGGTCTCCATGTAGTACGGGAAGCGCGCGGCGCAGCCGATCCCCGAGACGAAGACGATGTTCTCGCGCTTCAGCCCCAGCTCGGGCATGAAGCTCTGGACGGCGTTCAGGATCGCGTAGTCGCCGCAGCCCGGGCACCAGCGCACCTCCTGGTCGGACTTGAAGTCCTTCGCGGAGAGCTGGATCAGGTCGCCGTTCGCGCTCATACCGTCCTCTCGTTCCCGCGCTTGAAGTTGCCGGTCGCCCGCGCGAGCAGGAGCTGCAGCTCCTCGCCGCTGCAGTCGGAGGCGGTGTCGAGGAACCTCTCGGCCAGCTTCCCGGAGAGGGTGGCGGCCGGGACGCGACGCCAGAAGACGGCCACCGTCCCGTCCCGGCGCTGCCGGAAGGTGTACGGCTTCTCCTTCAGGAGGAGGGAGCGGCCGTCGGGGCGGGCCTTCTTCGGCCTCACGACTCCACCAGCGCCGTGATCGCGTCGGCCAGCTCGGAGGCCTTGAACGGGAGCCCGCGCACCTTGTTGTAGCCGTGCGCGTCGACGAGGAACTCGGCCCGGACGAGCTTCAAGAGCTGGCCGAGGTTCATCTCCGGGATCAGGATCTTGTCGTAGGTGCGGAGGACGTCGCCCGTGTTGCGCGGGAACGGGTTCAGGTGGTGCAGGTGCGCCCGCGCCACCTTGTGCCCGGCACGGCGGACGCGCTTGACCGCGGCGCCGATCGGGCCGTAGGTCGAGCCCCAGCCGAGCACGAGCGTGTCGGCGCCGCCCCCGTCCAGAGAGTCAGGGTCGTCCACCTCGAGCAGCGGGATGTCGTTCGCGATCGCCGCCACCTTCGCCGCGCGCATCCGCGTCATCAGGTCGTGGTTGTCGGCGTCGTAGGAGATCGCGCCGGTGACGTCGGCCTTCTCGAGCCCGCCGATCCGGTGCTCCAGGCCCGCCGTGCCGGGGATCGCCCACGGCCGCGCCAGCGTCTCGGGGTCGCGCGCGTACGGGTGGAAAGGGGCGCCGTCGCGCGCGGGCTCGGCGAACGAGGTCGAGATGTCGGGCAGGCTCGCCACGTCCGGGATCAGCCACGGCTCGGAGCCGTTCGCGAGGTAGGCGTCGGAGAGGAGATAGACCGGCGTCCGGTACTTGAGCGCGATCCGGGCCGCCTCGATCGCGGCGTGGAAGCACTGGGCGGGCGTCGAGGCCGCGATCACCGGCACCGGGCTCTCGCCGTTCCGGCCGAAGAGCACCATCAGCAGGTCGGCCTGCTCCGGCTTCGTCGGCATCCCCGTGGAGGGGCCGGCGCGCTGGATGTCGAGGACGAGTAGCGGCAGCTCCAGCATGATCCCGAGGCCGATCGTCTCGGCCTTCAGCACCACGCCCGGCCCGGCCGAGGTCGTGATCCCGAGCGCGCCGCCGAAGGCCGCGCCGAGCGCCGCGCCGACCGCGGCGATCTCGTCCTCGGCCTGGAAGGTCTTGACCCCGAAGGACTTGTGCCCGGCCAGCTCCTCCAGGATCGAGGAGGCGGGAGTGATCGGGTAGGCGCCGAGAAAGAGGTCGAGCCCGGCCAGCTTCGCGGCGGCGATCAGCCCGTAGGAGAGCGCCGTATTCCCCGTGATCTGCCGGTAGGTGCCGGGCTGCATCGGGGCGGGCGCGACCTCGTAGGAGACCGCGAAGTCCTCGGAGGTCTCGCCGTAGGCGTAGCCGGCCTTGAAGGCGGTCGCGTTCGCCTGGGCGATCTGCGGCCGCTTCCCGAACTTGACCTCGATGAAGTCGAGCGTCCCCTCCGTGGGCCGGTTGTAGAGCCAGCTCATCAGCCCGAGCGCGAAGAAGTTCTTCGAGCGCTCGGCCTCGCGCGGGGTGATCCCCTCGATCCCCTTCAGCGCCTCGACGGTCATCGAGGTGAGCGCCACTGTGTGCACGTGCAGGCCTTCGAGCGAGCCGTCCTCGAGGGGGCTCGTCTCGTAGCCCGCCTTCTGGAGGTTCCGCTCCTTGAACTGGTCGGTGTCCACGATCAGCGTCCCGCCCTTCGGCAGGTCGCGCAGGTTCGTCTTCAGCGCCGCCGGGTTCATCGCCACGAGCACGTTCGGCGCGTCGCCGGGGGTGAGGATGTCGTGGTCGGCGAAGTGGACCTGGAAGCCCGAGACCCCGGGAAGCGAGCCGGCGGGGGCGCGGATCTCGGCGGGGAAGTCCGGGAACGTCGCCAGGTCGTTCCCGACCAGCGCCGTCTCGCTCGTGAAGCGGTCGCCCGTCAGCTGCATGCCGTCGCCGGAGTCTCCGGCGAAGCGGATGATCACCTGCTCGAGCTGCTCGACCGCCTTGGGCATCGCTAGGGAAGTTGTAGCAGTGTCATGACACGGAGTCGGCCGGGCGGCGGACGACGGCGATCCCCCAGGCCGCCCCCGAGGCGAAGAGCTCGTCGGGGTCGACCTCGTCGCGCCAGCCGAGGAAGTGCCGCTCCGGCTCGTCCGCGGTCGAGCCGACGACCGCGAGCCGCTCCTCGACCCGCTCGGACTTGACGCCGCGCGCGAGCTCGTCGCGCCGGCGCTCCGCCTCCTCGGCGACCGGACCTTCCTCGTAACCCCTGGGCACAGCTCAATCGTAGGCGATCCGAGATTGGGGGACTCCGGCTCCGGGCAGGTGAGGCGGACGCGATCGCGCGCCACGAGAGGAAGAGACATGAGCAAGATCTGGTTCATCACGGGAACGTCCCGCGGCTTCGGGCGGGAGTGGGCCCTGGCGGCGCTCGAGCGCGGCGACAAGGTGGTTGCGACCGCCCGCAACACCTCGAGCCTGGACGAGCTCGTCGCGGCGCACGGCGACGCGGTGCTGCCGCTCGAGCTGGACGTGACCGACCGCAAAGCGGCCTTCGCGGCCGTGGCCCGGGCGCACGAGCACTTCGGCCGGCTCGACGTCGTCGTCAACAACGCGGGCTACGGCCAGTTCGGGATGGTCGAGGAGCTGAGCGAGGCGGACGCGCGCGACCAGATCGAGACCAACCTCTTCGGGGCTCTCTGGGTGACCCAGGCCGCGATCCCGCTGCTCCGCGAGCAGGGCGGCGGCCACATCATCCAGGTCTCCTCGATCGGCGGGATCTCCGCCTTCCCGACCGTCGGGATCTACCACGCCTCGAAGTGGGCGCTCGAAGGCCTGAGCCAGGCGCTCGCCCAGGAGGTCGCGGGCTTCGGGATCAAGGTGACGCTGGTCGAGCCCGGCGGGTTCTCGACCGACTGGAGCGGCAGCTCTGCCCGGCGCGCCGAGGAGAACCCCGCCTACGCCGAGCTGCGCGAGCAGGTCCAGGAGCGGCGGCGCAACCTCGGGACCCCCGGCGACCCGGTGGCGACGCGCGACCCCATCCTCCAGATCGTGGACGCGGACGACCCGCCGCTCCGCGTCTTCTTCGGCAAGGCCCCGCTCGGGATCGCCGAGGCCGACTACGAGAAACGGCTCGCGACGTGGCGGGAGTGGCAGCCGGTCGCGGTCGCAGCGCACGGCGGCGAGGACGGCGGCAGCGCCGCCTAGGTCTCGCTCAGCCGCGGGCTCTCGAGTGGGATCGGCTCGGTCATGCCTCGGCCAGGAGCGCGTCGAGGTCGAGCGGGGCGCTGAACATCGCGACCGAGCCGTCGTCCGCGTGCGGCCACTCCTCGCGCGGGCGGTCGCGGTAGAGCTCGACGCCGTTCTCGTCCGGGTCGCGCAGGTAGAGCGCCTCGCTGACGCCGTGGTCGGAGGCGCCGGTGAGCCGAAGCCCCGCCCCGAGCACGCGGCGGAGCGCGTCCGCGAGCGTGCGCCGGTCGGGGTAGAGGACGGCGAGGTGGAAGAGACCCGTCGAGCCGGGCGGAGGCGGCGACCCGCCCTTCGACTCCCAGGTGTTGAGCGCGATGTGGTGGTGGTAGCCGCCCGCCGAGACGAACGCGGCCTCGTCGCCCAGCCGCTGCTGGAGCTCGAAGCCGAGGACGCCGACGTAAAAGCCGAGCGCGCGCTCGATGTCCGCGACCTTCAGGTGGACGTGGCCGATGCGCACCTGCGGATCGAGCTCGCTCATGGCGAGATCGTATTCACCGGAGCCGCGGCCAGGTACGCGCAGCGCAGCCGGGATCCGGGCAGCGGCGAGAGGCCGAGCCGCTCGACCACGTAGAGCCGGCCGTCGTGCTCGACGCGCTCGCCGGGCGCGGGTGCCGGCCCGTCGGCCTCGGCGAGGCGGTAGCCGTCGACGGCCGGGACGAAGCGAACGTGGGCGGTCTCGGCCGGCTCGGGCTCGGGCTCGGGCTCCGGCTCGGCCGCGGGCCGGTCCCGGAGCTCGGCGACCTGCGCGCCCAGGGCGACGATCCGCGCGTCGCGGGCGGCGAGCTCCTCCCCGTAGCGGCCTATCAGGGCGTCGCGCTGGTCGACCGCCTCGCGCCAGGCCTCGAGCACGTCCGGCTCCGACTCCGGCTGGGGCTCCGGGAGGGGTGCCGGGGACGGGAACGGCCCCACGGGCGCTTGCTGCTCGACAAGAGCGGCCTCTACGACACCCGAGGCCACGTAGCCGAGCTCGACGAGCACCTGCCCGAGCTGCTTGTCCGTCCCGTACTGCGCCCGGAGCGCGGCGTCGAGCTGCTCCGTCGTCAGGATCCCCTCCTCGACGAGGAGCTGTCCCAGAGGTCGCCGAAAGTCGTGGGCCGCATCCACGCTGGAAGTATCGGGCGCGTGCCGCGGCACGGCAAGGACCGGACGAGGGGTTACGCGGTCGGGACGGCGAGCTGCGCGACGAGCGCGTCCCGCTCCGCCGTGACGGCGCGCAGCTCGGCGAAGAGCTGGTCGTAGCGGCGGGCCGCGGCCGCGAAGTGCTCCCGGCCGATGTCCACCATCTTCTGGAGGCCGTCGACGTCCTCGAGCAGCGCCGCGATCGTCGCGTCGCGGTCGGCGATCGGATCGAGCTGGACCGTCGGCGTCTCCGGCCGTGCAAGCCCGGCACTGACGCCGTACTCGGTCTTGAGCAGACCGCCGTGCTGCTCGGCGAGCGCGTTCGCGATCGCGCCGGGGGAGGCGAGCCGGAGGTCGATCAGCACCGCCCCGAGCGGCTGCGACGTGCGGCGCTGCTCTTCGAGCGCGACCGTGAGCTGCTCCTGCGTGATCAGGCCGCTCTCGACCATGATCGTGCCGAGCTGGCGGCGAATCGGGGTAGAAACCGTGTCCATGCAGGGCATATCGGCAGCCGCCGCCCGGTTCTCAAGGGTCAGGCGCGCTCGCCCGCCAGCAGCCAGACGACGAAGGCGAGCCAGTGGACGCCGATCACATCCGTCTGGATCCCGAGTGCGAGCACGGACGCGAGCGAGGCGGCGAGCCAGGGCGCGCGCCGGAAGATGCGTGCCAGCAGCGCGAAGTTCCACGCGACGAACGCGAGCATCCCAGGGAGACCGAGGTCGGCGCCGAGCTCCGTGTAGGTGGACTCGCCCGCCTTGATCTCCTCCCCGGTCCGCTTCGCGGTCACGCCCGCGTTCCCGGGCCCGTACCCCCACGGGTGTCGGGCGACGGTCTCGATCCCGTTCCGGAGGCTGTCCAGATGGCTGCTCACCGACGACTCGCCGAAGCTCGTCGCGTCGCCGCTCGTCGGCTCCTTCTGCCCGCCTGCCCGCTGGAACTCGAGCTCGGCGGGGGTGTAGGTGTCGCGCGGTCCGATCGACGGGTACGCCTCGACGAAGGCGAGGCCGACGAGGGCGACGAGGACGGCCGCGGCGAGCGGGAGCCGGGAGCGGAGCGCCCACGCGAGGACAGCGAGCCCGAGGGCGAGCGCGGCGATCGAGGTGCGCGAGTAGGTGAAGAGAAGGCCCGCGAAGGCGAGCGCCGTCGCGAGCGGGAGCCACCGGCGCCGCCCGAGCGCTGTTGAGGCGAGCAGCGCGACCACGAGCAGGTAGCCGGTCGCGAGTGGGCTGAGGAAGGTGGAGACGAGCCGGCGCAGCGGCCGCTCGTCGCCGGTGTTGTAGACGAAGTTCTCCGGCAGGCCCGAGAGGCCGTCGTAGCGGAGGCCGAGCTGCTCGCGGTACCAGCCCGGCACGCCCGAGTTCCGCCACGTGTCGAGCGAGAGCGCGTAGACGTCGACGAGGCCCCAGGCGGCGACGGCGGCCGCGACCGCGACGATCGTCGTCCCGATCCGGCGCAGGTCGTCCCGGCCGAAGGAGAGGCTGCGCCCGAGCACGTACGCGGCGAGCGGCGTCAGGTCGTGGCGGACTGCGAAGAGGATCCCGTGCGCGTCGGCGTTGCCGCCAAGCCAACTCTGCGGGATCGCGGCGTAGACGAGCACGAGCCCGCCGTAGGCGAACGCGAGCCAGTCGGTCGCGGTCGCCTTGAAGGGGAGCCCGCGGCGCTCGAGCAGGACGAGGCCGAGCGCGACCGCGAGAAGGGCCTCCTTCCACGCGGAGACGACGTCCAGCGCGGTCCCGCGCACGCCGAGGTCCCAGAGCTCTGCCATCGCGAGGTTGTGGAGCGGGAGCCCGACGACGAACGCGTAGAGCGCGAAACGGCCGAAACGGCTAGCCAACGATCGCCGCCAGCGTCATCCGGAGGTTGACGATCCGGACGTTGCCCGGGAAGAGCGAGGCGAGCTCGGCCGGGCCGAGCAGGTGGTTCTCCTTCGCCCACGGCTTCCGGGCGAGGTCGTAGACGCGGTGCGCGGCCGGCTCCGGAAGCCAGTGGACGAGGGGGAGCCGCGTGTGCACCTCGACCGGGAACCAGCGGTTCGGCGTCGTGATGAAGACGCGGCGGCTGACGCGAAGGGTCTCCTCGACGAAGCGCCGCTGCCGCTCGCGGTCGCCGACGTGCTCGATCACGGCGTTCGAGTAGACGATGTCGAAGGCGCCGTCCTCGAAGGGGAGCGCGGTCGCGTCGCCCTTGACGTAGGGGATGCGCGGGTAGTGCTCCCGGAAGGTCGTCCCCTCGTGCTGGCCGAGCGCCGTGATCCGCTCGGGCCACGGGTAGGCGTTCTCGAAATGGTTGAGGGTGCCGCAGCCGCCGTGCTCGTTCTCGTGGGGCTCGCCGAAGCCGAAGTCGTCCACGCCGACATCGAGCACCGTCGTCTCCGCGGTCGGCTGCATCGCCGCCAGGAAGAGGTCGAGCTTGCGCCGCCGCGAGCGAAGGGAGATGGCGTCGGCAAGCCTCATCTGGGGACAACAGTAAGGTCCCGTCCGGTGATCCAGGACGTCGTCAGGCCCTCGGGGCCCTTCTCCCTCCGCCTCAGTGCGCGCCGCGACGCGTGGGAGAGCCCGCTCCCGGGCGGCGGCTCCGGGGCGGCGTGGCAGCGGCCGGACGGCACCGTCGTCCTCCGTGCGCCGGACGAGGAGGGGCTCCGGCTCGTCCGCTTCATGCTCGCGCTCGATGCGGACACGACCGAGTTCGTGCGCCGCTTCCGGCGCGATCCGCTGCTCGGGCCCTCGATCCGGGAGCTGCGTGGGCTACGGCCCCTGCGGCTGCCGACGGTGGCCCAGTCGGTGCTGCGCGCGATCTGCGGCCAGCTGATCGAGGCCCGGCTCGCACGCCAGATCGAGCGCGCCGTGATCCGGGCGATCGGCGAGCCGGCGCCGACGCGCGAGGCGATCGGCGCCCTCTCCCCCGCGCAGCTGCGGCGGCTCGGCCTCGCCACCCACCGCGCCTCCTCGCTCGTCCGCCTCTGCCGCACGATCGACCTCGAGCGGCTGCGCGAGCTGCCCGAGGACGCGGTCGAGGCCCGCCTCCTGCGCGAGCGCGGCTTCGGCCCGTGGTCGCTCGGAGTCGTCGCGCTCGAGGGCCTGGGCAGCTACCGCTACGGGCTCGTCGGCGACCTCTCGCTGGTCAAGCTCGTCTCGGCGCTCCGCGGCCGCTGGGTCGAGCTGCCCGAGACGGCCGAGGTGCTGGCGCCCTACGAGGAGTGGGCCGGGCTCGCCGGGATCTACCTGATGAAGGGCTGGGGGCTCGGGCTGGTGCCGGGCGCCGATCCCGATCGCTCGCGCGCGATCCGGGTCGCGTCGCGTCGCGCGGCCTGAGTTAGGACGCCCGGGAGTAGAGCGCGCTCGAGGCGGCGCCGTCGGTGGCGGCGCGGCGGATCGCGAGCACGTCCGGCCACGCGTCGAAGAACAGGTCGAGCAGCTCCGCGTCGAACTGGGCGCCGCGGCCCTCGAGCATCATCTCGCGGGCCTCCTCGGGCTGGTAGGCGCCGCGGTAGACGCGGTCGGAGGTGAGGGCGTCGAAGACGTCGGCGATCGCCGCGATCCGGCCCTCGATCGGGATCTCGTCGCCCGCGAGACCGCGCGGGTAGCCGGTGCCGTCGATCCGCTCGTGATGCGTCAGTGCCATCTCGGCCGCGAGCTCGAGCAGCTCGACCCCGGAGCCGACCAGGATCCGGTGGCCCATCTCGGTGTGGGCCTCCATCACCTCCCGCTCCTCCTCGGTCAGCCCGCCGGGCTTGAGCAGGATCCGGTCGGGGATCCCGATCTTGCCCACGTCGTGCATCGGGCTGGCGATCCGGATCAGCTCGGCGCGGTCGGAGTCGAGGCCGGCGAGCCTCGAGAGCAGGGCGCAGTAGAGGCTCATCCGGACGATGTGCTGGCCGGTCTCCTGGTTGCGGAACTCGGCGGCCCAGGAGAGGCGCTGGATCGTCTCCTCGCGGAGCCGGCGCAGCTCGTGGTCGGAGCTCTCGAGCCGGGCGATCGTGTCGCGCAGCGTCGCCGTCCGCTCGAGGACGGTGTGCTCGAGCCGTTCCCGGTGGCCGCGGTTCTCGACCTCGAGGGCGCGGCGGCGGAGCGCGTTCACGACGTTGATGATCAGCTCGTTCGGCTTGAAGGGCTTGAGGACGTAGCCGTAGGCGCCGTGGGCGAGCGCGTGCTCCGCGTAGCTGCGGTCGTCGAGGCCGGTGACCATGACGACGGCCGTGTCCGGATAGTCGCGGGCGACCTCAGCGGCGAAGTCGAGGCCCGACTCGCCCGGCATGTTCACGTCGCAGAGGATCAGGTGGATCTCGCCGTGCGGGAGCACGCGGCGCGCCTCGGCGGCGCTCTCAGCGGTCGCGCAGTCGAAGCCGTGGGCGCCGAGGAGCCGCGCGAGCAGGGTGCAGATCGGCGGCTCGTCGTCGACGATGAGGATCCGTTCGGTGCCTGTGAGCTCGTCCATCTCTCCTCTTTATCGGCCGAAACCAGTACTGGTTAAGGCTGCTTCGACGAGCTCGAGGCGGTTCCCCCACGGGTCGGCGACGTAAGCGCGGCGGACGCCGGGGATCGCGTCGTCCGGATCGACCGGGACATCCGCGGCCCGGAGCCGGTCGAGGAGGGCGTCGTAGCCCTCGACCTGAAATGCTGGGTGAGCCTTGCGTGCCGGAGCGAACCCGTCCTCGACGCCGATGTGGAGCTGCTGTGCCCCGCAGCCGAACCAGACGCCTCCGCGCACGCTGAGCGGCTCGGGCTTCGGCAGCTCCGGGAGCCCCAGGAGGTCGCCGAAGAAGCCCCTGGCCTGCTCCTCGCAGCCGGGCGGGGCGGCAAGCTGAACATGGTCGATCCCCGACACCATTATCCCGCAAAGTAGCTGCAAATGAGGCGTCCGACGGTTCTCCGCGAGTCGATGGTGGCGACGAGCCACCCGCTCGCAACCCGCGCCGGCCGGCGAGCCTTCGAGCGCGGCGGCAACGCGGTCGACGCGGCGCTCGCGGCCGCGGCGATGCTCTGCGTCGCCGAGCCCGGCCACACCGGGATCGGCGGCGACCTGTTCGCGCAGCTCTGGTGGGACGGGGAGCTTGCCGGCCTGAATGGCTCGGGGCGGGCGCCGCTCTCGCTACCCGCGGGAGCCGAGGCGACCGAGTTCGGCCCCACGTCGGTCACGGTGCCCGGCGCGGTCCGTGCGTGGGCCGACCTGGCGGAGCGCTACGGCACCCTCGGCCTCGACGTCCTGCTCGCGGACGCGATCGACGCCGCCGAGTCGGGGATCGCCGCGACGGAGCGCGTGGCCGGGAGCTGGGCGGCCAGCCCGCGGGCGCCCTACACCGCCCCGAGGCTCGGCGAGATCTTCCGCTTCCCCCGCCTGGCGGCGACGCTGCGCCGGATCGCCTCGGAAGGCCCCGACGCCTTCTACCGCGGCAGCGTCGCCGAGCAGGTCGCCGCCTCGTCCTGGCTCGGCGAGGAGGATCTCGACGCGCACCGCTCGGACTGGGTCGAGCCGCTGCGCCACGCCTACCGGGGCGTGGAGGTCTGCGAGCTGCCGCCGAACGGGCAGGGCGCCGCGGCGCTGATCGCGCTCGGCCTCCTCGAAGGCCTGCCCGACACGCTACACAGCAGGATCGAGGCGACGAAGCTCGCCCTCGCGGACGCCTACGGTCACTTCGCCGACGCGCCCTTCCCCTCGTTCCTGCTCGACTCCGCGCACCTGGAGGCGCGGCGCGCGCTCGTCTCGCCCGAGCGGGCGCTCGAGCCGGAGCCGTCGACGGCGCCGCGCGGCGGCACCACGTACCTCTGCGCCGTGGACGGCGACCGGAACGCGATCTCGCTGATCCAGTCCACCTACTACCACTTGGGCTCGGGCGTGCTCGCGGGCGAGACGGGGGTCATGCTCCAGAACCGCGGCTGGGGGTTCACGCCCGGGCGCGAGCACCCGAACCGGCTCGAGCCGGGCAAGCGGCCCTTCCACACGATCATCCCGGGGCTGCTCCTCCGCGACGGCGCGCTCTGGGGTCCGTTCGGTGTCATGGGCGGGCCGATGCAGGCCCAGGGCCACGTCCAGGTCGTGCACGGGCTGGTCGATCGCGGGCTCGACCCGCAGCGCGCCCTCGACGCGCCCCGCTTCCGGGTCGAGGAGGGGCTACATGTGGAGGTGGAGCCGGGTCTCGAAGCCGAGGCGGACGGCCTTCGCGCGCTCGGGCACGACGTCGCCGTCTCGGGTCCGGTGGACGGCTTCGGGGTCGGCCAGTGCATCCTCGTCGAGGGCGAGGCGCTCGTCGGCGGCAGCGACGGCCGCGGCGACGGCTACGCGGGCTGACGTGCCTCCAGCACCTCGCGCACCTTCGCGACGAGGGACTGGGGCGAGAACGGCTTGCCGATGAAGGCCGCGTCGGGCTCCGCGAGCAACTCCTCCGGCTCGTTCGTGTAGCCGGACGTGAAGAGGACGCGCAGGCTGGGGCGCTCCGAGACGGCGATCCGGGCCAGGTCGGGGCCGCTCATCCCCGGCATCACGACGTCGGTGAGGAGAAGGTCGACGTGGTTGGCGCGCAGCAGCACGAGCGCCTGCTCGCCCTCGGGCGCGTCGAGCACGTTGAACCCTGCGCGCCCGAGCACGTCGCGGGCGAGGCGGCGGATCATTGCCTCGTCCTCGACGAGGAGGATCGTCTCCGAGCGCAGCTCCAGCTGCTCCACCACGAGCGGCTCGACCGGCTCCGGCACGGGTGCGGCGGCCAGCGGTAGGAGGATGCGCACGCACGAGCCGACGCCGAGCTCGGAGTCGATCGTGACGCTGCCGCCCGACTGGGCGACGATCCCGTAGACCGTCGCCAGGCCGAGCCCGGTGCCCTTGCTCTTGTCCTTCGTCGTGAAGAACGGCTCGAACGCTCGCTCGCGGGTCTCCTCGTCCATCCCCTCACCGGCGTCGGTGACGGACAGCTCCACGACCGACCCCTCGCCCCCGACGAGCCGGCGCGCGCGGATCGAGAGCGGGCCACCCTCCGGCATGGCGTCGCTGGCGTTGACGACGAGGTTCGTCAGCACCTGCTCGACCTGGCCGCGGTCGGCCACGACGAAGCAGCCCTCCTCGACGGCGGTCGCGAGCTCGATCGACGGGTCGAGCAGGCGGCCGAGCAACGCCTCGATCCCGGCGACGACCTCGGCGACGTCGAGCGTCTCCGGCTGGAGCACCTGCCGGCTGCTGAAGGCGAGAAGCTGTCGGGTCAGCTCGGCTGCCCGGTCGGCGGCGCGGCAAATCTCCTGCGCGTCCTCCCGGCGCGGGTCGTCGGCGTCGAAGCCGGCGACGAGAAACTCGGCATAACCGCTGATCGCGGTGAGCAGGTTGTTGAAGTCGTGGGCGACCCCGCCGGCGAAGCGACCGACCGCCTCGAGCTTCTGCGAGTGGAGGAGCTGCTCGCGCAGCTCGCGCTGCTCGGTCACGTCGCGGTAGTTCGTGATCATCACCGGCTGTGGGCCGCGCCGGTGGAGGCGACCGATCCCCTCAACCCAGCGCCAGGTCCCGTCGCGATGGCGAAGCCGGAACTGGTGCGCGGGCATCTCCCGACCGTCCACGAGGGCGGCCATGTACTCGGCCATCTGGTCGGCCTCGTCCGGGTGCACCATCGAGAAGTTCTCCCTCCCGACGAGCTCATCCGGCTTCCAGCCGAGCATCCTTTCCACGGAGGGACTCTCGTAGAGACTCGTCCCGTCCGGCGTCAGAACCGAGATCACGTCGCTCGCGTTCTCGATCAGGGAGCGGAAGTGCTCCTCGCGCTCGCGGAGGGCGTGCTCCGCCTCGACGCGCTCGGTCACGTCCTCGCCGAGCGTGACGATTCCGGTCACGTCGCCGCGCTCGTCTCGCTCCAGGATGCTGCTCCAGCGAATCTCGCGCAGCGCGCCTGAGCGGGTGCGGATCGCACTCTCGAAATGCGGTCGAATCATCCCGCGTCGCATGCACTCGAAGTAGTCGGCCCGCACAGCCGGGTTGTCGTCGAAGAGCTCGAACCAGTCGTTCCCGACGACCTCGGCGTGCGTCCAGCCGGTCAGGTCGAGCAGGAATGCGTTCGCGAAGGTGACCCGGCCGGTCGCGTCGATCCCCGCGGCGATCAGCGAGATGCTCTCGAGGGCGAGAAGGAAGCGCTGCTCGAGCGCAGCGTCGCCGTCGAGGACGACGAGGTCGGAGCCGGAGGTGGTCGGAGTCGTCATCGTCGAAGTGGTCGGCAGAAGCCGGTCGGAATGTAGTCGGGCGGTCGCCCTCAACCCGCGGCGGTCGCGGCCGATCACCGGCGAGACGATGCTCGACGGACTCACGCACTCCATTCCCTCGGCGCCCCCGCGGGAGGTTCTGGAGGAGCTCGACGCTGCCGCCCGCGCCCTGGACGAGCTGGCGTCGCGGGCAGCCGAGCTCGTACTCGGGATGGACTCCGAGACACGCACCCTGCGGATCGTGCTCGCGGACGACGACGGCTCGCGCCGACTGTCGCCGCGGCAACTCTTCGAGCTCCTCGCGAGCTAGCCGCGCTTGTAGGGTCGGGGCATGAGCCTCGACGCGGACGTCGCCGTCGTCGGCGCAGGTGTGACCGGGCTCGCCACAGCTCGTGCGCTCGCGAGGTCGGGCCGGGACGTCGTCCTGCTCGAACAGTTCCGGATCGGCCACGACCGCGGCTCCAGCCACGGCCGCTCGCGGATCTTCCGCCTCTCGTATCCCGACGCGGGCTGGACGCAGCTCTGCCGCGGGGCCCTGTCGCTCTGGCGCGAGCTCGAGGCCGAGACCGGGATCGAAGTGCTCGAGCAGCACGGCTCGCTCGACCTTGGGGACTGGGAGCCGAACCGCGCCGCGCTGGACGCGAACGGGATCGCCTACGAGCTCCTCGACGCAACCGAGCTGGAGCGCCGCTTCCCGCTCCGCGTCGAGGCAGGCGAGAGCGCCCTCTTCCAGGCCGACGGCGGGATCGCGCACGCCGACCGCGCTCTTGCGGCGCTGTTCGCGTCGGCGGCCGTCGCCGGGACGCTGCTGCTCGAGGAGACGCGCGTGACCGCGCTCGAGGAGGCGGACGGCGCGGTCCGGATCTCCGGCGACGGCGTCGACCTCCGGGTGGGCGCGGCGGTGGTCGCCGCCGGGGCGTGGGCCCGCGCGCTGCTCGCACCGGCGGGGATCGAGCTCGACGTCGTCCCGACCCGGGAGACGGTCTCCTACTTCGAGCTCGACACCGACGGGCCCGTCCCCTCGCTGATCGACCTGACGGAGCGCCGCGGCCCGGATCAGGCCGGCTACGCCCTCGCGGCCCCGGGTGTTGGGCTGAAGGCCGGGCTCCACCACACGGGCGCGCCCACCGACCCCGACGAGCCGGGCGCCGTCGATCCCGAGCTCGCCGCGGCGACCGAGGCCTGGGTCGAGCGGCGCTTCCGGGGCGCGAGCTCGCTCGGGAAGCCCGAGACGTGCATCTACACGAACACCGACAACGAGCGGTTCGTGCTCGAGCACCGCGGCCGGATCGTGGTCGGCTCGGCCTGCAGCGGCCACGGCTTCAAGTTCGCCCCGCTCGTGGGCCGGCGCCTCGCCGGGCTCGTCGAGCAGGTCTCCGGCTAGCGGAAGAGGTCGCGCTCGGGCGGCATCAACAGGTCGCGGCCGCTGCCCTCGCCGGCCACGTCGGCGCCGCGAACGACGGCGGCGGGGATCCCGTCCGTCTTGCCCATCACGAGCTCGGCCGCGCCCGCGAGCTCGTCGGCGACCGCGATCAGCGTCGAGTGCAGCTCGTAGCCCATCCGGTCGCGGCGGCCGTTCAGGTCGAGCAGGGGCGCGATCCCCGCGACGCCGAGCGCGACCTCGGTCGTCCCCTGCCGCCACGGCCGCCCGAACGAGTCGCTGACGATCACGCCGACCTCGCGCCCGCTCCGGTCGCGCAGCCCGTCGCGGATCCGGGCGGCGGAGGCGTCCGGGTCGAGCGGGAGCAGGACGAGGGTGCCGGCGCCCTGCGCGTTCGAGGCGTCGACGCCGGCCGAGCCGCAGACGAACCCGTGCCGCGTCTCCGAGATCACGAACGGCGGCCGCGCGCGGACGACCCGGACCGTCTCGTCGAGAATCACCTGGAGCTGGCGCGGGTCGGTGCCCGCCGCGAGCTCGATCGCCTCGGGTGTGGCCTCCACGTCCTCGAGCAGGACAACCCGCCCCTCCGCCTTCGAGACGGCCTTCTGCGCGACCACGACCACGTCACCGTCCTCGAGCCCGCCGGCGCGCACGGCGGCTTCGGCGAGGAGCGCGGCCAGGTCGGCGCCCTCCTCGAGCTCGGGGATCCCGGTGAGCCCGAAGACCCGGAGGTCGCTAGAGACCGGTGACACGCAGGCCGGCGTGGGCCTTGTAGCGCTTGTTCACGTTGACGATCACGGCGGTCATCCCCTCGAGCGCGCGGGCGCTCGCGAGCGGGCCGCAATCGACGGCGTTCCCCTGGACGAGGCGACCGGCGAGCTCGAGCGCGAGCGCCTTGGCGTCGGCGTCGTCGCCGCAGACGAGCGCGTCCTCCTCGGGCGGCGCCTCCGAGAGGTTCGCGGCCGCGAGCGAGTGGAGCCCCGCGACGACGGGAGCGTCGAGCTCGGCCTGGACCCGCTCTGCGATCGACGTGGCCTCGGGCGTCGGCTTGACGCCGCCCGGGCCGAAGCTGAGCTCGGCGGCGACGGAGAGGACGGGGGTGGTGCCGATCGCGCTGCGGAGACCACGTGCGGTCTCGATCGTCGCGTCCGACTTGACGGCGAGGAGGACGAGGTCGGCGCCGCGGACGGCGTCCTCGTTGGTGGCGCCCTCGGCCCCGAGCGGCGCCGCCGTCTCGCGGGCACGCTCGGCGTCGCGCGAGCCGATCACGACGTCGAAGCCGGCATCGGCGAGGCGCTTGGCGACCGCGCTCCCGAAGGCGCCCGTCCCTCCGACGACGGCGACCTTCATGCGGCGGCGAGGACGGTCTCGGCGAGGCGGCGGGACGCGGCGACGTCCGTCATCAGCGTCTCGGTTACGACCGCGCGGACCGCGAGCGGGCCGGTCGGGTCGGCGGGATCGACGACGAGCGCGTCGATCAGCCCCTCGTAGCAGGAGGCGACATGCGCGGGTGTGGTGCCGCCGGCCATCCGGGTCAGCATACGGTCGACAGGTCCCTTGACCGCCCGGCCGCCGATGATCGGGCTGACCGCGACCGCCGGGACGGTGCGGGCGGCGAGCGCCTCCCGGATCCCCGGCACGGCGAGGATCGGCCAGATGCTGACGTAGGGGTTGCTGGGCGCGATCACGATCGCGTCCGCCGCGGCGAGCGCGTCGAGCACGCCGGGCGCGGCAGTCGCCTCGCCGACGAAGCGGACGGCGTCCACCTCGTCGCGGTGCCCGCGGGCGACGAACCACTCCTGGAAGGTGAAGCTGCCGGCCGGGGTGTCGATCCATGTGCGCAGCTCGTCGTCGGTCGCGGGCAGGAGCCGCGACTCGAGGCCCAGCGCAGCGGCGAGGCGCGCGGTCACGGCAGAGAGCGGATCGCCCGCCCGGAGCGCCTGCGTCCGCACGAGGTGGACGCCGAGGTCGCGGTCGCCGAGCCGGAACCAGTCCTCGCCGCCGAGCTCGGAGACCGTCTCCAGGGCGCGCCAGCTCTCGTCCGCGCGGCCCCAGCCCCGCTCCTCGTCGTTGACCCCGCCGAGGGCGTAGAGGACGCTGTCCAGGTCGGGCGAGACGGCCATCCCGAGCACCTCGAGGTCGTCGCCGACGTTGCCGACGATCGTCAGGTCGGCGGGCGGCATCGCCTCGACGAGGCCGCGCGCGAAGCGGGCGCCGCCGACGCCGCCGGAGAGGAGGACGACTTTCACAGTTCCTGCAGCATGCCGATCGCGGCCTGGGTGCGGGGGCCGACGCGCATCGAGAGCCGCTCCAGGTCGGCCCGGGTGTCCACGTCGTCGATCAGGTTCGGGATCGCGGCGGTCGAGGTCTCGTAGCGGAGCGAGACGGCGTGCTCGCGGAAGCGCTCGGCGCTGCCCTTGCCGTAGAGCGGCTTGAAGATGTTCGGGCGCGGGAGGGCAAGCGCGTTCGTCGTCCCGTCGTCCGCCTCGACGAGCCCGACCGCGCCCAGCTCGGCTGCGCTCGCGAAGGTGCGGAGGTCGTGCGGGACGACGCACGGCAGGTCGGCGTTGAGGATCACGACGGGCTTGTCCGGCACGCTGGCGAGCCCGGCCGCGACCGCTCCGCCCTGGCCGCCACCGGGGTCGGCGACGTGCTCGGCGCCGAGCTCGCGGGCCAGCTCGATCGCGTCCGGGTCCTCGGTGACGAGGAGCGTGCGATCGGTGGCGACGCACGCCGTGAGGACGTCGCCGAGCATCGCGAGCGCGATCTGGGAGCGGATGTCCTCGGGGGCGTCGATCCGGCGCTTGCCGGCGACACCGCGGAAAGGGATCACGATTGGAGGCATGGCATCGGAGAGAGTAGTACCCGGTGGGCAATCCTTCGCTCGCCGACCGGCTTACGTCGCGTCGGCTTCTTCGTCCTCGTTCACCTCGCGCCAGCCGGCGGCGCGGAGGACGGCGGCGACCTTCGGCTCGGTGTGCGTCGCGTTGTACACCCGGTCCTCGAGGGCTGCGCAGAGCGCGACCTCGGAGAGCGAGTTGTAGTCGAGCTGGGTGAGAACCTCGACCGGGAGACCTGCCTCACCGACCGTGTAGTGCTTGAACTGGAGGTCGGGCGCGACCTCCATCAGGTCGGGCCAGTCGGGGCAGGCGCGGGTGCTCATCGGCCCCCGTTCTTCTCCTCGAGCGCCCACGTCCCTTCCAGCCGGACGACCCCGCGGTCGTCCCCGGAGGGGTAGACGAGGAAGCCGAGCGCGTCGTCGAGCCAGTGGAGGACGCGGCCGCCCTCGCCCTCGGAGAGGCCGAGCCGGAGGTGGAAGCGGCCGTCGGAGAGCGGCAGCCGCTGGACGTCGAAGCGGAGGTCGCGTCCGCCGGAGCCGTTCGCCCAGCCGAGCGCGGCGGTGTCCACGGTCTGGGCGGCGACGAGGAGCCCGCCGTCGTCGCGGAGCTCGAGCTGGAGCCAGGGCGGTGCCACGACGCCGTCGGCCTCGACGCGCAGGCGGAGCGAGAAGGGCTCACCGGCGAGGAACTGCTGCCGCTCCTCGCCGTCGGGGCCGCGCAGCGAAGCCTCGGCGATCGTGGCTTCGCCGGTGCCCCACTCGCGCAGCCCGGCGGCGCGCTCGGCGGGATCGGTCTCCTCGGCGAGGACGCGGCGGTAGCGGACGAGCGCGTCGTGGACCGGCCCGGAGAGCTCGACGCGGCCGTCGCGGAGCAGGACGGCGCGCTCGCAGAGCCGCTCGACCTGGGTCGCGTCGTGCGAGACGAAGACGATCGTGCCGCCCCGTTGCTTGAACTCGAAGATCTTCCCGAAGCACTTGCGCTGAAAGGCCTCGTCCCCGACCGCGAAGACCTCGTCGAGCAGGAGCACGTCCGCGTCGAGGTGGGCGGCGATCGCGAAGCCGAGGCGCATGTACATCCCCGAGGAGTAGGTGCGCACCGGCCGGTCGATCGCGTCCTCGAGCTCGGCGAAGGCGACGATCTCGTCGAAGCGCTCCCGGATCTCGGCCTTGCGCAGGCCGTAGATGGCGCCGTTCAGGAAGACGTTCTCGCGGCCGCTGAAGTCGGGGTGGAAGCCGGCGCCGAGCTCGAGCAGGGAGCCGATCCGGCCGCCGACCGCGACCGAGCCGGAGCTGGGCTTGATGATCCCGGCGATCAGGCGGAGCAGCGTCGACTTGCCCGAGCCGTTCCGTCCGATCAGGCCGACGGCCTCGCCGGGCTCGACGTGGACGGAGATGTCGGTGAGCGCCTGCACGTCGGCCGCCTCGGTGCGTCCGCGCAGGACGAACAGCTCCTTCAGCGTCCGCGCCTCGCGGGCATGGACGCGGAAGCGCCGCGAGACCGCGTCTGCGCGGATCTCTCCCGTTCTCACGAAACAGACGGTACAGCGACGGCGCGCCGGACGAGCCCGGCGAGCACCTCGACGAACGCGGGCTCCGCGTTCGGCATCTCGATCCGCGCCAGCTCGAGGCCGAGCTCGCGCGCACGGTCGACCGCCTCGTTGTCGAGGTCCCACTTGATCTCGAGGTGGTCGGCGACGAAGCCGACGGGGCAGACGAGCACCCGCTCGACGCCGCTCGCCTTCAGCTCGCCGAGGTGGTCGAGGATGTCCGGCCCCAGCCAGGGCTCCCCGGTGGGCGACTCGCTCTGGAACGAGAACGACCAGTCGCCAACCCCGGCGCGGTCGGCGACGAGGCCAGCGGTCTCGAGCAGCTGATCCTTGTACGGGTCGCCCTCGGCCACGATCCGTGCGGGGAGCGAGTGGGCGGTGAAGACGACGTGCGCGTCTGTGCCCGCGACCCGGTCGGCCAAGAGCTCCACAAACCCCGGCTCGTCGCCCCAGCTCTCGACGAAGCGCAGCTCCGCCCGGTCGCCGAGCGCCTCGACGAGGAGGCCGCGGTAGCGCTCGATCGACAGCGACGAGTAGTGCGGCGCGAGCACGAGCCCGACGATCGTCTCCGCGCCGGTCGCCAACGCCTGCTCGACCGCGTCGGCGATCCGCGGCTGCCAGTGGCGCATCCCGGTGAAGACGGGGGCGCCGAGCGCCTCTTCCAGCCGGGCGCGGGTCTGCTCCGTGATCTCGTTCAGCGGGTTCGAGTCCTCGATTCCGAGGCGCCGGTAGCGCTGGACGAGGTCCTCCATCAGCTCGGGCCGGATCGGGCGGCCGCCGCGGATGTCGGCGTAGTAGGCGGGCACGTCCTCGATCCGGTCCGGCGAGCCGTACGCCATCAGGACGACGGTGTAGCTCATGCCGGGACGCGGGCCGTCTGCTCGTGCACGAAGGCGCGGAGGCGCCCGAGCACGTCGGGGTCGGTCGCGGGCATGACGCCGTGGCCGAGGTTGAAGATGTGGCCGGGACGGCCGGCGGCGCGCGCGAGCACGTCGAGCGTCTGCTGCTCCACACGCTCCCACGGCCCGAAGAGGAGCGCCCCGTCCAGGTTGCCCTGGACGCCGCGGTCGAGGCCGACCTGCTCCCAGCCCCAGTCGAGCGGGATCCGCCAGTCGAGGCCGATCACGTTCCAGCCCGCCGCGGCCATCGGGCCGAGCAGCGTTGCGGTGCCGGTGCCGAAGTGGATCGTGGGGCAGTCGACGGCCGCGAGGATCCGCGCCGAGTACGGCTGCACGAACTCCTCGTAGTCCTGCGGGGAGAGCGCGCCGACCCAGGAGTCGAAGAGCTGGATCACGTCGGCGCCCGCCCGCACCTTCGCCGCGATATACGGGCAGAAGGTGTCGGTCAGCTTCTCCATCAGCGCGTGCCAGACGTCGGGGTGGCCGTACATCATCCGCTTGACCTCGAGGAACTCCCGGCTCGGCTTGCCCTCGATCAGGTAGCCGGCGACGGTGAAGGGGCCGCCGCAGAAGCCGATCACGGCCTGGTCGGCCCGCAGCTCGCGGCGAACGATCGAGACGGCCTCGAGGATGAAGGGGACGCTCTCCTCCGGGTCGGGGACGCGCAGGCGCTCGACGTCGGCGAGCGTGCGGATCGGGGCCGCGATCACGGGGCCGACGTTCTCCACGAGCTCGACGTCGACGCCCATCCCGAGCACGGGGAGCATGATGTCCGCGAACATCACGGCCGCGTCCACGTCGTGGCGGCGTACCGGCTGCAGCGTCACCTCCGCGCAGAGCTCCGGCTCGCGGCAGACCTCGAAGAGCGTGTGCGTCTTCCGGACCTCGCGGTACTCCGGCAGCGAGCGGCCCGCCTGGCGCATGAACCAGACCGGCGTGCGCTCCGTCGGCTCGAGCCTGGCCGCGCGGACGAGAAGGGGCTCGGACATCGGAAGTAGGCTAGCTGGGTGATGGAGGCCGTCGGCGAGCATCCCGTCCCTGCGGGACCGCTGGCGGTCCGGTGGCTCGCGTACGAGCTACCGGAGCTCCGGGCCGGGACCTCCGGGCCTGCCAGGGTCGCGCTGGAGAACGCCGGCTCGGCGCCCTGGCGCTCGCGGGGGGAGGGCGGCATCCAGCTCTCGTACCACTGGCTCGACGACCGCGGCAACCCGATCGTCTGGGACGGGCCGCGGACCGCGTTCGCCGAGCCGGTGCCGCCCGGCGGCCGCGCCGAGGTCGAGCTCGAACTGGCCGTGCCGCAGCCGCCAGGGCCCTACAGGCTCGCCTTCGACCTCGTGGAGGAACTCCGCTTCTGGTTCGAGGAGATCGGCTCCACCCCGCTCGAGCTCCCGGTCGAGGTGCGCCCGCGGATCGACGAGCGGCGGCTTGCGGTCGTCGTCCACGGCGGCGACGACCCGGAGACGACGGCCGCCCTCGCGGCCCAGGAGGAGCCGCTCGCCGAGGACGGCGCCGTCGCGACCGCCCACCTCGTCGCGGGCGCCGTGCCCGCGCCCGACTGGTCGCGCCGGATCCTCGACGCGCACGCCGAGGGCTACGTTGCCGTCGGCGGCTCGATCGAGAGTCGCGACCGCGCGCTCAAGCCGTGGGCGCCGGGCGGCGGACGGAACCCCGCCTTCGACCGGCCGCTCCTCCTCCCCTCGCTCCTCCACGGCGAGCCCGGAGAGCACGAAGGTCTGCCCGCCTACGCCCCGGGCTCCGAGCCGTGGCTCTTCGACGGGCGGATCAGACTTCGACTGCCACGCGGTCGTCAACGCGCGTGAAGACGAAGGCACCGAGCGCCAGCGCCACGACGGCGGAGACCGCGAGGTAGATCGCGTCGCCCGCCGAGGGCGCCGTCCCGAAGAAGATCGGGTCGCGCACCGACGCGACCGCGGGGGTGACGAAGTTCGCGTAGTGGACGAGCTCGATGAGCCGCGGGTGATCCTTGACCGCGGGCACGCTCTCCAGCGAGTAGAGGATCGGCGTCAGAAAGAACCAGGGCAGGAGCAACGCGGCGACGAGGTGCTCGACGTCGCGGTAAAGGGCGTTCAGCGAGGCGACCGCGAGCGAGACCCCGGCGACGAGCCCGACGACCAGCACCGCGAGCGGCAGCGCGAGCCAGACCGTGCCGCGCGCGTCCGGAACGTAGATCAGGCTCAGCCCGATCACGATCGCGAGCATGACCACGAAGCTGACGAGCTGGGTCGCGACGATCGACAGCGGGACGAGCTGGCGCGGGAAGCGCACCTTCCGGATCAGGTTCGCGTTCTCGAGCAGGCTCCGCGACGCGGCCTGGAGCGAGGTGGCGAAGAAGACCCAGACGGGCAGCCCCGCGAGCAGGAAGAGCCAGTAGTGCGGGAGATCCGAGGACTGGATCTTCAGCATCACCGAGAAGACGAGCAGGTAGACGAGCATCAGCGTCAGCGGGTGCGCCAGCGACCACGCGAGCCCGAGGGCCGAGCCCTTGTACTTCGCGCGGAGGTCGCGGCGGAAGAGGCTCCCGAAGAGCTCTCGATACCGGAAGAGGTCGAGGTACGTCGTCACCGCCGCGATTAGTCTAGGCAGCGTGGACGCACACAAAGCCCTAACGGGCGGGCACTACCCTCTGCGGGCGTGAGCGCCACCGTCGCGATCGCGGCGTTTCCCGTCGCGGCCCTCGTCCTCTGGACGCTCCTGCGCACGGCGCTCGGGGAGCGACTCGTCGCCGTCCCGACGGGCGAGCGCTGGCACGCGAGCGCGACCCCCAGCTTCGGCGGCGTCGGGATCTACCTCGGCTTCGCAGCCGGAGTCCTGCTCGCAATCGCCGTCGGAGCCGTCGACGCGACCTCGGAGCTCCTCGGGATCCTCGGCGGGGCCACGGTGCTCTTCGTGGCCGGGCTCGTGGACGACATCCGAACGCTCTCGCCGCTGACCAAGCTCGCCGCACAGTTCACGGCCGCGGGGATCGCCCTCGCAAGCGGTCTCTCGGTGGAGCTCTTCACGAACGACGCGGTGGCGCTCGCGATCGCGCTCGTCTGGCTCGTCGGGATCACGAACGCGTTCAACCTGCTCGACAACATGGACGGGCTCGCGGCCACGCTCGCCGCGATCGCCTGCGCGTACTACGCGCTCGACGCGGTCACGCAGCACCCCGACCGAGGCGTGCTCGTGCTGGCGCTGGCGCTCGGCCTCGCCTGCGCCGGCTTCCTCCCGTTCAACCTCCGCCGTGGCCGTCCGGCGGCCGTCTTCATGGGCGACTCGGGCAGCCAGGTGCTCGGCTTCTCGCTCGCCTCGCTCGCGCTCGCCTCGAGCTGGAAGGTTGCGGGAACGACCGTCGCGACGACGCTGCTGCCCCTCCTCGTGCTCGCTGTGCCGATCCTCGACACGACGCTCGTCACCGTGATGCGCCTGCTCGAGGGCCGGCCTGTGACGCAAGGGGGCCTCGACCACACCTCTCACCGCCTCGTCTACTACGGGCTCTCGGAGGGGAAGGCCGTCGCTCTGCTCGCGTCGATCGCGACCGCGCTCGGCGCCACCGGCGTCGCCTACTCGATCCTCGACAAGCCGCGCCTGACCGTGCTCGGCGTGTTGCTCACCTTCGTGCTGCTCGTCCAGTTCGCGACCGTGCTCGCCGACCTCGAGGAACGAGCCCGACGCGGCGACCAGCAGCTGGACGTGCCGCTCCGCGACGTCTTCTTCCAGCCGCGGCGGATCGCCGAGATCCTCGTCGACTTCGGCTCGATCTGCACCGCCTTCCTGCTCGCCTACGTGATCCAGGTGGGCGGTTTCGGCTCCCCGAACCAAAAGGCGGTCTTTCTTGCCGCGCTCCCGATCCTCGTCGGCACCCGCTTCGCCGCCTTCGTCCTCTTCGGCGTCTACCGGCGCGTCTGGCGCTTCGCGGGGGCGCGGGACGCGGCCGCACTCGCCGCCGCGACATTCTTCTCGGCGCCGATCGCACTCGGGATCCTGCTCGCGACGTGGCAGCTCCGTGATTTCCCCTTCGAGATCTTCTTCGTGGATGCGTTCTTCTGCCTCGTGCTCGTCGGCGGTTCCCGTCTGCTCCTCCGCCTCGTCCCGCGGCTCGCCGACCGGGTCGAGCCGACCCGGCGCGTTCTGCTCGTCGGGGCCGGCCGGTCCGGCCGCAGCCTCGCCCGCGAGATCTCGGAGACGCCCGGCGAGCGCGTCGTCGGCTTCCTCGACGACAACCTGCGCCTGCGGCGGCGGCGGATCCAGGGAGTGAAGGTGCTGGGCGGGCTCGAGGACGCGGAGCGAATCGTCGGGGCGACGGCGGCGAACGAGGTGCTCGTGACGATCCCCGACGCGAGCGCGGAACGGCTCCGGCTCGTCCTCGACGGTTGCGCGGCCGCCGGAACCGAATGCCGCTACGTCCGCCGCGAGACGACGACGATGGCACCGCCGCTCGTCGAGGCGACCGCGGAGTGAGCGAGCCCGCACTCACGGAGCGCCGGCCGCTGCTCGACCGGGGCCTCGACCTGCTCCCTCTCCTGATCGCCTACGTGGTGCTGCTCGCGCTCTACGCCTGGCAGGCGTCGCAGCGGTCGACGCCGACGATCTTCAACGACGAGCTCGAGCTGACCCAGCTCTCCCGCTCGATCGCCGAGACCGGGCTGGCTGCACGGCGGGGCGAGGCCTACGGGCTCCCGACCCTCTACGCGTACGTGCTCGCACCGGCCTGGTGGATCGACGACGTGGGCCGGGCCTACGAGCTCGTCAAGCTGATCGGCGCGATCGTGATGACCGCGGCGATCTTCCCGGCCTACGCCCTCGCCCGCACCGTCCTGGCGCGCCCGTGGGCTCTCGGCGCCGCCGTCGCGGCGACCGCGATCCCGGCTCTCGCCTACGCGCCGTTCCTCGTCGAGGAGCCGCTGGCCTACCCGACGGGCGTGCTCGCCCTCTACCTGATCGCCCGGGCAGCGACGCGGCCCAGCCTCGCGCGAGTGGCGGCCGCAGCCGGCACAGCGGTGCTCGCCTCCCTCGTCCGTTCCCAGCTTTCGATCCTGCTGCCGGTGCTCGCGCTCGCACTGGCCGCGCACGTCTGGCAGCTCGAGCGATGGCGCGAGCGCCGCGCCACCTGGCGGCGGCCGGACTGGGTCGGGGTCGGCCTGCTCGCGCTCGGGCTCGTGCTCGCGGCCAGCGCCTTCCTCGGGCACCAGTCGGACGCCTGGTACACCGCGACCGGCTTCTTCAAGACGCGGATGTTCGACTACGGGCTGCGGGCGCTGGGGGCGCTCGTGATCGGGATCGGCGTCTTCCCCTTCGTCGCGGCGCTGCCCGCGCTCGCGACCCGGACGGGCGATCCCGACCCGCGAGTTCGCGGCTTCGCCCACACCGCCTGGGCGGCGCTCTTCGTCTTCGGGCTCTACACCGCCGTGAAGGCGTCCTACCTCTCCACCACCTTCGGGACGGTCACCGTGGAGCGGAACCTGATCTACGTCGCCCCGCTGCTCTTCATCGCAGCTGCGCTCGCGCTTGCCCGCCCGCTCGCGCTCGCCCGTCCCGCTGGTTGGGCCGCTCTGGGCGTGGGCGGCGTCGTGGCGCTGTACGTGCTCGTCGAGACTCCGTACGAGCTGAGCTCGTACCCCTACTACGACGCGCCGGGACTCTCGATCGCGGCGCTCGGGAACCGGATCTTCGCGTGGGATGCGACCGCGATCACGCGCTTCCTCGTCGTCCTCTGCCTCGTCTCCGTCGCCGCGCTTGTGGCGCGGAGCCTATTCCGCGGCCGTGAGGCGCTGGCGCTGGCAGCCGTCCTCGGCGCGCTCGTCGTCGGGTGGAACCTGACCGCCGAGGTCTACGCGGCACGCGGCTTCCGCGCCCAGTCCGACCAGCTCTACGGCAACCTCCCGAAGCCGGTGAACTGGGTCGACCAGCTCGACGGCGGTGAGGACGCGCTCTACCTCGGCGCGGGGATCGACGACGCCGACGGCGTGCACCTGCTCGAGTTCTGGAACCGCTCGGTCCACAAGGTCTGGTCGACCGACGGCACCGCCCCGGGCCCCGGGCTCTTCATCAACACCGACCTGCTGAAGCCGGACGGGACGCTCTACCCGGACCCCAACGTGCGCTGGGTCGTCGCCGAGAACGACGCCGCCGTCGTCGGCACGAAGGTCGGCGACGCCCGCGGCGCGCTTCAGCTCTATCGGATCGACGGCCCGCTCCGGCTCGTCTCGGAGGTGCGGGGCCTGACAGGCGACGGCTGGATGGGCGACCAGATGTCGTTCAACCAGTACGCCGCACCCGGCACGTCCGACCGGGGCTTCGTCAAGATCCTGCTCTCCCGGGTCGCCTCGTGCAGCAGCAAAGACCTTCCGGGCACGGCGACCGTGCAGGTCGGGACGATCGTCGTCGGCCCGACCCGGCAACCCGCGCTGGGGAAGGTGCAGGAGACGAAGACGGGGATCGTGCACCAGTGCAAGGTGCTGCCGTTCCTGATCCGCGTCCAGGTGCCGTTCCGGGTCGAGGTGACGATCGAGCCCACGTTCTCCCCCCGCGAGCTCGATCCCGCCAGCAGCGACACGCGCCGGCTGGGCGCGCGGCCCGAGATCGGCTTCATCCCGCTCCCTTAGATGATTGATGCCACCATCTCGCGGCTCGCGGCGACCAGATAGGTGAAGCGGAAGCGGAGCGCGAGCCGGGCGAGCGGGCCGGAGCGCTCGAGCGCGCGGAGGAGCGCGAGCGCCGGCCGCGGGAGCGCGACCCGCTGCGGGACGAGGAAGGGGCGCGCGTCCACCCGGGCGAAGCCGGCGTCGCGCAGCTCGCGCCGGATCTGCGCGAGCGGGACCTGGCGCGGGTTCAGGTCGAAGACGAACTTCCGCTCGGTGAAGGCTGCCGTGCGGCGGAAGAAGGCGGGCCGGTCGGTCGCGTAGTAGATGGCGCGGAAGACGGTCGTGGCGGCGACCGGCTCGGCCGGCTCGTACTCGTTCAGGTCGCCGAGCTCGGCGTCGATCCCGTTCCGGCGCGCCTCCTCGACCATCGCCGGGGTCGCGTCGACGCCGAGGTAGCGAAGCCCTCGCGCCCGGAGGAAGACGCCGAGGCCACCGTCCCCGCAAGCGAGGTCGAGCACGGTCGCGCCGCGCTCGAGCGGTGTGCCCAGCTCGTCCACGAGGCGGGCCCGGTGCTCGAGGTAGGTGGCGGAGTCGGCGTACTGCATCGCGCTCCACCGCTCGGCCGAGCGCTCGTACTGCCCTTCTTTCACAGGGCGCGGAGCCGCTCGGGGAACTTGCGCACGAAGCGCGCCATTCCCCGCAGGTGCCAGAGCGTGTGCCGGGAGAGGAAGCGCTTGTCGATCACCGCGGCGTAGTCGTGCCGGACGACAGCCTCGGGGACGAGCCAGCGCTCCCAGCCCGCTCGGGCGGCCCGGTAGGCGACGTCGATGTCCTCGACGTAGTGGCGGTAGCCCTCGTCCCAGCCGCCGATCTCCTCCAGCATCGTCCGGCGCATCAGCAGGCACGCGCCGCCGAGGAGCCAGTCGCCCTGCACCGGCTCGGCCGGCCGGCTCCCATAATGGTCGGCCTGGTGCTCGTAGGGCGCGCGGAGGAGCCGAAGCGGTGTCCGCCGCCAGATCGTCCCGAGCACCGTGGGGAAGCGGCGGAGCGAGGGCTGCCAGCGCCCGTCGGGCCAGAAGACGAGCGGGCCGATGAGTCCCGCCCGAGGGCGCCCGTCCGCGAACGCGACCAGTGCCGCGACGGCCCCGGGCTCGGGGACGGCGTCCGGGTTCGAGACCAGGACGTATTCGCCGGTCGTCGCCCGGATCCCCAGGTTCACGTTGGCGGCGAAGCTGAGCGGCTGCTCGTTCTCGAGCACGCGCGTGCCCTCGGGCACAGCGCCGACGCTGCCGGGAAGATTGGCGACGACGACGAGCTCGTCCACCTGCGGCGCCAGCGCCGGCAGCGAGGACGCGAGCTCCGCCGCGTGGCCGTGCGAGACGACGAGACCCGAGACCTTCAGCCCAGTACCTCGCGGTAGACCTCGAGCGTGCGGCGCGCCGCCGCCTCCCAGGTGAACTCCTTCGCCCGCTCGATCCCGGCGCTGCTCAGCCGCTCGCGGTCGGCCAGCGCCAGCAGGACGGCCTCGCCGAGCCCCGCCTCGTCGGCGTAGAGCACCGCATCACCGCCGACCTCGCGGAGCGCGGGCTCGTCCACGGCGACGACCGGAGTGCCCGAGGCCATCGCCTCGACGACCGGGAGGCCGAAGCCCTCGTAGCGCGAGGCCTGGAGGAGCACCGCGGCGCCGCGGTAGAGCTCGACCAGCTCAGCCTGCTCGACGTAGCCCGTGAGCCGGGCACCCCGGCGCTCGAGCTCGCGGGCGAGAGCAGGCTCCTTCGCGGGGCCGGCGACGACGAGCGGGAGTCCCGCCTCCTCCGCCGCGGCGAGCGCCGCCAGCGGGTTTTTCCGCTCCTGCACCGCGCCGACGACGAGGGCGTAGTCGTGCGCTCCCGCCCCGGGCGAGAACGCGCGGTCGACCCCGTTCCGGGTCACGACGATCCGCTCGTCCGGGATCCCGTAGAGCCCGCGCAGGTCTTCCCGGGTCCGGTCGGAGACGGTGAGGATGCGGGCGGCGCGCCGGGCGGCGCGCGGCACCACTGTCCGGAACACGAACCGGTCCTTGCGCCCCATCAGGCCGGGCTCGCGCTCGAAGGAGAGATCGTGGATCGTGACCACGGCCGGGATCCGGAGCCCGAGCGGGAGCGCGTGCTGGAAGTGACCGAGCGAGGCGCCGAGGCGGCGGAGGAGGCGCGGCAGCGTCCAGGCCATCCGCAGCTCCTGCGAGCTCGTGGCGAGCTCGACCGGCTCGATCCCGTCGGGGACGAGATCGGGCCGGCGCGTGACCGCGGCGATCCGGAGGCCGGCTGCCGGCGCCAGCGGCCCGAGCGCGCGGAGGAGGTTGAGGACGTAGGTCTCGTCGCCGGTCCGCCGCCGGCCGAGGACGTCCGCGTCGACGGCCACGAGCGTCATCGGATGTCCCGCCAGGCGGTCACGGCGGCGTCCGCGACACCCGCCCAGGTGTATGCCTTCGCCCGCTGCAGCCCGAGCGCGCGCAGCTCGTCGCGCCGGGCGACCGCCTCCAGCATCCCCGCCGCGATCGCCTCGGAGTCGAGCGGGTCGACGAGCACCGCGGCGCCGCCCGCGACCTCCTGGGTCGCGCCGCCCCGGCTTGTCACGACCGGAGTGCCGCAGGCCATCGCCTCCAGCACCGGGATCCCGAAGCCCTCGTAGAGAGACGGATAGGCGAAGCAGAGGGCGCCGCGGTAGAGACGGGCCAGCTCGGCATCGGGCACGTGGCCCACGCGGCCCCGGACCCGGACGCCGCCCCAGCCCTCCGCCCCGGCCACGCGCAGCTCGAGGCCGGCGATCTGCGCAGCCTCCGCGATCCGCGCGAAGTTCTTCCGCGGCTCCAACGTGCTGACGGCGAGAACGTAGTCGCCCTCGGCGGCGTCGCCCTCGGCCGTGAAGACGATGTCGACGGCGTTGCCGATCACGCGCACCCGCTCGGGAGGGACGCCGAGCAGTTCGATCGTCTCCCGCTTCGTGAAGCCCGAGACGGCCAGCACGAGCGAGGCTGCCCGCGCGACCGGCCCGAGGGCGAACCGGCCGCTCGTCCGGTGCCAGCGGGGAAAGAGCTCGGGATGGCGGACGAGCGCGAGATCGTGGATCGTGACCGTGAACGGGACGGGCGCGCGTAACGGCCCCCGGAAGGTCGTGCAGTGGAGCACGTCGGCGTCCCGGACCGCGAGCGGCAGCCCGCCGAAGTACCAGCCGGTGTCGCGGAGGACGGAGGAGATGCGGCCGGGGCCCCCGTAAGCGTGCTGCCGGATCTCGACCCCCTCGCGCCCCCGGAGCGCCCCCAGGAGCCCGTTGACGTGCCGTGCGGTGCCGGCGGCGCTCTGCCGGAGCGGCGAGACGTCGATCGCGATCTTCATCCGGCCGCCGCCTCCTCGTAGGCCGCGAGGAAGACGCGGCCCGCGTCCGCCCACGAGAACGAGCGGGCGTGCGCGAGCCCGCGCTCGACGAGCTCGTCCCGCCGCGTGACCGCCTCGCGGATCGCCGCTGCAATCGCGGCGGGATCGTCGGGGTCGGCGCGCAGCGCCGCGTCGCCGGCTGCCTCGTCCATCGAGGGATGCGAGGAGGCGACGACGGGCACGCCGCATGCCATCGCCTCGACGATCGGCATCCCGAATCCCTCGAACCGGGACGGGTAGACGGCGACGGCCGCGCCGCGGTAGAGCCGGGCCAGCTCCTCGTCACTCACGAACCCGAGCCGGACGACGTCGGGCCCCGCGAGCAGCGGCTGCTCCCCCCAGCCCGAGCCACCCGCCGCAGCGAGCAGCAGCTCGCCGCCGAGGAGCCGGTGCGCCTCCGCGAGGGTGCCGAGGTTCTTCCGCGGCTCGAGCGTCGCCACGGTCAAAACGTACGGGCGGCCCAGGTCGGAGCGCTCGCCCTCGGGCCGGAACTCCGGCTTCAGGCCCGGCCGCGCGACCCGGACCCGCTCCGGCGCGACGCCGAGCCGCTCGACCACGTCCGCGCCCGTGTAGTCCGAGTTGACGAAGACGAGATCGCAGGTCCGCGCCGTGTCGGCGTACTTCGCGTTGTGCATCGAGCGGGTCTTCGGCGTCACCCACTCGGGAAAGCGGAGCGGGACGAGGTCGTGCACCGTCGTCGCGCGGACGCCGCCTGCCTGCGGCGGGTACATCCAGTCGGAGTAGTGGAAGACGTCGAAGGGGCCGACGACGCGCTCGAGCGGCGGCCGACCGAGCCGGCTCCAGGCGTCCCGCCAGCGCTGCGAGAGCGGCAGCGGCACGAGCTTCAGCTCGACGTCGAGCCCGTCGAGCGCCCGCGGGATCGACGTTCGGCCGGCCACGCTCGTCGGCGCGAACGCGACGATCTGGTGCTTCCCGGCGGCGGCCTCGACGAGCCCGCCGAGCGAGCCGCGGATGTAGTTCCCGACGCCGGTGAGCGGGTGCGACAACGGCGACACGTCGAAGACGATCCTCACGACGGGGGGCTGTAGTCGAAGGCGTCGAAGCGCATGCCGAGCTCGCGCGGGTCGGGGTTGGCGCCGTTCGTGACCTCGGCCGGGATCGCGGTGGGCTCGATGCGGAACTCGACCTCGCAGACGCCGTCCTTCGCGCTCAGCGGGATCTCGAGCGTCCGCGCCACCGTGGGTCGGACGAAGGCGCTCGCCACCTGCTCCCCGTCCACGAAGGCCCGCACGGTCTGCGGCCGCTCGAACAGGCTCGGGTCGCTCCGGATCGAGACGGTCAGCGTCCCGCCACGGCACTTGCCCCGGCGGTAGGTCAGCGTCGGACCGGACCACCCGTCCGCCTGCAACCCCTCGACCGAGGTCGTCGAGACAATTCGGCCGGGCACCTTGTAGACGGTGAGGCCCTTGACGGCATCGGTGGCGACGGGGATCCCGTCCGGGGAGACCGAGCCGTCGGTGAGCACGTACTCGGCCTCGACCGGGGTGTCGTCGGCGCGCTCGACGACGCCCGTGGTGTCGTCGATCCGCACCGGAGTCTCCGGCAGGTAGCCCGGCAGCGCGCCGCCGATCGTGTAGACGTCGCCGACGCTCCGGTTGAAGAACTCGTTCTGGAAGACCGTGAAGCGGTCGGTCCGGCCGGTCCAGAGGACGACGACCTCGGCCCCGTCGGGCACGGCCCGGTCGATCCAGTCGCGCTGCGCGTTGCCGATCCCCGTGAAGACCGCACCCGCCGAGGCGATCCGCACGCCATGGGAACCGGCGTCGATCGGCCGTAGCGCCGCGACGAAGTAGGCCATGACCACGAGCGGGAGCAGCACCGCGAGCCTGCGGGGCACGAGCAGGAAGAGGAGTGCCGCCCCGAGTGCGGCGAGGTAGACGACCTCGTCCACGCGCGGGAGCGTGATCTCATCCTGGAGGTTCCAGAGCGGGATCAGCATCAGCGTGTCCGAGCGCGCCTTCGACTCGATGAAGCGTTCGTACGGGAAGTAGGCCGGGAGCAGCGCGGCGACGAAGGCGGCAAGCGTCGCGAGCGTGCGCGGGCGCGGCGCCCCCCGGTCGACCCAGACGAGCAGAGCGACGAGGAGGAGCGGCGCGACGACGAACATGTTCCGCTCCTCGATCGCGTTCGCGAACCGCGACGCGAACGCCGCGACCACGAGCACGATCCAGCCGGTGAGCGTGACGGCGGCGGCGAGGAAGGCCTGGGCGGGCGCGTCGAGCGAGCGCCAGCGGCCGACCAGCACGATCATGGCCGCGACCGGGATCACGCCGACGTAGAGGTCGAGCTCCTCGACGTGCCAGAGCAGGAAGTGGAAGACGCTGCCGACGTCGTAGCCGCCCTCGCCGACGACGGCGTAGGTGCCGAGGAGGGCGGAGAGCGAGGCGCCCCGGGCGAGCTGGAGCGCGACGAGGACGAGTCCGCCGCCGAGCACCACCCCGTAGAGAACGCGGAAGTCGCGGAGTGGCCGCCGGGCGACCACGCGAAGGAGGATCGGGGCGGTCAGCGCCGCGAGGACGAGCGCGATCGCCTGGACGCGGATCAGGACGGTCAGCCCGCAGAGCGCGAGCAGCGCCAGCTGGCCGAGCGGGGTCGGCCGCTCGAGCACCCGCACGAGCTGCCAGGCGACGAGCAGGAAGGCGGGGTAGAAGGCGTTCTCCGTCATCACCGTGCCGGAGTAGACGAGCGAGGGCAGCAGCACGGCGAGCCCGGCGCCGAGGAAGGCGAGCCGCGGCGGGAGGACGCGCCGGCCGAGCAGGTAGGCGGGCACCGCGGCGAGCGACATCAGGAGGGCGTTGATCCCCTTGACGACCGCGTACGCCGTCGGGAGAGAGTCGAAGAGCAGGTACGCGGGCGAGATCAGGAGCGGGTAGACGACGCTCGCGACGGAGTAGGCCTGGTCGCGGACGAGGAGGCCGGTGCCGGCGGCGATGCTGCGGGCGACCTCCGAGTAGATCAGCTCGTCGACGAGGATGAACGGCCCCCGCTGCTTCGAGCCGAGCCAGAGCCGGAGCAGGAATGACGCCGTGACGAGGGCCGTGAGGAGCGCCCAGGCGGGAACCCGCCCCCGCGGCCTACCGGCCAAGCTCGGACTCGCGCAGGAGCGTCGCCAGCTCGCGGGCCTCGGGCGAGCCGGCCTCGATCCCGACCTCCGCCGCGGCAGCCGCGACCTCGCCCAGCACGGACTCGGCCACGGCCTCGCCACCGGCAGCCTGCTCGAAGGCGGCGGCGTAGAGCTCCGCGACCCGGTCGAGGTCGTGCTCGCGACGGGCAAGCTCGCGGGCAGCGGCCGACATCGTCGTCCGCAGCCCCTCGTCCCGGGCGAGCACCTCGAGCGCGGCGTACAGCGTGTCCGCCTCCCCGTCGCCGACGGGGATCTTCAGCGCGACGTCATCCGGGAGCTCGGAGAACCAGCCGACGTCGCTGACCACGACGGGCTTCCCGAGGGAGAGCTGGCGCACGACGCTGCCGGAGGTCTCCCCCATCGTCGGCGCGCGCAGGTTGACGCAGACGTCACACGCGGCCATCAGATCCCAGAGCCGGCGCTCGTCCACGTAGTCCTCCCGGAGGATCCCGTCGCTCGGGAGCCCGAGCCGCTGCAGCCGCCGCTCGAGGTCGAAGCCGGGAGAGGTGGCGCCGACAAGCAGGAGGCGGGCCTCCGGCCGCTCGCGCCGGAGCCGGGCGAACGCCTCTAGGAGCTGGGGGATGCGCTTGCTCGCGTTCAGGTTCCCGAAGGAGCCGATCAGGGGGCGCCCCTGCGGCTCGGCGTCGCGGCGGAGCGCCGGCACGGGCCACGCCGGGTGGGGCACGACCTGGATCGGCCCCTCGAAGCCCGCCTCGCGCGCCCGGGCCTCGACGTAGTGCGAGTGGACGATCAGCCCGGTCGCGAGCGAGAGCACCTCGCCGGCGAGGTGGAACTCCTCTGGCCGGCTCTCCCAGAGAGGCGGGATCCGTTTGTCGAGGACGCCGTGCCCGAGCAGCCGCCCGACCACGCCGCCCTCGCGCTCCATCGCGTCGAGGTAGCCGTGCCCGTCGCGGCGGCCGATCGTCAGCCCGGCGACGAGGTGGTGGAGGACGAAGTCGTGGAGGACGACCAGCCCCGGGCGGCGCCGGAGCGCGTCCACGATCCAGCCGTGGGCATCCGGGTTGTTGCCGACGTGGTAGACGCTGAGGTCGGTGCCGCGCGCAGGACGGGTGCGCCCGCGCTTGACCACCTTGACTTCCACCCGCACCTGCAGGGCGGGCAGGAGCAGCGCGCTGTAGTCGGCGATCCCCGAGCGCTCGGGCGGCATCGGGCTGTAGAGGGCGACCTTCACGCGAGCAGTCGGTCGATGCAGCCGTCCCAGGTGACGCGGGCGGCGAGCTCGCGGCCGGCCTGCCCGTAGGCGCGCGCCCGGTCGGGGTCGGCGACAAGGGAGGCGGCCGCACGCGCGAGCTCGGCGGGCTCCGGCGCGGTCACGAGCCCGGTGCTCCCGTCCGTGACGATCTCGAGCGGCCCACCTGCGTCGTGCGTGGTCAGGACCGGCTTCTCGGAGAGGAACGCCTCGTAGGGAACCATCCCGAAGTCCTCGTCCACCGGCGCGTAGTAGACGGCGAGGCAGCGCGCGTACAGCGACGCCAGCTCGTCCTCGTCGATCCGGCCGGTGAACTCTGCGCGCCCGTTCAGGCCCCGGTCGTGGGCGAGCGCCTCGAGCCGCTCGCGGTCCGGCCCCTCGCCGGTGACGACGACGCGGAGCGACGGGTCGAGCGCCGCCGCCTCGAGCAGGAGGTCGTTTCGCTTCGCGCGGTCGAGCCGGCCGACCGAGAGGACGAAGTCGCCGTAGCCGTCGTTCCGGTACGGAAGCTCCTGGGGCGGGTGCGGCATCACCTCGGCGGCGAGCCCGGTGGAGCGCTCGATCCGGTCGGCGACGTTCCGGGAGGTGGCGAACAGGCGCTTCGCCTCGCCGAGCGCCACCCGGTCCAGGGTTTGGACCGAGCGCCGCAGTGCCCGGTCCGCAGGTGCTTCGGAGAACTGGCCCAGGTCGGTTCGGTCGAGCTCGTAGGCCTGCCGGAACTGGTGCAGGACCCAGACCCTCTTATTGGGGTGACGGACGCAGTAGGAGGGGAACTTCGTCGCGACCACAAGGTCGATCGGGGCGCCGTTCGACTCCTCCAGGTCGGCGAGCCGCCAGAGGAACGCCTGGCTGAGCACCTTCGTCCCCGGATACCACTTGAAGGGGATCGTCACGAGCTCCGCCTCGTGGTTCCGCGCGCGCAGCTCGGCCACGAGCGTGTCCGCGAAGATCTCGGCGCCGCCGCGCACGAACGGCACCTGCGGCGCACAGATCGCGATTCTCATGGGCGGCGCTTCAGCTCTGTCTCGAGCTGGGCCTCGAGCTGGGCGACCCGCGCCTCGAGGTCGTCGACGAGCCGTAGGGCGGCCGCGTTGAAGGAGCGCTGGTCGTACGCGAGCGGCTCGACGTACCAGCGCATCAGCTTCCGGAGGACGGCCTTCGCCGGGTTGGCGAGCTTGCCCCGCAGGCCCGGCCGGAGCTGGAGCGAGCGGTCCGCGGAAACCGGCCAGAGCCGCTCCGCCTCGGAGCGCGCGGCGAGCCGGTCCTCGTCAGCGGCGCCCCCGCGCTCGCCCGGAGCGGCCCCGGAGCGCCGCACCTCGTCCCTCAGCTCGGCGAGGAGCGCGGCGACGTCTGACTGGCCATTCGAGGAAACTCCTGCAGAAAGGCTGTTTTTCTCAGGCGCGTCGGGCATCGGTTGATCTTACCCGGGGTAGGCTTGCCCCGATGCGCGTCGGGCTCTCCCTGCTGACCCTCGTCCCGGGCGCGGTCGGCGGCACCGAGACGTACGCGCGCGGGCTCACGGCGGGCCTCGCGGAGGTGGGGACGCTCGACTACCTCGCGCTCGTCCCGCCGGTCGCCGCGGGCGCCGGAGAGGGGCTGCCGGAGGCGGTCGTGACCGAGTACCGCGCCGCGCGGACGATGCGGGAACGGCTGCTCGCGATGGGGCTGGCGGCCGCCCGGCCCGGACGCCTGCGTCGACACTACGAGGGCCTCGACCTCGTCCACTACCCCCTCACCATCGAGCTGCCGCGACTGGGACTCGCCTCGGTGGTCACGCTCCACGACGTCCAGCATCTCGAGCTACCGGAGCTCTTCTCGCGCGCCGAGCGCCTCTTCCGGGCGCGCGCCTACGACGAGCCCGCCCGCCGCGCCGACGCGGTCGTCGTCCCCTCGCAGTTCGTCCGGCGTGGCGTGGTCGAGCGACTGGGGATCTCGCCCGAGCGGGTGCACGCGATCCCGCACGGTGTCGACCACGAGCTCTTCCGCCCGGGTGACGGCCCCCGGGAGGAGTTCCTGCTCTATCCCGCGCGGCCCTGGCCGCACAAGAACCACGAGCGGCTCTTCGAGGCCTTCGCCCTCCTGCGCCGAGAGCGGCCCGGCCTCGAGCTCGTCCTCACCGGGGGCGGCCACGAGGGTCGCGCCGTCCCCGACGGTGTCGTCGTCCGGGGCCTCGTCCCGCTCGCCGAGCTGGCCTCGCTCTACCGCCGGGCCGCCTGCCTCGTCTTTCCGAGCCTCTACGAGGGCTTCGGCTACCCACCGCTCGAGGCGATGGCCTGCGGCTGCCCCGTGGCTGCGTCGAACGCCGGCTCGATCCCGGAGGCGGTCGGGGACGCGGCGCTGCTCTTCGACCCGAACGACCCGGAGGCGATCGCGGCCGCCGTCGCCGCCGTGCTCGAGAGCCCCGAGCGGTGGGCCGCTGCCGGCCCCGCGCACGCCGCCCGCTTCACGTGGGCCGAGACCGCCCGCCGCCACGAGGCCGTCTACGCAGCTCTCTGACGAACGCGACTTTGTGTTCCAGGAACACAAGCTTCCCTTCGAACGGCTCGGTTGAGCCGAAGATGCTCGTGACGGAGTTTGTATCCAGGAACACAAGCTCCGCTCAGCGGCGCCCCATCCTGCCCCGCCGGTAGTCGCGCCAGGCGCGGAGGATGGTCGCCACGGCGGCGAGCCGGCGGGGATGGCGGGCCGCCTGGAGCAGGTGCGTCCCGACGACGACGGCGCGGCGGGCGCCGGTCGCGCCGCGCGGGAGCGGGCGGCGGCGCTCGCACACGGCGAGCAGGTTCCGGCAGTGGTAGTAGAGGGACGTCGTCGACGCTGCCCCGCCCGTCGAGCTCGAGACGCTGTGCCAGGCGCGGAGGCCCGGGGCGAAGACGACGCGGAGGCCCGCGTCGTGGATCCGCAGGCACCAGTCCACGTCCTCGACGTATGCGAACAGCTCCTCGTCGAGCAACCCCACCCTCTCGACGGCCTCGCGGGAGACGGCGAGTAGCGCGCCCGTGCCCCAGTCGACGTCCACCTCGCGGTCGTACTGCCCTTCGTCGCGCTCGCCGCTCCCTCGGACGCGGCCGCTGTAGCCGAGCCGGGGCTCGAAGCTGCCGCCGGCGTACCAGAGCACGTCGGACGGCTCGGCGAGCAGGACCTTGCCGGCGAACGCGCCGGCACTCGGGTTGCGGGCTGCAGCCGCCTCGAGCGCGTCGACCAGGTCGGGCGCGACGGTGGCGTCGTTGTTGACGAGCACGACCCAGTCGGCGCCGCGCTCGAGCGCTCGGCGGATCCCGACGTTGTTCCCGCCGGCGAAGCCCAGGTTGACGCCGGTCTCGATCAGCTCGACCTCCGGGAAGGCCGCCCGCACCGCCGCGCCCGACCCGTCGGCCGAGCCGTTGTCGACGACGACGGTCTCGACGCCTCGGAGCGACTCGAGGCAAGCGAGCGTGTCCTCGCGCCCGTTCCAGGAGAGGACGACCGCGGCGACCCGCATCAAGGCCGGCGGACGAAGTGCGCGATCGAGCCCGCGCCCGGCTGCCGCTCGAAGTCCGCGTCGTCGCGCTGAGCCTCGTCGGCGACCCGCACGACACCGGGATAGTGGTTCCCGTAGCCGCCGGTGTCCTGGGCGTCGTGGAAGAGCAGGTGCCCACCCGGCGCCACGTGCTCCCGCCAGCGCTCGTAGTCGGCGCGGGCGCCCTCGTAGGTGTGGTCGCCGTCCACGAAGACGAGCTCGCAGGGGCGTGGCGGCGGCTCGACTGTCCGCGAGTCGCCGACGACGAGGTGGACGCGCCCGGCGAGGCCGTAGCGCTCGAGCGCCTCCTCCAGGTCGCGGTCGAGCTCGGGCCCGGTCAGGTCGGCGCGAAGCGCCACATGGAAGTCGTACGACCAGAGGAGCGCGCCCGCGGGCAGCGCGCTCGCGAGCAGGAACGTGCTCCCGCCCTTGAAGCGGCCGATCTCGACCACCGCCGCACCGGGCGAGACCCTCTTCGCGAGCCCGTAGAGCAGGGCGGCCTCGTCGAGCTGGAGCGAGGCGATCCCGTGACTGAGCTGATTGCTGGAGAAGAGGAAGGCGAGATCCTCGAAGCCCGCGACCTGCGCGGGCCAGCGCTCGACCGAGCCGTAGCGGGCGCGGCCCGGATCCTCCAACACAGCCGCGTGGATGAGGGTCTTTCCGACTGGGCTGCGGCCCGCCCTGGCCGCTGCGCGCTTGATCGCGTCTCGGAGCACCGGCGCCACCCTACTCCAGCGCCCGCAGGTAGCCCCAGGCGTCCCGGAGCCCGAGCGAGCGGGTCGCGAAGAGGAGCCCGCCGAAGAGGAGCAGACCGCCGGTTGCGCCGGCCGCTCCCCCGAGGACGACGTCGGCGAGCCCGAACGCGACGACGGCCGGGCCGGCCGTCAGCAGGGCGGCGAGCGCGAGGCCTCGTGCCGCCACCCGGAGCACGCCCGGCGAGACGCGGACGAGAACCGTGAGGAGGATTGCCAGCGTCGTCAGCGTCATCGCGGCGGCGGCGCCGTCGAGCCCCCAGGCGCCGACGAGCAGCCAGGAGGCGGCGACGTGCAGCGCCAGCGCTCCGGTCGCCAGCACGGGGAGCCGGCGGCCACGGCCCGTGATGAAGAGGAGCGGGAAGCTGACCGTGACCCCGATCGAGAACGCCATCCAGGGCCCGAGGAGCGCGATCAGCCTGCCGAGCTCGCCGCCCGTGGCGCCGGTGTACTCCGAGCCGAGCACGGCGCCGACGACGCGGTCGCCCACGAGTGCGAACACGCCCGCGGCCGCCGAGACCGCGGCGAACGCGAGCCACGAGGTGCGGACGACGTGCTCGCCTGCGCGCCGGGCCGTCAGCTCGCCGCGGGTGAGCGGGACGCTGGAGACGAGCCCGAGCGAGGACGCGGTCACCGCGACGAGCGCGGACGCGACCAGGTACGCGTAGGTGAAGGTGGTCACCGCGCCGGTGCCGAGGTCGCTGACGAAGCGGATGCAGACGACGAAGAGCCCCTGGAGCGCGAGTGGGAGCGCGACGGCGCGGCCCAGCTCGACGAGGCGGGCACCCAGCCGGGCAGCTCCGAGCGCCGCGAGGCCGCCCCGGTAGGCGAGCGAGCCGAGGGGGACGGCCACCGCGATGCCGCCGTTCAGGAGCATCCCCCAGGCGCAGGCCTGGATCCCGTGCGAGCCGACGAGGAGAAGGATCAGCGCCAGCCCCGAGAAGCTCGCGGCCGCGTACCCCGCCGCAGCGGTGCCGTAGCTGTTCCAGGCGGCGAGGCCGCTCGCCGCGAGCGCCGCGTAGATCTGGGCGATCGCGGCAGGGACGACGAACCGCAACGTGGTCGCCGCGGTGCTCCGCGCCTCGTCCGGCAGGCCGCCCGTCAGCTGCGCGGCGAGCCAGTCGTCCGCGACCAGCGTCAGCACCAGCGCCGGCATGGCGAACAGCGCGATCGCGACTGCATACGACCCGAACTCGTGCCCGAATCGCCCCTCTGCCCGGGCGCGGGCGAGCGCCGGCATCACGGCGACCCTGAGGGCCGAGCCGACGAGCACGAGCACGAGGAAGACCGAGTACGCGGCGAAGAAGCCGTCGGTCTCGGGACCGCGCCCGAACTCGTGCGCGATCACGATCCCGACCACGGCCGAGAGGCCCGTGATGACGGCAAGTGAAGCTGCGGTAAGGAAGCCGCTCGCGAGCGCGCTTCGGCGGGGGGAGGCGGTAGGGTTGGGCAACCGCGTGATCGTACGCGGGCGACGACCATGGCCAACGACTCGATCCCCTCCGCAGCCCTCACGCCGGCCTCGTGAAGGCCCTCGTCACGGGCGGCGGCGGGTTCCTGGGCTCGCACCTCGTCGAGCGGCTCGAAGGGGACGGCCACGACGTCTTCGTCGCCCGCCGGCGCGATTACGACCTGACCACGCAGGAGGGGACGGAGCGGCTCTTCGCCGACGCGGAGCCGGAGATCGTCTTCCACCTCGCCGCCGAGGTGGGCGGGATCGGAGCCAACCGCGCCAATCCCGGCCGCTACTGGTACGCGAACCTGATGATGGGCGCCCATGTGCTCGAGCAGGCGCGGCTCGCGGGCACCCGGAAGCTGATCCAGGTCGGGACGATCTGCGCGTATCCCAAGTTCACTCCCGTGCCGTTCAGCGAGGACGATCTCTGGAACGGCTACCCCGAGGAGACCAACGCCCCGTACGGTGTCGCCAAGAAGGCGCTCCTCGTCGGCGGTCAGGCCTACCGGGAGCAGTACGGCATGAACGTGATCCACCTGCTCCCCGTCAACCTCTACGGCCCACGCGACAACTTCGACGGGCGCACGGCCCACGTGATCCCGGACCTGATCCGGAAGATGCACGAGTCGCCCGAGCGGATCGTCCTCTTCGGCGACGGCTCCCCGACGCGCGAGTTCCTCTACGTGGACGACGTCGTCGAGGGGATCGCGCTCGCGGCGGAGCGCTACGACGGCGCCGACCCGGTCAACCTCGGCTCCGGCGAGGAGATCGCGATCCGCGACCTCGTCGAGCTCGTGGCGGAGCTGACGGGATTCACGGGCGAGGTCGTCTGGGACACGGAGAAGCCGAACGGCCAGCCGCGCCGGCGGCTCGACGTGACCCGGGCGGAGGAGCTCTTCGGCTTCCGGGCCCGCACCGACTTCCGCGAGGGGCTCGCACGGACGATCGCGTGGTACCGGTCGGCAGACCGCGACCATGTCCAGCTCTAGCCTGAGCGGGGCGACCCGCCGCGCCGGCCACCGCGCGTTCCGCGCCGCCGGAGCGTGGAGCGCGAGGGCGCACACGGTGCTTGCCGACCTCGCCGAGCACCCAAGACGGGTCGTGGCCCTGCTCGCCGTGACCCAGTGGGCGCTGATCCTCGCCTTCGCTCTGACCGTGCGCCACAACGGCTGGATCTACTACCAGGGCGGCGACCAGATCTGGTACTCGACGAGCGGATCGCTCCTCGCCCACGGCCAGCTGCCCCCGACGTTCGTCGGCTACGGCTGGTCGATCGCGCTCGCCCCGATCATGGCGGTCTTCGGCCCGGGCTACGTCGCCGCCCTGCCCGCGATCATCGCGCTGAACGTGCTCGTACTCGGGCCGCTTGCGCTGGCGGCGCTGCACGAGCTCGCGACGCGGATCGGCGGCCGGGTCTTCGCGCTCTGGGCGGGCGCGCTCTGGGTTGCGGGGCCGTTCGTCGCGATCCCGTTCTGGCGGGACGTCTACCACGAGCGCTACGTGGAGCAGGTCCTCCCGCAGGCGCTCGGGCTGACGGGCCTCGCCGACTTCCCCTCGATGGTGCTCCTCCTCGTCGCCGCCGCCCTGATCCTGCGGAGCCTCGACACGCGCGGCTGGGAAACGGCCGCGGCCGCCGGTCTCGTCGCCGGCCTCGCGCTCGGGATCAAGCCGGCGAACGCCCTTTTCCTCGGCGGGCCACTGCTCGCGTACGCCCTCGCGCGGCGCTGGCGCGAGCTCCTCGCGGTGAGCGCCGGGCTCGCCCCCTCGCTGCTCGTGCTCATGCTCTGGAAGCAGCGCGGACTCGGGCAGCTGCCGCTCTTCGCGCTCGAGGAGGCGCACGTCGCGCTCGGCGCCACCGTCGTGCTCGGCTCGACGGTGGGCGCGATCGGGCTCGACCGCTACATCGACCTTAACTGGGGCCAACTCCAGGACAACGGCGCCCAGCTCCGGGAGTTCTTCTGGAGCGCACGCCTCGTCGAGTGGGCTCCGCTCGCCGGCGCCTACGCGGTCGCGCGCCGCTCCCTGCCGCTCGCCGCGCTGCTCGCCGCCTGGCTGGGCGCCGTCGTGCTGGTTAAGGGTTCGTCGAGCTTCTCGACGGTCGAGTCGGCCACGTTCTTCCGCTTCCTGATGCCCGCCTACCCGGCGTTCCTCCTCCTCGGCGCCGCGATCCCGTTGCTCCTGCCGCGGCTCTCGCGGCTACCGCGGGCCGCGCTCGCGCCCCGTCCGGTCGGGCGGCGGCCGCTGCTCGCGCTCGCGGCCTTGACCGTGGTCGTGCCCGCGCTCCTGATCGGCCTCGCCCGGCCGCTCGAGGGGCCGGGGAAGGCAATCGTCGTCAACGAGATCCTCACCCCGGTCACCTCCGGGCTCGGCGTGGAGGTCTCACGAAGCGGCGCCGGGCGCACCCTGAGCTGGCAGCCGATCGCGCATGCCGGCGCGGACGTCTTCTACCGCGTCTACCGCTCGGCGGCCGGCGGCGAGGACGCGCCGTGCGACCCGACCCCCGGCTCCGCCACCTGCCGGCTCGGGCTGCTGCTGCTCGGCACGACCCGCGAGCCGCGCTGGCAGGACGGCTCGCCGCCGCCGGGCGCGGTTTATCGGATCGGGATCGCCGGCAACTGGCGCGACGACCCGGAGGGCGGCGACGTCTTCGCGATCAGCCCGCCCATCAACGCGGGCTGACGGGCTCTCCCTCGCGGGCCGCCTGCTCCTCGAGCAGGGCGACGCGCTGGGCGAGGATCATCGTCTCGTCGCTGAGCCGCGAGATCACGGTCGAGTAGTGGAGCAGCACGAGCAGGATGAAGACGATCGCGACCGCGAAGAGGACGGCAGGCGGGTAGGTCGAGATCCCGACCCAGCCAGCGATCGTGTTCAGGCCGCCACGCCAGGCGGAGAGGACGAGCAGCACCGACCCGGTCGCGAGCCAGAGCAGGGCGTAGCGTTCGCGCAGGCGCCGGCTCCGGATCAGCTCGAGCACGATCAGGATCAGGAGGACGGACGCGATCGAGGCGACGATCGAGACGCGGAGCGGGGTCATGCCTCCTCCAGCGGGGTCACGCGGCGCCGGAAGATCCCGACGAGGAGCGCGAGCGTCACCTTGAGCACGTAGTAGGCCGAGCCGAGGCCGGAGATCGACGACGTCCCGTGCTCGCGCTCGCGCATCCGCACGGGCACCTCGAGCAGCCGGAGCCGGTGCCGGACGACCATCACCGTCGCCTCGACCTCGGGGTAGTCGTGCGGGTAGTCGGCCGCGAAGAGCCGGATCCCGAGCCGGTTCAGAGCCTGGAAGCCGGAGGTCGTGTCGGTGACGCGCTGGCGCACGAGCAGCGAGACGAGCCCGGCGAAGAAGCGGATCCCGGCCCGGCGCGCGAGCGGCGGCCGGTAGCCGTCCCGCGTCTCCGCGAAGCGCGAGCCGACGACGATGTCGGCCTCGCCGCGGAGCACCGGCGCGATCAGCTTCGGGAGCTCGGTCGGGTCGTGCTGGCCGTCCCCGTCGAGCCGCACGGCGACGTCGTAGCCGTGTCGGAGCGCGTACATGAAGCCCGTCTGGACGGCCCCGCCGATCCCGAGGTTGAAGGGGAGCCGGACGACGGCGGCGCCCGCGGCAGCGGCGAGCTCCGCAGTCGCGTCGGAGGAGCCGTCGTCGATCACGACGACGTCGAGACCGGGATCGAAGGCGCGGATCTCGGCGATCACGCCGCCGATCGCGCCGGCCTCGTTGTGCGCCGGGACGATTGCGATCCCGCGCACGTCAGCCACCGACGGCCGCGGCCGGGCGCACCCCGGCGAGGTCGAGGAGCCGGCGGGCGCGCTGCGCGTAGGTGTGCTCGTCGAGGACGCGCTCGCGGGCCCGGGCCCCCATCGCCTCGGCCTGGGCGGGATCGGCGAGCAACTCCCGGTAGGTCGCGAGCGCCTCGTCGGCGTTGTGGACGACGACGATCTCCTTGCCGGGCTCGAACCAGCGCTCGATCCCCTCGTGCGGGTTGGAGACGATCGCGGCCCCGCTCGCCGCGAGCTCGAACGGCCGGCAGGTCGAGGACGCGGGGACGGTGGCGTGGGAGCGGCGGGTGATGTTCAGGTTGATCTTGGCGCGGGCGATCTCCCGCGAGAAGGTGTTGAAGGAGACGTCGCCCATCGTCCAGGCGCGGCCGGTGTCGCCCTGGAAGTCGCGGCCGCCGAGCGCGAACTCGATCTCCGGCGCGGCGCGGCTCGGCTCCCCGACCATCGCGCCCATCCAGTCGCGGCGGAACTTGTCCCCGTAGCCGTAGAAGAAGACGTCGTTCACTTTTTCGAGCTCGGGGTGCGGGGTGAAGAACTCGGCGTCGGCGCCCCAGAAGACGGCCTCGGCGCGCCGCGCCCCCAGCTCGAGCAGGCGGGGCAGGCCGCCCTCCGAGTTCGAGACGACGAGGTCGTACTCGGACGGGTCGGCACCGTGGTAGTAGTTGAAGCCCGTGTCCATGCCGCCGAACTCGGGCAAGCTCATCGGGACGTCGCCGTCGTAGAAGAGGACGGGGATCCCGAAGCGCTCGCGGATGTAGGTGGGGATGCCGCGGAAGTGCGCCATCGGGACCGTGAAGACGATCACCGCGTCGACGTCGCGCTCCCGCTCCAGCACCTTCGTCAGGTGGCGGCGCCAGCGTGGCGTCACCCAGCGCCAGATCGCCTCGCGCGTCAGCTTGTCGAACCCGCTCTCCTCCGGGCTCTCCTCGGCGCGGCGGAGGTAGCGGTCGCCCTTGAGGCGCGCGAGCCCGGCGCGGGCGGCGGCGAAGCTCTCGCCCTCGGCCCAGGTCGGGTTGGCCGCGGTCCGCCACCAGGGCGACTCGACGGGGCGGCCCCGGTAGGGCGTGACGACGAGGTCGACGCCTGCCTCGTACATCCCCTTCCAGAGCTGCCACCAGGCGGGCGTGCAGCCGTAGCGGAAGTCGAGGTCGACCGCCGAGGCGACGGCGAGGATCTTGGGCGTTTTCATCGGGGTGAGTCTAGGGACGGGGGATGAAGGAACCGTTAGCCCCGGCGGGGCTAGTAGGCGCCCCGTCGCCCGATCACCGCGGTCGGCGTCTTGACGAGGATCGAGATGTCCAGCCAGATCGACCAGTTCTCGAGGTAGTAGAAGTCCAGCCGCACGAGATCGTCGAAGGTGAGGTTGGAGCGGCCGGAGATCTGCCAGAGGCCGGTGATCCCGGGCAGGACGAGGTAGCGCTTCCGGTGCCACGGCTCCAGGAGCTCGTAGTCGCGCAGGGGCAGCGGCCTCGGCCCCACGAGGCTCATCTCGCCGCGGATCACGTTCAGCACCTGCGGCAACTCGTCCAGCGAAAGCCGGCGCAGGAGGGCGCCCACGCGGGTCACGCGCGGGTCATCCCGGATCTTGAACAGAGCGCCGCCCGCCTCGTTGTGCTCCTCCAGCCGCTCCTGCAGCGCCTCGGCGTTCGCGACCATCGTCCGGAACTTGAACATCGCGAACTCGTGCTCACCTACTCCGATCCGGCGATCGAGGTAGAAGACGGGCCCGCGGGAGTCGAGCTTGATCGCGAGCGCGATCAGTAACCACAGGGGCAGCCCGACCACGACGACGATCAGGCTCATGACCGCGTCGAAACTCTTCTTGACCACCCAGTCGGCGCCGGCGAGCACGGGCGGGCGCAGCTCGAAGAGGGGCGCGCCCTGGCCGGGGATGTACTCACCGCGCTGGACGAGCAGCTCGGTCGTCTTCGGCGCGAGCCGGACCCGCACGCCATAGCGGTGCGCCGCCTCGACGATCTCGAGCACGCGCTGCTCGTCGAGGTCCTGCTCGGCGAGGATCAGCTCGTCGGGCCGCTCGCGCAGGAGGATGTCGGGGAGGTCGTCGACCTCGCCGAGGACGCGCAGCCCCGGCTCGCCCGCGTCGGTGATCGCGCCGACGAACTCGTAGCCGATGTCCCGCCGTGCGGCGCCGAGCGTCCGCCGCAGCTCCCGCAGGGCCTCGCCGTGACCGACGAGGATCGCCTTCCGGCGGACACCGGAGAGCCGCAGCAGCTCGGCAGTGGCGGAAGCGTAGGCGGCGCGGAAAAGCCCGATCGTCAGCGCCGAGAACGCCGTTGCGACCGGGACGAGCCCGGAGGTCGTGAAGTTGTAGTCCGTCCCGATCCCGAAAGCGAGCACGACGAGCCCGATCAGCACGAGCGACGAGACGACGGTGCCCGGCCCGGCCCGGCGCTCCCGCGACGCGTACAGGCCGGCCTGCCAGAAGACGAGCACCGTCACGGGCCCGAGGAACGGCAGCCACGTTGACGGCCCCTCCCAGAGCAGGCCCCAGAGGATCGACGTGTCCCCGTAGATGAGCTCACGCACGACGAGCGCGGCGTAGATCCCCAGAGCGAGCCCCATCACGTCGAGCGAGACGAGCAGGGCGATGCTCGCCGAGCGGCGGGCGAGCGTCTTCAGCGAGCCCCGGCTGAACGCGTACGGCCGGGAGGCGCGAACGTCGGCGGGGGGCTCGGTCTGGGCCTCGACCGGCGACGGTGCCGGCCCAGGCGGGATCAGGGGCTCGAAGGCCACGTCGGGCGCATTCTACGCCCCGCCGGGCCCTGGCTCTTCCTGCGCCAGTAGGTTCTCCGCTGTGACCGAGCCCCTGCGCCTGCCTCGCCGGAGCTTTCGCGCCCTGCTCACGGGCCGCGAGCCCGAGCCCGACCGGATCTTCTTCCTCAGCCACTGGTTCCGGGGGCACAACAACCCGCGCTATGCGGAGCTGCTCCCGCGCCTGCGCCGCGTCGACGCCCACCTGGCGATGATCTCCGACCGGAAGCCCCTCCGCGGGGTGCAATGGGCCGCGCTGAAGCCGCTCCGGCCGAGGCTCGAGCCGCGCCTGCTCCGGCTCGGAGCCCGCCGCTACGCAGGGCTTTTCACCACCGAGAACGAGCAGATCCCCCACTTCGCCGGCCCGGTCGTCTCGGACGTGGACGACCCACGCTTCACCGCCCGCGAGGCAGAGCAGCTCCGACTCCCGCAGGTGCAGGCCTACGTCGTCACCGAGGAGCGGGCAGCCCGGCGCTTCGAGGAGCTCGGCGTCGAGAAGCCGTACTACGTGATCCCGCAGGGTGTCGACCTCGCCACGCTCCGGCCCGGTGAGGCCGACGAGATCCGGCGGGCGCGGCGCACCGAGGGCGACTTCGTCGTCGGCTACATGGCGGCGTGGCTGCTCACCGGCGCGGACCGGGGCGGCGAGAACCCCCTCTACAACGTCGAGCACCTGCTCGAGCTCTGGGCGGAGATCCGCGCCCGCGTCCCCCGCGCCCGGCTCTGGCTGCTCGGCGGCGCGAGCCCCGAGGTGGAGCGCCGGGCCGAGCAGCTCGGCGGCGTCGAGCTGCTCGGCCGGGTCCCGCGCGAGCGGCTCCTCGCGCACGTCGCGTGCTTCGACGTCGGCCTCTACCCACGCACGAAGGACCAGGGGATCCAGTCGGTCAAGATCGCGGAGTACATGGGGGCGGGAGTGCCGACGGTCGCGTACGACTACGACGTCACCCAGGTCGTCCGCGTCGCCGACGCGGGCGTGCTCGTGGAGACACCGCGCGCGTTCGTGGATGCCGTCGTCCGGCTCGCGGAGAGCGAGCCCGACCGGCGCGCGCTCGCGGAGCGGGCCGGCGCGTTCGGCGTCTCACTCGACTGGCGCGCGCTCGCCGAGCGCTACAACGACGTCCTCGACAGGCACATCCCCGAGCAGCCCCGGTAGCTCGTCGAGGTCGACGACCCGGCGCCGCCGGCCGAGCAGGCGCAGCGCGGCCGTGAGCGCGAGCGCACGTCGCCGGTCGAGCAGGTCGGTGTCGTGGAAGTAGATGTGGAGGACGTCCGGCCCCGTGTTCCGGGAGACCGCGGCGCGCGCGGCCTTCCCGAGCGAGTGCGTCGTCGGCAGCTCGAGCAGCTCCGTCCCGTCGCCGAGGTCGAGCCTCGTGGGCCGGGCGGCCGAGAGCCGGGGCGCGCCGGGCGGGAGGTAGGCCGGACGGAAGCTCGTCCCGGTGCAGTCGGCGTAGCCGAGCGACGCGACGGCCCGGGCGACCGCGTGGTCCATGTACCAGCCGCCGCCGCAGAAGAGCGTCGGGCGGAGCCCCTGCTCCCGCAGCCAGGCCCCCTCCTCGAGCACCCGGTCGGCGGCCCCGGCAGCGGTCGGCCGCGCGTGCGTCGGCGACGTCCAGTGCGTGTGGTGGCCGAAGGGCGCACGGACGGCCGCGGCGCGGGCACGCTCGAGCCACCGGCCTTCGTCCTCGCCGGCCGACGGGTCGGGCGGGCGCATCAGCGCGGCGACGCGAAAGCCGCCGGGCCGCCGCTCCTGGAGCCGCGAGAAGCGGGCCCACGCCAGGTCGTCGAGCGGCGTCTCGACGTGACAGGAGGCGACCGCGTACCGTTGGGGCGAGATGTGCGGCATCGCCGGCCTAGTATCGCGCCACGCGCCCCCGGATCCCGAGCTCGCCGAGCGGATGGCGACGGCGCTGCGCCACCGCGGCCCGGACGAGGGCGGCGCCGACCCGCTCGCCGGCGGCTGCGTCCTCGCGCACCGGCGGCTCTCGGTGATCGACCTCGTCACGGGCTCGCAGCCGGTCACGAACGAGACCGGTGAGATTACCTGCGTCTTCAACGGTGAGCTGTACGAGTTCCGCGCTCTTCGCGAGCAACTCGAGGCGCGCGGGCACCACATCCCCGGCACGGGAGACACGCCGGTGATCCCGCACGCCTACGAGGAGTACGGGACGGGGTTCGCGGAGCACCTGCACGGGATGTTCGCGCTCGCCCTCTGGGATGCGCCGCGAGACCGGCTCGTCCTGGCCCGCGACCGGATCGGGAAGAAGCCGCTCCTCTACGCGGAGCTCCCCGACGGGACGTTCGCATTCGCGTCCGAGCTGAAGGCGCTGCTCGCCCTGCCGGGCCTCTCCCGCGAGGTCGATCTCGACGCGATCGACGCCTTCCTTGCGCTCCAGTACGTCCCCGGCCCCGGCACGGCGCTCAAGGCGGTCCACAAGGTGCCGCCCGGCCACGTCCTCGTCCGCGAGAACGGGACGGTCACGCTCGAGCGCTACTGGCGGCTGGAGCCGGAGCAGGCTGAGCGGAGCGAGGAAGAATGGCTGGACGAGGTGCGCGAGACCGTCCGCGCCGCCGTCCGCCGGCGGCTGATCGCCGACGTCCCGCTCGGCGCCCTCCTCTCCGGCGGGCTCGACTCGAGCATCGTCGTCGCCCTGATGGCGGAGGCGTCCACCGAGCCGGTGCGCACGTTCACGATCGGCTTCCCGGACGCCCGCTACGACGAGCGCGAGTACGCACGCGCAGTCGCCGAGCGCTACGGGACGCAGCACGAGGAGCTGGAGGTCGAGCTGGACGCCGCGGAGCTGCTCCCCCGGGTCGCCTGGGCGTTCGACGAGCCGTTCGGCGACGAGGCGGCGCTGCCGACGCTGCTCGTCTCGGAGCTCGCGCGGCAGCGGGTCACGGTGGCGCTCACGGGCGACGGCGGGGATGAGGCCTTCGCCGGATACGAGCGCTACGTCGCCCACGAGCTGGCCCGTCGCGCGGGCCGCGTCCCCGTCCTCCCCGGGCTCGCCGCCCGCGCGCTCCGCACGCTCCCGTCGGGGCGCGGCGAGCCGCGCTCGCCCACGTTCCGCGCCGCCCGGCTCGCCGAGCTCGCCGCGACGCCCCGCGACCGGCGCTACGAGCGGCTGATGGAGGTCTTCCCGCCCGGGCTGCGCGCCGGGCTCTGGACGGACGAGGCGCGGCCCGCGCTCTACTCGCCGCCGGTCCCTCCGGCCGGCGGGATCGCCGCGCTTCAGCGCCACGACATCGAGACCTACCTGCCAGGCGACCTGCTCGTGAAGGCCGACCTCGCCTCGATGGCCCACTCGCTCGAGCTGCGCTCGCCGCTGCTCGACCACGAGGTGCTGACGCTCGGCGTCTCGCTGCCGGCCTCGCTCCGCACACGGGGGCTGCGCGGGAAGGTCGCCCTCCGCCGGGCGTTCGCCGACCTGCTCCCGCCCGAGGTCTCCGGCCGCGGCAAGACCGGCTTCGGCGTCCCGCTCGGACGCTGGTTCCGCGAGGACCTGCGCGAGCTCGCGGGCGACCTCCTCCTCGACACCCGCGCCCGCGAGCGCGGCTGGTTCCGGCCCGAGGCGATCGAGACGCTCCTCCGGGAGCACGCCGAGGGGACCCGCGACCACGGGCACCGGCTCTGGTGCCTCGTCGTGCTCGAGCTCTGGCTGCGCGTCTACGTCGAGTCGAGCGACCCGCCCGCGTCCGCCCGCGACGCCCGCACCCTCGGCCTCGCCGCCTGACCGTGCGCCGTCTCCACGCCGCCCTGCTCGTCGCCGCCGCCTGCGCGCTGCCCCGCTTCGCGGTGGTCGCGATCGAACGGGGCGATCTGCTCTCGGCGAACACGGAGAAGAGCGACGACTTCGCGCGGATCCTCGTCTCCGACGGCACCTTCGGCTTCCTTCCGGGCATCCCGTCCGCCTACACGCAGCCGCTCTACACGTTTTTCCTCGCGCCGCTGTATTGGATCTTCGGCCGGCACTGGCTCGTCGTCGGGCTCGCGCAGACGCTCGTCGCCGTCGCGGCGGCGCTGCTCGTCCTGGAGATCGGCCGCCGGATCGCCTCGCAGCGGGTGGGGATCGTCGCGGCGGTGGTCACGACCGTCCACCCGTACCTCGTCTGGCACGACGTGCATGTCAACCGGGAGATCCTGGACACGCTGCTCGCCGCCGGGATCGTGCTCCTGACCCTCGTCACCGCCGAGCGCAGGTCGTGGCGCTGGGCGGGGGCGCTCGGGCTCGTGAGCGGGCTCGCGATCCTCGGCAACTCGCGCCTCGTCCTCCTGCCGCTCGTCCTGCTCGGTTACCTCGGCTGGCGCCTGCGCTCGTGGCGGACGATCGGCGCCGTCGCGGCCGCGGGCCTGGTCGCCGTCACGCTCGTACTGACGCCGTGGGTCGTCCGGAACCGCGTCTCGGTCGGCTGCTACGCGCTGACGACCGACGCGCGCGCCCTCTGGAAGGCGAACAACGTCCAGACCTACGACATCCTCGCGCGGGGCGGCTGGATCGACGACGTCCCCAACCTCCCGGGCGCGCAACTCTCGCCCGAGTTCCAGGAGGCGATCTACCGCGACCGCGGCGAGCTGATCGAGGTGGACGAGTGCGCCCAGATGCGCTTCTACCGGGGGCTCGTGACCGACTTCTGGCGCGAGCACCCCGGCGAGAAGGCGCGGCTCGCCGCCCAGGCGACCGGGATGCTCTGGAGCCCGACCTTCACGGTCGAGCGCAAGGAGACCTACGAGGGTCTCGTCGGGCTCGTCAAGCAGTTCGGGGAGCCCGCGTACATGCTCGCGCTCTACGCCGCGGCGCTCGCCGGCCTCTTCGTCGTCAGCCGGGCCTTCGCCGTCCTCGCCGTCTCGCTGCTCGCCTACAACACGCTCGCGGCGATGGTCTTCGCGGGCAACGTGCGCTACCGCGTGCCCTGGGACTTCCTCCTGGCGCTGCTCGCGGCGGCGGCACTCGCCCGGATCGGGCGCCGGCGGGCCTGATGCGCGTCGTCCACCTGCACCGGATGCGTGGGATCGGCGGCTCCGAGCGCCACCTGCTGACGCTGCTCCCGGCGCTCCGGAAGCGCGGCGTCGATGCCCGCTTCGTCGGCCTCGACGACACGGAGGGCTGGGACCCGCAGCCGTTCTACGACGAGCTGGAGCGCGGCGGTGTCCCGTTCAGCCGCCCGTCGCTCCGGGGGCTCGGGCGCGCGTTCCGCGGCGCCGACGTCCTCCACACGCATCTCGTCCACGCCGACGTCCTCGGAGCCCTGCTCCGCGGCAGGCGAACGCTCGTCTCGACCAAGCACAACGACGATCCCTTCCGGACGGGGCCGTTCCGCCTCGCCGAGCGGCTGCTCACCAGCCGGGCCGCCCGCGTGATCGCGATCACGGACGCGCTCCGCCAGTTCACCGTCGAGCGGGTCGGGCTCCCGGCCGCGAAGCTGGAGGTCGTCCACTACGGGATGGACGAGCCGCCCGCGCCGTGGGGGCCGGACGAGCTGGAGCTGCCCGAGGGGAAGATCGTGACGGCGGTCTGCCGGCTCGTCCCGCAGAAGGGGCTGGACGTCGCGGTCGAGGCGCTGGCCGGCCTGGACGCGACCCTCGTCGTGCTCGGGCTCGGCCCCGAGCAGGAACGGCTGGAGGCCCTCGCCCGGGAGCGCGGCGTGCGCCTGCTTCTGCCCGGCCGCGTCGGCGACGTCGCCTCCGTGCTCCGCCGCTCCGACGTGCTCGTCCACCCCGCCCGCTGGGAGGGCTTCGGGCTCGCCCTGCTCGAGGCGATGCTCTGCGAGCTTCCCGTCGTGGCGACGCGGGTCAGCTCGATCCCGGAGATCGTCGCCGACGGCGAGACGGGCCTGCTCGTCCCGCCCGACGACCCCGCGGCGTTGCACGAGGCACTCGTTCGCGTCCTGGAAGAACCCGGGGGGATGGGCGCCGCCGGCCTCCGCAGGGCACGGCAGGAGTTCTCGGTCGCCCGGATGGCCGAACGGACGCTCGCGGTCTACGCGGCGGCGCGGCCGATCCGGTCGAGCGACGCCCGGTAAAGCAGTTCGGTTCTGTCGGTGCAGCGTTCCTCGAGGAAGCGCTCGAGGGCGCGGGCCCGGCCGGCGGCGCCCATCTCGCGGGCCTTGTCCGGGTTGGTGGCCAGGTCGACGATTGCCCGCGTGAGCGGCTCGGCTTCGCCCGGCGCGACGAGCAGACCGGTCTTGCCGTCCTCGACAAGCTCCCCGAGGCCGCCGATCGCGGCGGCGATCACGGGCCGGGCGCGCTCCATCGCCTCCAGCGCCACCATCCCGAAGCCCTCGCCGAGCGAGGGGACGACGCTGATCGCAGTGCGCTCGATCGCGGTCTGGATCGGATTGACCTGGCCGAGGAAGTGGACGGCGTCCTCGATCCCCAGCTCGGCAGCGAAGGCGCGGAGCGCGGGCTCGAGCGGGCCGCGCCCGGCGATCTCGAGCTCGAGACCCAGCACCTCCTTGCGGGCAGCGTGGAGCGCACGCAGGAGGACGAGGTGGCCCTTGATCGGAATCAGCCGCCCGACGCAGAGGAGCCTCGGGACCGCGCCGTCGTAGGGCTTCGGCTCGGGGCCGGGGCGGATCCCGTAGTGGACGATCTCGAAGCTCTCCTGCGAGAACCCCTCGGTCTCCTCGAGGTAGCGGGCGAGCCCGCGCGAGATCGCGATGTGGCGGTGCGAGAGCGAGGCGATCGAGCGGTCGGCGAAGGCGAAGCCGCGGCCCTCGCGGAACTCGTTGAAGCCGTGCTTCGTGCTGACGCGGACGGGGACGCGCATCGTCGTGCCGGCGAGCTGGCCGTAGACGTCGCCGTGGACGAGGTGCGTGTGCAGGATCGTCGGGCGCTTGCGGCCGAGGTAGCTGCACACCCGGAGGAACGCCGCCGGGTCGACGTCGGCGCCGAGCGCGATCGCGTCGAGCTGGACTCCCTGCGAGGTGAGCGCGCGGGCGAAGTCCCAGGCGCCGGGCTCGTGCTCGTGCAGCATCAGGAAGCGCACGTCCCAGCCGCGCTCGACGAGCGAGGGGAGCAGCGAGAGCAGGTGCGCCTCGGAGCCGGAGATGCCGGCGACCTTCGCGAGGTGGAGGATGGTCACGTTCTTCATCGCCGGAGCAGTGTGACGACGCCGTCCGCCCAGGAGCCGACGGAGTGGCGCGCGAGCACCCGTTCCCGCAGGGTTCTCCCGATCGCGGCCCGCTCCTCCGTCCCGAGTGCCGCGAGCGCGCGCAGCCGGGCGGCGAGCTCCTCGGGATCCTCGCGCTCGAAGCGCAGCTGCGGCTCGATGCCTGCGAAGAGCTCGTCGAAGCTCGGGTTCGACGCGAGCACGGGCAGGCAGCTCCCACAGGCCTCGTAGACCGCCTTGTCGGGGGCACCCGCCTTCATGTTGTTCACGAGCGCGTCGGCCGCGGCGTGGACCTCGCCGATCTCGCTCCGAGGGACGGGCTCCCTGACCGCCGCGCGGCCTTCGAGCCCCAGCTCGACGACGAGGCGCTCCAGGTGGGCGCGGTGGGCGATCTCCTCGGCGCTCGAGGAGGTGCCGTAGATGTCGAGGCGGACCTCGGGAACGAGGGCCGCGGCGCGGAGCACGACCTCGATCCCCTTCGCCGGCGAGGTGCGCCCGAGCACGACCGCGCGCAGCTCCGGGCCGGCCTCACGCTCGCGACACGGGAGGGCGGCGTAGTCGATCCCGTGGCCGATCGGGACGAGCTTGTCCGTCTCGATCGCGAAGGAGCGCCGGTCGACGCTGAGAACGCGGGTCGAGACGGCGGTCGCGGCGCGCAGCAGCGCGCTCGGGCGCCAGTGCGCGAACCAGAGGTAGACGGGGATGCGGAGCGGCCGGGCGAGCGGCGCGGCGAGGACGGCGTAGATCGGGCACATGTGCGCGAGCACCGCGGTGGCGCCCCGGAGCTCGCGGGCGAGGGCGAGCTCGTAGCGGAGCCCGCGGCCGAAGCGCGAGCCGCCGCCGAACGTGACGACGCGGCAGTTCGCCGGCATCGCGCCCGGAACGGCGCCGAGCGAGAGGACGACGAGCTCGTCCACCCGGGCGGCGAGCGCGTGCAGCTTCGCCACGGTGGCGCCGAGAACGGGGTCGGCGGGGTCGACCTGCTGGGTGACGAAGAGCAGCTTCATATCGGCCTAGAAGAAGTCGAAGTCGCCGAGGGCGAAGTGCCACGGGCCTTCGAGGCGCCCCTCGGGCCGGAGGACCTTGCCGATGAAGCGGATCGACTTGTGGGTGGGCAGGAACCCCGCCTGGAGGAACGCGGCCCGGTGGGCGCGCGCCGGCGGGGGTAGGGCGATCAGGGCGTCGGCGCCGCCCCGCACGTCCCGGAGCGCGCGCCCGAGCAGCGCGACCACGGCCTGGCGCTCGCCCGGTGGTGCGATCAGGTCGGCGAGGAAGCCGCCGGCGACGCCGTGCCTGTAGGCGTAGCCGAGCACGGCGAGCCCGACGAGCCGCTCCTCGCGGAACGCGGCGAAGAGGCGGTACTCCCGCGGCGCCTCGGCGAAGCGCCAGTTGAGATACGCGGCGTCCTTGACGAGGTGGTTCCCGAATGCAGGCGCCGCCGCGGCCCAGAGCTCGTCGGCCCGCTCGTCGACCCGGTCGACGGCGACGACGCGGACGGCACCGCGGAGGCGCGGTTCGGTGTCCTGCGCGTTCAGGCCGCCTGGAGGGCTCGCGCGGCGGAGCAGGTACCGGGGGACCGCGCCAGGCTTGAGCACCCGTGCCCACAGCCGCCGCTTCGGCAGGTCGTCCCAGCCGAGCCCGGCGACGAAGATCGGGTGCGAGGCCGAGTTCGGGAACGTCAGCGTCACCGGCGAGCCGGCCTCGGCGGCCTCCCGCTCGTTCACCTCCTCCAGCGCGGGGAAGATCCCGCGGCGCCGGTAGTCGGGGTCGGTGGCCACGTGCACCGGCATCGCCACCTGCTGCTCCCGGCCGTGCAGGATCATCCGGAAGTAGCTCATGGCGGCCACGCCGACGATCCGGTCGTCGTCCTCCATCAGCGTCACGAGCCGCGAGCCCACCGGGTTGTCCTCGAACCACCAGTCGAACTCCTGCTTCGGCATGTGGGAGCCCCAGACCCGGTCCATGAGCGTGAAGAGGGCGTCCTGCCGCGAGGGCTCGTACGGCGCCACGCGCAGGTCGCTCACTTCGACGAGGTGCCGAGCGCGGCGTTCAGCGCCCGGCGCGCGTGCGTGCCCGCGACGGTGTCCTTGAGCGAGATCAGGTCGCAGGCACCCGCGAGCACGAGCTCGAAGGTGCGGGCGGGATACGGCTCGACGTTGTAGCGCCGGAGCCGGAAGCGGTCCGAGGCAGGGCCGTTGGCGCCGGAGACGGAGGTGAAACCGAGGTCGTAGCCGGCCTGGCGGAGCAGGCTGAGATGGACGGGCCGGTAGTGCGCCTCCGAGCCCTTGACGTAGGCGAAGGCGCGCACGGGTCGGCCGAGCGCCTCCTCCAGCCGCAGCTTCGAGATCGCGATCTCGCGCGCCGACTCGTCGATCTCCAGCTCCGCGAGCGGACGGTGGGAGATCCCGTGCGACTCGATCCGCACGCCTGCCTGCTCCAGCTCGCGCAGCTCGCCCCAGTCGAGCGTCCGGTTGATGATCCCCCGCCCGGCGAGGTGCTCGTCGTGCGGGAGCGGCCGGCGGTCGCCGACGAAGCCGAGCGGCGCGAAGAGGACGGCTGGATAGCCGTGCGCCTGCAGGGCGGGAAGCGCGTTCTCGAGGTTGTCGCGGTAGCCGTCGTCGAAGGTGATCAGCACGGCCTTCTCCGGCAGCGCCGCTCCCTCGACGTAGTGGTCGAGCACGGCGTCCAGGCCGACGACGGTGTAGCCGAACTCCTTCAGCAGGGCCATCTGCTCCGCGAACCGGCCGGTCGGGACGGTGACCGGGTTCTCGGGCTGGTCGTTGACCTTGTGGTACATGAGCACGCGCAGCGTCCGCGCCTCGTCGTCGGCGGGGGCGAGCGCGGTCGACGTCTCGCCGATCGTCCGGTAGACGGCGTTCTTCAGCAGCTGCTTCGCGCGCTCGGCTCTCACGTGCGCATCCTAGGGGCCGACGAGGCCGCGAAGTCCCTCCGCCCACTCCCCAGGCGTCGTCCGGAACCGGCCCGCGGCCGCCGCAGCGCCCGCGCCCAGACGCTCCGCGAGCGCGGGATCGCCGAGCACGCGTTCGAGCGCGCCGACGAGCGCCTCCGGGTCGCCCGGCTCGACGAGCAGGCCGGCCTCGCCGTCAGCGACGAGGTCGGGGATCCCACCGACCCGGCTGCCGACGACGGCCCGCCCGCGGCAGAGCGCCTCGACCGCGACCCGGCCCATCCCCTCCGTCCGCGACGGGAGCACGAGCAGCGTCGCCGCGTCCAGCGCAGCCGCGACGGCCGCGGTCGCGACGAGCTCCTCGCGCGTCACCTCGTCGCCGGTGGGCGGCGCCAGCGTCCCGGTGCCGATCACGTGCAGCCGAGCCCCCGGGACGCGCTCCCGCACGAGCGGCCAGGCCTGTGCGAGCACGTCGACACCCTTGCTCCGCTCCAGCGAGCCGACGTAGAGCGCCGACGGCGCCGCCGGGAGCGGAGCGGCGGGGCCGAGGAACGGCTCGAGATCCATGAAGGCCGGGAACTCGGCGTCGGGCTCGCGCCCGTGCTCGCGGACGAGCCGGGACGTGTAGGGCGAGACCGTGCGGATGGCGTCGGCCCTCGCGAGGGCGAGTCGCGCCAGCCCGTCCGCGAGCGGCGTCAGCAGGCGGCGGAGCGGCGAGCCGTACAGCCGCGTCGGGGCCCGCCAGTCGCCGTGCACGTCGAGGATCACCCGCGTCCGCACCCGGGCGAGGGCGCGCGCGAGGAGGACGAGCGCCGTCTCGGGCCCTCCCTGGACGAGCACCGCGTCGGGCCGGAAGCGGCGCAGCTCGCGGGCCGTCCGGAACGGAAGGAGCAGGTGGAAGACGAGCCCGTCGAGCGCCCGGACCGGGAACGGCGGGTAGAGGACGAACCGCGGCCCTCCCGGCACGCCGGCCCCGAGCTGCCGCCAGTCGAGCTCGGCCGAGAGCGCGTCGAAGCGGCGCTGGAGCGTCGGGGGGAGCAGGAACGCGTAGGCGTTCCTGCCCCCGATCAGTAGCCGCTTCACGTGGCGACGCGCTCGACCAGGGCCGCGACGTTCGCCGCGTACTCCTCGGGCGTGTACTGCCACGGCTCGGCGTCCGCGAGCGCGGCGGCGCCCCGCCGCTCGGCGAGAGCCCGGTCCGAGAG
>JBBQHQ010000003.1:0-60619 GCA_038324115.1 Gaiellales bacterium
GGCGCATCCGCCTCGCGGCGGACGAGCCCACCGCGCGAAGACCCCTAAAGGGTCGCTTCGCTCCTTTCTTTTGCGCAGGTGGGCGCATCCGCCTCGCGGCGGACGCCCCTCCGCGCGAAGACCCCTAAAGGGTCGCTTCGCTCCTTTCTTTTGCGCAGGTGGGCGCATCCGCCTCGCGGCGGACGAGCCCTCCGCGCGAAGACCCCTAAAGGGTCGCTTCGCTCCCGCCTTGCGTCGCATCTGCCGGCTGGGGAAGCGCTTCGCTCCCGCCTTGCATCGCTTCTTTCGATCGCCCAGGGATGCTCAAGCCGTTGCGGGGTGCTGCCGATATCGGCACTACGGCTCTGCGGTCGGGGGACTGACGGCAAATCATCCTGCGGCGGTACGAGTCGAACGGGGGCGGTGGGCATGCTCGGCTTGCCGCCCCCACCTTTTGCTCCTCAGTCGTCGTGGACGACGCGGCCCTCCATCCCGCCGGCCACCGTCACAACCTGGCCGGTGACATGGCCGGAGAGCACGTCCGAGGCGAGGACGACGACCTGGCGCGCGACGTCGTCGGGCTGCGCGACCTTGCGGAGCGCCATCGTCCGAGAGATCCGGCGGATCGCCTCGGGATCGACATGGCCGCGGGTCATCGGCGATTCCGTCCAGCCAGGCGCGACCCCGTTTACGCGCGCCGACGGCGCGATCCGGACGGCCTCGTTCTTGAGGCTGAGCAGGAGGCCGCCCAGCACCGCCGATTTGGCGGCGGCGTAATCCGCGTGGCCGGCCTCTCCGACGATGCCGGCGGTCGAGCCGATCAGGACAAGTGAGCCGCCGCCGTTCCGCTCGACCTCGCGGAGGAAGCCGCGGGCGGTCAGGAAGCTCGAGGTCAGGTTCTGGCGGATCGTCGCCTCCCAACGCTCGAGCGAGAGCTCCCAGACGGGCTCGTCCGCGCTCGGCCAGACGCCGGCGACGGCCGCGCAGACGTCGATCCGCCCCAACGCGGCGCGCGTTACCTCGAAGAGGCGGTCGACCTCGCGCTCGTCGGTCAGGTCGGCCTGGACGATCGGGGCGCCGCCGAGTTCGGCTGCGACCTCGCGCGCCCGCTCCTCGCCGCGGTGGTAGTGGACGGCGACCTTCGAGCCCTCGGCAGCGAAGGCGCGCGCGCAGGCAGCGCCGATCCCCCCGGACGCCCCGGTGACGAGAACTCCTTTTCCTGCAAGCCCGGTCTCCACGATCGCCTAGGCTACCCGCGGTGCGCGTCCAGATCATCAGCGACATGGAAGGCGTCTCCGGGATCGTCAAGGGAGCGCAGACCGTCGGCGGCGCCCCGCTCTACGACGAGGGCCGGAAGCTCTACACCGAGGAGATCAACGCGGCGATCCGCGGAGCGAAGGCGGCCGGGGCGACGGAGATCCTCGTGATGGACTGCCACGGCGCCGGCGCCGAGTTCTCCTTCAACTCCCTGATCCCGGCCGACCTCGAGCCCGACTGCGAGTTCGTCGTCCAGCAGGACTGGACCGAGTACACGGGCTTCCTCGAGGAGGGCTGCGACGCCACGCTGCTCGTCGGCATGCACGCGCGCGCCGGCAAGCGGTTCGGCGTCATGAACCACACCGTCTCCGGGCGGGACTACTACAACCTCTTCTTCAACGGCACGCTCGTGGGGGAGACCGGGATCCATGCGGCGGTCTGTGGGAGCTTCGGCTGCCCGGTGCTGCTCGTGACCGGCGACGACGCGGCCTGCGAGGAGGGCCGCGAGCTGCTGGGCGAGGCGCTGACGACCGTCTCCGTCAAGCGCGGGATCGGGCAGGAGTCGGCCCGGCAGATCCCGCCGGTGCGGGCGCGGGAGCTGATCGAGGCTGGCGCGAAGCAGGCGCTCACCGACCTCGGCGCCGTCGAGCCGTGGAGCCCAGGCAGCCCCTGCGAGATCCGGGTCGAGTTCAAGCACACGGGCGCACCGGACAAGCTCCGCTTCCGGCCGGGGATCGAGCGCGTCGACGACCGCACTATCTCCGTGACCAGGGACACCTGGTGGGAGGCCTGGAGCGCGTTCTACTTCTGAGACGCCGGTTCGACGATCTCGAGCTCCTCGACGACCTTCGCGGGAGCGGTCGGCCCCGTCCCCGTCCGCAACGTCGCCGTCCACCTGACGGGCAAGGATTTTCGAGCTGTTCGAACTGTTCGAGCTCTGACGCGGTGCCGGCCCCTGTGGAGAAAGAGTTGCGCTTCTTTCACACTCGGGGACAGTCCCCGGTTTTTTCGGGCGTTGCGGCCGGGGGCGAAGGGGACGGTCGGCGGAGGTCAGCCGGCGGCGAGGAAGACGCGCGTCTCGCCCGGCGCGGCGATCAGGTCGCCGCCGTGGATGTGGTCGCCGTGCAGCTCGTACGGGAGCACGACGTCGACCGGGTCGCCCTCGACGTGCTCCAGATGGACGAGGGCCGCATCCGTGCCCTCGGCGTCCTCCCCCTCGAGCGACACCGTCGCGTTGACGCAGATCCCCGACGCCCGGAGCTCGCCCTTCTCGACCCGCCCCACGAGCGACTCGACGAGCAGCGCCACGACCGTGTCGCTCGACGGCAGCTCCTCCTCCAGCTCGACCGTCACCGGCTCCACCACCCCCGCGACCGTCAGCGCAGCCGCGAAGGGGAAGAACTCGCCCTCCTCGGTCAGCTGCTGGGTCGCGAATCCGAGCAGAAAGTCGAGCAGCTTGTCGAGGTCGGCCTCGTTCTCGTCGCGCGGCTCGTCCTCGGTGGTGTGCTCGTCGGCCATGGGGTCGGGGAGCTTAGTACGTCTCGAGCGAGCCGCGCCGCCGACCCTCGACCTCGAAGAGCCTGAAGAGGCCGTAGGCGACCACCGCGTAGGCGGCGCCGATCAACGCCTCGGTGACGACGAGCCCGCCGACCGAGGAGAGCGACGCCCCGGCGACGACCTCCCGGGCGGCCTCGATCCCGTGGGTGAGCGGGAGCGAGCGGCCGATCGCCCCGAGCCAGCCGGGCAGGTCGTCGATCGGCACGTTCACCCCGCAGAGCAGCAGCATCAGGAAGTAGACGAGATTCGCGGCGAAGAAGACGTCGCGGGCGCGGAGCCCGATCGAGCCGATCAGCATCCCGAGCGACGTGCAGGAGAAGACGGTGACGACGACGACGAACGCGAGCGCCGGCAGCGTCGCCGGGTCGGGGCTGAAGTCGAGCAGGAGCCAGCTGATCGCGAAGCCGAAGCTCGAGACCGCGAGGCCGTTGACGATGTTCGGGAGCGCGCGGCCGGCGAACATCGCGAGCCGGTTCGCCGGCGTCGCCAGCAGCGGCGCGAGCGTCCCGAACTGCCGCTCGTTCGCGATCCCCATCACCATCCCGTAGACCCCGGCCATCGCCGACACCTGCACGGCGTTCCCGACGATGAAGAAGTCGTCGCCGCGGCTCCCGGCATAGCGGCCGAGGTAGGTGAAGAAGAGGATCTGGAAGAGCGGCGAGCCCAGCATCGTCGTCACGTACATCACCGGCGAGATCCAGTTGAACAGGGCGCGGTACGAGATCCGGCCGCCGACGAAGAAGACGCGGAGCGCCGGGGTCACGTGAGCGAGAGTGTCGCGCTCTTACGGGCTCTGGTCTCGAAGTTCTGCATGAAGAGAGCGCCGACCGCAAGATAGACGGCGCCGAGAAGGACGCACATCCCGATCGCCGGCCAGACCTCGCCGCCGAGCGCGGCGTTCCGGACCGCCTGCATCCCCCAGGTCGGCGCCAACACCCACGAGAGCCACTCGACCCAGCCGGGGAGGAGCGAGAGCGGCACGAGCAGGCCCGTCGCGAGCCAGACGGGGTACTCGAGCAGGTTCGAGAACGCTGAGGCCTGCCGGTAGAGGACGAAGCTCGACGCCATCACGAGCCCGAGCAGGCCGAGGCTGACGACGGTGACGGGGAGCGCGAACGCGAACAGCCAGGGATGCTCGAAGTGGAGCGGGACGCCGAAGAAGACGCGGCCCCAGAAGAGGGTCGCGGTGATCGAGTAGAGCCCGATCGTCGCGGTCGAGATCGTCAGCGGGAGCAGGATCCAGAAGAAGCGGACGGGCGCCGCCACCGCCACCTCGAGCGTCCCCTGCCAGCGCATCCACTGGATCGCTCCGCCCGAGCCGAAGAGCGTCGACGACCAGATCCCCATCAGACCCGCTCCGAGCGCCGCGTAGAGCAGGCCGCCCGGGCGCGAGCCGTCTCGGAACATGAAGAACGCGATCGAGGCGAAGATCACGGGCTGGATCACCGCGATCAGGATGAAGAAGAGCGAGTTCGTCAGGTTCTTCAGGTTGAAGAGCCAGCCGATCCAGAACAGCCGCATCGGCCGAGCGTAGCGAGGATGCCTAGGCGCGCTCGAGAGTCGCGTGGCGGCGGCTCTGGCGCTCGAGCGCCCGGATCAGCGCGAACCCGAGCACGGCGTAGATCACCCCGAGCAGCGCCTCCGTCCCGACGAGCCCGGCCACGCTTCCGAGGTGCTCGCCCGCGGCGAGCCTCCGGGCCGCCGCGATCCCGTGCGTGAACGGCATCCCCTCGGCGAGGACACCCATCCAGCGGGGGAGGTCGTCGTGCGCGACGTTGGCGCCACTGAAGACGAGGAGGATCCCGAAGATCACGTTCGAGAGCACCGCCGTCTCGCGGACGACGAGCCCGATCCCGGCGCTGACGAGGCCGAGGCCGGTGCAGGAGAACGCGCTGACCGCGAGCACGAGCGCGAGCGGCAGGAGCGACGAGGCGGGGAGCTCGATCCCCACGATCGCGCCGCCGACGAACAGGCCGAACGCGGCGACGAAGAAGCCGTTCACGGCCACCGGCAGCGCCCGGCCGACGAAGAGCGGCAGCCGCGGCGCCGGCGTGATCAGGATGTTCCCGAGCGTCTGCTGGAACCGCTCGCCCGCGATGATGTTCGTCATCGCGAAGACGCAGGGGACGGCGGCGTACTGGAGCGCGTTCCCGATCACGTAGAACTCGTCCGACTCGAGCGAGGCCGAGCGCCCGATGTAGACGAAGAGCAGGATCTGGAAGACGGGGGCGACGAGCAGGCTGGGGATGTAGACCCAGGGCGAGAGCCAGCCGAAGAGCGCCCGGAAGCTGATCAGCCCGCCGATCAGGAAGATCCGCGCCGAGGTCACGAGAGCGAGAGCGTGCCCCGGTCGCGGGCCGCGCGGAGCGCGCGCTCGACGAGCACGACCCCGACGAGGACGTACGCGCCGCCGAGCAGGAGCGCGAGCCCGGTGTCGCGGTAGGGCGCCCCGCCGAGCGCCGCGCCCCGGATCGCGGCGATCCCCCACGTGGGCGCGAGCGCCCAGGAGATCGGCCGCACCCAGCCCGGGAAGAGCGAGAGCGGGACGAGGAAGCCCGAGATGAGCCAGACCGGGTACTCGAGCATGTTCCCGAGCGCCCACGCCTGCCGGAAGCGGACGAACGCGACCGCGAGCAGGAAGCCGAGCGCGCCGATCGAGACGACCGTCCCGGCCACGGCCAGCGTGAAGGCGAGCGGGTGGGCCACCTCGACGGGGATCCCGAAGACGATCCGGCCCCACGCAAGCGTCGCGACCATGCTGTAGACGCCGATCGTCGCCATCGCGATCGTGACCGGGAGCAGGACGAGGGCGAAATGGACGGGGGCGGCCACGAGCAGCTCCAGCGTCCCGTGCCAGCGCTCCCGCGCCATCGCCCCGCCCGCCGCGGTGCTCGTCGTGCCCCAGATCCCCATCACGGCGGCGCCGAGCGACGCGTAGACGAGCGGCTTCGGGTCGGTGCCCGCGCGGAACATGAAGAAGGCGACCGAGGCGAAGAAGAGCGGGTAGACGATCCCGAGCAGGGTGTTGAACGAGGAGCGGCCGAGCATCTTCAGGTGCATCTGCCAGCCGACCCGCAGCATCCGCAGCGAGCGCCGGAGCGTCGTCATTCGGCGGTGACGAGCTGCACGTACGCGTCCTCGAGCGTGGGCTCGCGCGAGGAGACGCGGCCGACCTCGGCGGCGCCGAGGCGGGAGAGGATCGCGTGCGTCAGCTCGGCGCCGGGCGCGGTCTGGACGATCAGCAGCTGCTTCTGGTCGCGGTCCTCGATCGTGGCGGCGCGGACCCCGTCGAGCTCGCGAACCCTGTCGGCCGCCGCCTCCTCGATCCCGAAGACCTCGACCTCGACCACGGTGCCCGCGACGACGCCCGCCTTCAGCTGCGCGGGCGTGCCCTCGGCGACGATCCGCCCTTGCGCGATCACGGCGATCCGGTCGCAGAGCGCGTCGGCCTCGAACATGTAGTGCGTGGTCAGGAGCACCGTCTTCCCGGACGCCGTCAGGGAGGCGATCGTCGCGCGCAGCTCGCGGGCGCCGACCGGGTCGACCCCGATCGTCGGCTCGTCCAGGAAGACGACGGGCGGGTCGTGCAGGAGCCCGCGGGCGATGTGGAGCCGCTGGCGCATCCCGCGCGAGTAACCCTCGACCCGCTCCTTCTCGCGGCCCGTCAGCCCGACGAGCTCGAGCAGCTCGCCGATCCGGGCGCGCTGGCTGCGCGGGTCGACGCCGTAGAGCTCGGCGAAGTAGCGGAGGTTGTCGAGTGCGGAGAGCCGTTCGTAGAGGCCGCGGTCGCCCCCGAAGACGTAGCCGATCCGTTCTCGCACCCAACGGGCGTCCTTGACCACGTCGTGCCCGAGCACGCGGGCCTCTCCGCCCGTTGGGATCAGGAGCGTGATCAGCATCTTGATCGTCGTCGTCTTGCCGGCGCCGTTCGGGCCGAGCAGGCCGAAAAGCTCCCCCTCGGCGATCGAGAAGGTGACGCCGCGCACCGCTTCGACCTCGAGCGAGCGGCGCCGGATCGTTCCCGTGGTGGTCTTGTAGGTGCGGCGGAGATCGATCGCTTCGACGACGTTCACGCGGGCGAGTGTAGGGACAGTGCTGTTGACATGTCACGGTGCAACCGGTTCGATGGGCGGATGCGGCAAGCCCAGGTGATCTCCGAAACCGACGTCGAGGCGCGCAGTGCCCCCGGCGACACCGTCAGCGAGCGGCTGACGCTCGACGCGGGTCTGCTCGAGCAGCGCGTCCTCCGCTTCTCCGAGGGCCGCTCGCTGGAGCGTGGCGAGGACGATCGGGACGAGATCCTCTTCGTCGTCGCCGGCAACGGGACGCTGCTGCTCGACGGCGAGCCCCACACGCTCGAGCTGGACATGGGCGTCTACGTCCGGGCCGGTGAGCGCTACGCCGTCGAGGCCGCGGCCGAGCTCGTGCTCCTCTCCGTCACCGCTCCCGCCGACCCCGATCTCGGCACGCGCCGGGTCACGGTCCCCTTCTCGGGGCAGCCCGAGCTGCGGGCCGACGCGAAGCGCACGTTCCGCTACCTCGTCAACCAGGAGGCGGGCTGCGCCTCGGTCACCCAGTTCCTCGGGATCGTCGAGCCGTGTCGCGCGCCCGACCACAGTCACACCTACGACGAGGTCGGCTACATCCTCGAGGGCCGCGGGCTGGCGCATCTGGGCGGCGAGCCGATCCCGCTCGGGCCCGGCTCCTGCTTCCACCTGCCGCCGGAGTTCGTCCACTGCATCGAGAACACCGGCCCCGAGACGATGCGGCTGCTCGGGGTCTTCCATCCATCCGGCGATCCGGCGTCCCGTTCGTACGACGCGGCCCGCGCCGGCTCAACAAGTTGACCATTTCTACGTCAAAGACGACGCAGAACCATTACGCAGAGATAAAGGGAGGGCATCGAATGAAGAGAGCCATCGTTTTGGCGCTCGGCACGCTGGGCGCCATGCTCATGGCGTCCACGGCCGTCGCGCAGCCGACGGCCGTCGCGGCCACGGGCACCCAGCAGGCGGTCGTGAGCTGCAAGAGCACGCTCAAGATCGCGCTCGTGACGCCGCTCACCGGCGGCGCAGGCTTCCTCGGCAACGCGCAGCTCAGCTGGGCGAAGTACGCCGTGAAGACGCTTGCCCCGAAGTACAAGCTGAAGGTTCGCCTGATCACGGGTGACACCCCGGTCGAGCAGGGCCCGGCTCCGGCACAGGCGCTCGCGCAGAAGTACGTGGCGGACAAGACGGTCATGGCGGTGATCGGCCCGGCAACGTCCGGCGCGGTCGCGGCCACGAGCCAGACGTACTTCAAGGCGGGGCTGGCGCACATCTCGCCGTCCGCGACCCGGACCTCGCTTACGCAGGGTGCGGTCAAGGAGGCGACGCCGGCGTTCTTCCGCGTCGTCGGTGGCGACTACATCCAGGGCCCGAGCGACGCGAAGTTCATGGTCGAGAAGCTCAAGGTGACGAAGGTCGCGATCATCGACTTCCAGGAGCCCTACTCGGTCGGCCTCGCCGATGCGGCACAGTCGTACCTGAAGGCGAAGGGCGTGTCCGTCACCCGTGAGTCGACGTCGGTGAAGACGACCGACTTCTCGTCGCTCGTGACCAAGGTCCCGAACGACGCCCAGATCGTGTTCTTCCCCACCCAGCAGCCCGAGGACGCCCAGACGTTCGGGCAGCAGCTGCTGGAGCAGGGCAAGCGCGCGAAGGTGTTCGGCGGCGACGGCTCCAACTCGCCGGACAAGTTCAAGCTGGCCGGTTCGTACGTGTCCAACTTCGCGCCGGACATCAGCGGCTTCGCCTACAACAAGGCGCTGATCGCCGGCTGGAAGAAGGCCAATCCGAAGTCGGGCCTGGAGTCCTTCGGGCCTCCGACCTACGGTGCCGTGCAGGTCGCGCTGAACGCGATGAGCAAGGCGTGCGCCAAGGGCAAGGGCACGATCAAGGACCGGCGTGACGTGGTTCGCAGCGTCAAGTCGATCCGGGTCAAGAACTGGATCCTCGGCGGGGACTTCCGCTTCTCCACCCGCACGAACGATCCGCTCAACGCTCGGTTCTACATCTTCCAGATCCAGTCGAACGGCTCGTACAAGCTCGTCGGCTAACGGCGCGCTCTCCGGTGGGTGGGGCGGCTCCAAGCCGTCCCACCCGCCGTTCTTTTTCGGAGGCGTAGACTCACCGCTTCTCCTCGTGGACACCTTCATCCAGCTGACTCTGAACGGCCTGACGCTCGGGAGCGTCTACGCGCTGATCGCGCTCGGCTACTCGCTCGTCTACGGGATCCTCAAGCTGCTCAACTTCGCCCACGGCGACGTCTTCATGGTCGGCTCGTACGTCGGCTACGGCGCGCTCCAGGCGCTCGGCGGCTCGGCCAACCCGAAGGTGCCGCTGTGGCTCCTGCTCGTCCTGATCACGCTCGCCGCGATGGTCGCCTGCGCGCTGCTCGGAGTCGCGATCGAGCGCTTCGCCTACCGCCCGCTCCGGAACGCGCCGCGGATCGCGCCCCTGATCAGCGCGCTCGGGGTCTCCTTCTTCCTCGCCTACTCGGTGCAGCTGATGTTCGGCGCCCAGCAGCGCGACTACGACGCCTTCTCGCTCGGCGAGGGCACCCTCTTCTTCAGCGGCTTCGACATCGGCAACGTCCGGATCCCGCTGCTCCGGATCATCATCATCGTCTCCGCCTTCGTCCTCATGGTCGCGCTCTGGCTCCTCGTGACGAAGACGCGGATCGGCAAGGCGATGCGCGCGACGTCGTACGACCGCGAGGCGGCCGCGATGATGGGGATCAACATCGACCGCGTGATCGTCTTCGCGTTCGTGCTCGGCTCGGCGCTGGCCGGCGCCGCTGGGGTGATGTTCGCCCTCCGCGCGCCCACCGCGGCGACGATCGGCTTCATCGCCGGGCTCAAGGGCTTCACCGCGGCCGTGATCGGTGGGATCGGCTCGATTCCCGGCGCGATGGCCGGCGGCCTGATCCTGGGGCTGGCGGAGGCGTTCACCCAGGGCTACATCTCGACGCGCTGGTCCGATCTGCTCGTCTTCGTCCTCCTGATCACGTTCATGCTCTTCCGGCCCCAGGGGCTCTTCGGGAAGCCCGACATCAAGAAGGTCTGATGGACGACGAGACGCGCGCACGAGACTATGAGGAGGCGGTACCGGGCGCCGCGACGACGGGCGGGCCCGCGATCGGCAAGGACGAGTGGGTTGCGCGCTCCGGCGAGCGGCGCTCGCGGCGCGGCGGGATCCTCGGAAAGCTGGACGAGCGGCTTGCGGTCGTGCCCTGGTGGACGTGGCTCGCGCTCTTCGCCGCCGTCGTCGCGTTGCTGCCGGTCGGGTTCGAGAGCGGCTACGTCCGGCGGATCGCGTTCGACACGCTGATCTACGTCCTGCTGGCGCTCGGCCTGAACGTGGTGGTGGGCTGGGGCGGCCTGCTCGACCTCGGCTACGTCGCCTTCTTCGGGGTCGGCGCCTACACCTACGCGATCGTCAGCTCGGACAAGTTCGACATCCACCTGCCGTTCGTCCTCTCGCTCCCGCTCGCGGCGATCGTCGGCGCCGTCGTCGGCCTGCTCGTCGGGCTTCCTTCCCGCCGGCTCTCCGGGGACTACCTCGCTATCGTGACCCTCTTCTTCTTCCAGATCTTCCTGACCGTCTCGAACAACAGCGACAGCATCGGCGGGCGCGACATCGCGGGCGGCCCGAACGGGCTGATCAACATCGACCCGCTCTCGATCTTCGGGCACGAGCTGAAGACGTCGACGGACGGGATCTTCAACGTCGCCTACCTCTACGTCGCGCTCGTGATGTTCCTCGTCGTCTACGTCGCGCTGCGGCTCGTGGACGACTCGCGTACCGGCCGCGCCTGGCGCTCGCTGCGCGAGGACCCGCTCGCGGCCGAGATGATGGGAATGCCCGTCAACTGGCTGAAGCTGCTCGCGTTCTCCTTCGGCGCCGGTGTGGCGGCGCTGTCCGGGACGCTCGCGACCGCGCTGAACGGCAGCGTCTTCCCGCAGACCTTCGAGTTCCCGCTCCTGATCACCGTCTACACGATGGTGATCCTCGGCGGCGCCGGCAGCCAGGCGGGCGTCGTGATCGGCGCGGTCTCGATCAGCGTCCTCCTGGAGGTCCTGCGCGAGCCCGGCGACGCCCGCTTCCTCTTCTACGTGATCGGCCTCCTCGCGCTCGTGACGGCGCTGAAGCTCTCGGTCCGGCTGGCCGCGGTGCTCGGCGGCACCCTCGCGCTCGGGTTCGCGCTGCACGCGCTCGCGGGGAGCCACGACGGCGCCTGGACCGGGGGAGTCCCGAACGGGGGAGGCCGGCTCGCGGGCTGGGTGGACGGCTGGGTGATCATCCCGAAGGCGCTCGCCGGCTGGATCCCGCCCGCCTCCTACATCGCTCTGATCTGCGTCGTGCTCGGCCTCACCCTCGTTCATGGCAGGCTGCGGCTGGCGCTACTCGTCCCCACCCTCTACCTGGCGGCCTTCGTATGGGAGAACGTGATGCTCGTGAAGCCTGAGCCAACCCGGTTCGTCCTCCTGGGGGCGATCCTCGTCGGCGTGATGGTCGCGCGGCCCGAGGGGCTTCTCGGCGAGAAGCGCGTGGAGATCGTCTGATGGCGGCCCTGCTCGAGCTCAAGGGCGTCTCGATGAGCTTCGGCGGCCTCGCCGTGATCGACGACCTCGACCTGCATGTGGACGAGGGCGAGATCGTCAGCGTGATCGGGCCGAACGGGGCCGGGAAGACGACGCTCTTCAACCTCGTCACCGGCGTCTACGAGCCGACCGCCGGCGACATCGTCTTCGCGGGCGAGAGCCTGAAGGGCCTGCCGCCGCACAAGATCACGCGCAAGGGGATCGCGCGCACCTTCCAGACGCTCCGCCTCTTCCTGAACATGTCGGTCCGCGAGAACGTGATGGCCGCCGCCTACGGGCACACGAAGGCCGGCGCCTTCCGGGCGATGCTGAGGACGCCGGGCCAGCGCCGGGAGGAGCGCGGGATCCGCGAGCTGGCCGAGAAGCGGCTGGCCTTCTTCGGCGAGCGGCTGATGGGCTACCGCTGGGACCAGCCGGCGTACTCGCTCTCCTACGCGAACCGGCGGCGGCTCGAGATCGCGCGGGCGACGGCGACGAACCCGCGCCTGCTCCTGCTCGACGAGCCCGCGGCCGGGATGAACCCGTCCGAGACCCACGAGATCACCCAGCTGATCGGGAAGCTCCGGAGCGAGGGCGGCTACACGATCCTCGTGATCGAGCACGACATGCACGTCGTCGAGGGGATCTCCGATCGCGTGATCGCGCTCGACCACGGGATCAAGATCGCCGAGGGCTCCTTCGCTGAGGTGGCCACCTCGCCACGCGTGGTCGAGGCCTACCTCGGCACGAAGGCCGCGGTGACGAAGTGAGCGAGCCCGCCGTGAACGGCCGTCCCGAGCCGCTGCTCAAGCTCGCGGGGGTCAACACGTTCTACGGCCTGATCCACATCCTCCAGGACGTGGAGATCGAGGTCGGGCCGGGCGAGCTCGTCTCGCTGCTCGGCGGCAACGCCTCCGGGAAGTCGACGACGCTGAAGACCGTCCTCGGGCTCGTGAAGCCGCGGACCGGCACCGTCACCTTCGCCGGCGAGGACGTGACCAGCCGCTCGACGAGCCACCGGATCGGCCGCGGGATGGCGATCGTGCCGGAGAACCGGCGCCTCTTCGGCCCGATGAGCGTGCTCGAGAACCTGGAGATGGGCGCCTACCTGAACCGCGACGGCAAGGGCCGCAAGGAGGACTTCGAGCGCGTCTACACGCTCTTCCCCCTACTCCACGAGCGGCGCTCCCAGCTCGCCGGGACGCTCTCCGGCGGCGAGCAGCAGATGGTCGCGATGGGGCGGGCGCTGATGAGCCATCCGAAGCTGCTCCTGATGGACGAGCCCTCGATGGGCCTGGCGCCGATCCTCGTCGAGCGGAGCTTCGAGATCATCAAGCAGGTGCACGAGGCCGGTGTGGCGATGCTCGTCGTCGAGCAGAATGCGAACGTGGCCCTCTCGATCGCAGACCGCGGGTACGTCCTCTCGACCGGACGCGTCGTCCTCGAGGGCAAGGCCGCCGACCTGCTCGAGAACGAGGATCTGCGGAAGGCGTACCTTGGCCGCTAGCGGCGTCGCCAACGTCGGCGAGGCGGTCCGGCATCGCTTCCCCGTCTTCCGGGAGAAGGTCTACGTCAACTCCTGCTCCCAGGGTGCCCTCTCCGACGTGGTCCGCGCCGCCTACGACGAGTACCTGGCGGGCTGGGACGAGAACGGGGCGGAGTGGGGACACTGGGTCGACCGCTCCGAGGCCGCACGCAGCTCCTTTGCCGAGTTGCTCGGCGCCGCCCCGGACGACGTCGCGATCCAGACCTCGGTCTCGGCCGCGGTCGGCGCCCTCGTCAGCGCGCTCGACTTCACGGGTGAGCGGAACCGGATCGTGATCTCGGAGAACGAGTTCCCGACGATCGGCCAGATCGCCCACGCGCAGGAGCTCCGCGGCGCCGAGGTCGTGCAGGTCGGGTCCGAGCCAGAGGCCTACGCCGCCGCGATAGACGAGCGCACCGCCCTCGTCTGCTCGACGCTCGTCTCGTACCGCACCGGCGCCGTCCACGAGGTCGAGGCGATCCACGGCCTCGCCCGCGAGCACGGCGCCCTGATGCTCGTCGACGCGTACCAGGGGGTCGGCGCGATCCCGATCGACGTTGGACGGATGGGCGACGTCGTCGTCGGCGGCACGGTCAAGTACCTGCTCGCCTCGGCCGGGCTCGCGTTCATGGCCTGCCGCCCCGGCCTCGTCACCGAGCTGCTTCCGACCCAGACGGGCTGGTTCGCGGACGAGAACATCTTCGACATGCAGATCGAGCGCTACAGGCCGCACCGGAGCGCGCGCCGCTTCGACTCGGGCACGCCGCCCGTCCCGAACATCTACGCGGGCGTGGCGGGCGTGCGGCTCGTGCTGGAGACGGGCGTGCCGGCGATCCAGGAACACGTGCGCGGCCTCGTCGCCCGGCTGGCCGACGGTGTCGCGGAGCTCGGCGGCACTCTTGCCGCACAGCCGCGAGGCCCGCTCGTCTGCGTCCGCTCGACCGATGCGCCCGCCTTCGTCGCCTCCCTTGCCGAAGAGCGCATCGTCGCCTCCGAGCGGGACGGCAGCCTCCGGATCGCGTTGCACTTCTACAACACGGACGAGGACATCGACGCCGTCCTCGTCGGGCTCGAACGGCACCGCGCACTGCTCGCGTAGCAGTTGACACAAATAGCACTCCGGCTATAATCGCAAATATGCGATACCCGGAGAATCCGAATCGCTTGCCGCTGGAGCGCCTCCGGGCCCGGCTCGCAGGCGCGGAGGAGGGCTGGTTCTTCGCGGCGATCGCCGGCAGGGTGGCGGAGCGCAGGATCGAGCGCGGGCTGTCGCAGCGCGAGCTCGCTCAGCGCGTCGGCACGACGCAATCTGCGATCGCCCGTCTCGAGAGCGGAGGCCGCCCACCCAGGATCGACACCCTGCTCCGCATCGCGGACGCGCTCGAGTGCGACCTCAGTCTCGAGCTGCTGCCGCGGCACCCCTCTCCCTAGGAGGAGACGCGATGGGCACCGAGATTCAGGACCGGCTCGACCGGATCGAGCACGAACTGGCCGTCCTCCAGCGCGACGTCCACCAGATCAGACTCACGCTTGGCAGAGAGGCGCCCGCACCCCCGGCGCCCGCACGCCCGACACCGGCGCCCGTACGGGCTGTCGCCGAGCGGCCGCCGGTTCCGGTGCAGCCCGCGCCGACGCCCCAGCGTAGGGAGCCGCCCGTGGTGGCTCCCCAGGCCGCGCGTCCGCAGGCGGTGCTGCCGAAGGTCGACCTCGCCGACCTCGTCGGTGCCCGCGGGCTCGCGCTCGCGGGAGGGGTGGTCACGCTGCTCGGCGTCGTCTTCTTCTTCGTTCTCGCCGCGAACAACGGCTGGATCGGCCCGGTCGCGCGGGTCCTGCTCGGTGGCGGCGCCTCTGCGCTCGTGTTCGCGGCCGGGATCGCGATCCACGCCCGCTACGGTCGGTTCGAAGCCGCCGTCGCGGCGGCCGGAGCGGGGATCGCCGGCGGCTACACGACCCTGCTCGCGGCGGCCGCGCTCTACGACCTCGTCTCCGCTCCGCTCGCCCTCGTCCTCGCGGCGGGAATCGCCCTCGCCGGGGTGGCACTCTCCCTTCGCTGGGACTCCGAGGTCGTCGCCGCTCTCGGGCTACTCGGGGCGATGGCCGTGCCGGCGGTCGTGCTGGTGGACGGCAGGCTGACCGTGCTCGGGACGTCGTTCGTCGGACTCGTCTTCGCCGGGGCGGCGGTGGTCTCGCTGCGGCGGAGCTGGACCGGGCTGCTCGTCGCTGCGGCCGCGATCAGCGTCCCGCAGATCCTGCTCCTCGTCGCGGCCGAGGACGATCCGGTTCGTGGGCGGGTGCTCGTGCTCGCCCTCGCCTTCGTGGCCCTCTCTCTCGCGGCCGGGGCGGGCCGCCAGCTCCGCGCCTCGACGCCGCAGCTCGACCCGCTCGGCGGCACCCTCGCCGCCGGCGCCGCGCTCGCCGGGCTCTTCTCGGCCTTCAACCTCTACGACGGCGACGCGCGCGGCCTCGTCCTCTCGGGGCTCGGCGTCGTCTACCTCGCGCTCGCCGCGGGCGCCTGGCGCAGGGAGCGGCTGTACGAGCTCGGCGTGCTCGCGGCCGCCTTCGGGACCGCGTTCGCGGCGACCGCGACCGCCCAGTTCCTCGACAGGCCCTCGCTCGTCGTCGCCTGGGCAGCCGAGGGCGTGACGGTGGCCTGGCTCGGCCGCCGGATCGCCGAGACCCGATTCCAGCTGATCTCGCTCGCCTACCTCGCGCTCGCGCTCCTCTACACGCTCGCCGAAGAGGCGCCCCCCGACACGCTCTACACGGCCGGCGCCGACTTCCTCGCGGGCGTGCCCGCCCTCGCAGCGGTCGGCGTCGGGCTCGCCGGGTTCGGCTTCCTCGCCGCGGCCTGGCCCCCGACCCGCCGGGGCGCGGCGCTGCCCCGCTGGCTCGCCGCGCTCGTTTCGGCGCTCGAGCGGCACCGGCCTCACGTCCGCGTCGCGACGCTCGCGCTCGGCGCGGTCGTGCTCGCGGATGCCGCGTCTCTGGCCCTCCTCGACGCCGGCGAGCGGCTCTCGCTCGAGTCCGCGTTCGACTGGGGGCACGTGGCCGTGACCGCGCTCTGGTGCCTCCTCGGGCTGGGCGCGCTCGCGACGGGCGCCAGGCTCGGCTCACGAGAGCTCGAGCTCGGAGGCGTCGCTGGGCTGGTCGCCGCACTCGTCTCGTTCGAGCTCTTCACCGCGCCCGAGCTCGGCGATCCCCAGATCGGCTGGTCAGCGGTCGTCCTCGCGCTCGCCTACCCCGCGGGCGCCCTCCTCGGCCTGCGGCGGATCTGGGTCACGATCAGCGGCTCGGCGCTCGGCGCGATCTTCGCCGGGATCGCAGCCTGGAAGCTGCTCGAGGGCGATCCCCGTGGCTACGTGCTCGTGCTCGTCGCAGCGGGCTACCTCGCGGTCTCCGCCGCCCTCTTCGCCCGGCGCGATCCGGCAAGCTGCTTCTGGGCGGCCGGGCTGGCGCTCGGGTTCACGGCGTCGCTGATCCTGCTCGACGGCACCTGGCTCGTGCTCGCCTGGAGCGTCGCCGCCGCCGCGCTGGCGCTCGCCGGGAAGGTGGTGGTCGAGCCGAGGCTCTGGCTCGGCTCCCTGGCGTTCGCCACCCTCGGCGGCGCCTACACGCTCGCGGCGCTCGCCGAGCCCGAGCAGCTCGTACGGGCGGGCGCGGCCCCGGCCGACGGCGTCGACGCGATCGTCCTCGTCGTCGTCGCCCTCGTCGCGCTCGCCCTCTCGCTCCGCCCGTTCGAGCCCTGCGACGCCGTCGACCGCGCCGTCGCCGCCCACCTCGAGCCGCTGGGGCGGGGCCTCCGCTGGGCGATCGGCGGGCTCGGCCTCTACGCGGCCTCGCTGGCGATCCTCGGGCTGGCGCAGTGGCTGAGCGACGCGTCAGTCACGACCGCGTTCCAGCGTGGCCACACCGGGGTGAGCGCCTGCTGGGGCGTCGTCGCCCTGGCCGCGCTCGTCATCGGGCTCCGGCGGCGGCGGCAGGCCCTGCGGGTCGCGGCCGTCGGCCTCTTCGCGCTCGCGCTCGGCAAGCTCTTCCTCTACGACCTGGGCACGCTCAGCTCCGTCACGCGCGCGGCGTCGTTCCTCGCGGTCGGAGGCGTGCTCCTGCTCGCCGGCTTCCTCTATCAGCGCCTCGCGGACAACTAGTCGGCCGCGGGATCGCCATCCGGGAGCACATCGCGGGCCCAGTCGCGGCGCTTCCAGTCCGGCACGGGCGGCTCGCAGCCCGGCTGCGGGACGAACCTCGAACGCTCCACGAGCGCCAGCTTGTGGATGTAACGCGGGCAGTTCGGGAAGACGTGGGTCACCTCGACCCGGACGACGCACTGGGCGCGCGAGAGCTCGGCGAGGAGCGGATCGTCGTCCGAGACCGAGGCGGTCCCGTTCAGGCGGAGCCGCCGTTGACCCTCGAAGTCCACGAACAGGATCCCGACCCGGCCGGTCGCGCTGATGTTCCCGAGCGTCAGGAACATCCCGTTCCCGTCGAAGCTCGGGAACGCGATCGTCCGCTCGTCGAGGACGCGGACGAAGCCCGGCTCGCCACCCTTGTACGAGCACTGGGGGAAGCCGTCACCATCTACGGTCGCCACGAAGAGCATGTCGCGCGCCTCGATGAACGCCCGGTCGTCGGGGTCGATCTCCGTCCGCACGACCCGTTCCTCCAGCCGGTCGGCAAGACGCCTCGTGTCGAACCGGTCCTGCCAGTGGCGGTTGCCACTGTGGTAGACGGACATCGCCTGCATCATGCGCCTCGTGCGTCTCACTGTCCACGTCCTCGCGGAGGTCCCGGAGCGCGTGCTCGCGGCGCTCGAGCGCGACTTCGAGCTCGTCCCTGGCCCCGAGGGCGCGGCGGGTCTCGTCGCGATCCCTGGCATCCCCGTCGACGCGGCGCTCCTCGACACGGCTGGACCGGAGCTCCGGATCGTCGCGAACTACGCGGTCGGCCTCGACAACGTCGACCTCGACGCGGCGCGGGAGCGCGGGATCGTGGTCACGAACACTCCTGACGTCCTCACCCGGGCGACCGCCGAGCACGCGCTCGCGCTCCTGCTCGCGCTCGTCCGGCGCGTCGCCGAGGGCGACCGGCTGATCCGGGCCCGGAAGCCGTGGCGGCTCGGCCCGACCTTCATGCTCGGGCACGGCCTCGAGGGCCGGACGCTCGGGGTCGTGGGGGCCGGCCGGATCGGGCGGGAGCTCGGGCGGCTCGCGGAGGCGCTCGGGATGCGGGTCGTGCTCGCCGGCCGCGGCGACCCGCTGGACGAGGTGCTCGCGGCCGACGTGGTCAGCCTCCACTGCCCGTTCACGTCCGAGACGCGCCACCTGATCCGGGAGGAGACGCTCGCGCGAATGAGGAGCGATGCGGTCCTGGTCAACACCTCTCGCGGCCCCGTCGTCGACGAGGACGCGCTCGTCCGCGCCCTCCGGGCCGGGTCGATCGCAGGGGCCGCTCTCGACGTCTTCGAGAACGAGCCCGCCGTCCACCCGGGGCTGCTCGAGCTCGACAACGTCGTGCTCACCCCGCACCTCGGCAGCGCCACCGCCGAGGCGCGGGAGGCGATGGGGATGCTCTGCGTCGAGGCGCTGCGCGCGGTGCTGCTGGAGGGCCGGACGCCGCCGAACGCTGTCTAGCCTGCTTCTCGTCGCGTTCGCGCTCGTCCTCGCGGGCTGCGGGCGGGCGCAGGGCGGCGAGATCGCGACGGTCAACCGAGACGGGACGATCGTGGTCGCTGCCCTCGGCGATTCGATCAACGCGGGCTCCCCGCTCTGGGATCCCGACCCGGACGTCCGCCGCCAGATCGGGGAGGCGCTCGACCCGGAGAGCCAGTGGGAGCACTGGGCCGCCGTCCGGGATCCGAGCCTGCGGTTTCGGAACTGCGGCGTCTACGGCGAGCGCACCGACCAGATCGCGCAGCGGCTCCACGCCTGCGCGCACGGCGCCGACGTGCTCGTCGTCCAGGGCGGGATCAACGACGTCGTCCAGGGCCGCAGCCTCGACGGGGCTGCCGAGAACCTCCGCGAGCTGGTTCGGCGTGGCAAGGCGCTGGGGCTCCGGGTCGCGCTGGCGAACGTGCTTCCGTGGAATCGCGGCTGGCCAGGCGCGGAAGGCCCGATCGACGAGCTGAACGCGTTGATCGCGCAGGTCGGACGGGACGAGGGCGTGCCCGTCCTGCCCTTCTACGAGACGCTGGAGGATCCCGACGCGTCCGGGCGGATGCGCGACGACTGGACGGTGGACGGCGACCATCCCTCGGTCTCCGGCTATCGCCGCCTGGGCGAGCTAGCCTTCCGCCTGCCATGACCGATTTCGGCTCCCAGTCCATGACCGGCACGCTCCGGCGCGTCCTGCTCCGGCCGCCGCTCCAGGAGGACGGCGTGGCCTGGCGGGAGTACGGCTGGCGGGCTGCGCCTGAGCCTGCGGCCGCCGCCGCCGAGCACGAGGCGCTCTGCGCGCTGCTCGAGGACGCCGGCGCCGAGGTCGTGCTCTCGCGCCACGACGCAGGGAATCCTGACGCGATCTACACCTACGACCCCGTCCTCGTCGGCGACGCGGGCGTCGTCGCGCTCCGACCCGGCAAGGAGGGCCGCCGCCGCGAGCCCGCCGGGATCGTCGCGACGCTCGCCGAGCGGGGCGTGCCCCAGGCCGCCGAGGTCGACGGACCGGCCTGCGTCGAGGGCGGCGACACGGTCTGGCTGGACGCGCAGACCCTCCTCGTCGGCCATGGCTACCGCACGAACCGTGCCGGCATCGAGGCGCTCGAGCGGGCGTTCCCCGGCGTCGAGGTGATCTGGTTCGACCTGCCGCACTACAACGGCGCCGCCGAGGTGATGCACCTGATGTCCTTCCTCTCGCCGCTCGACTCCGACCTCGCGCTCGTCTACCCGCGCCTCGCGCCGGTGCGGCTGCTGGAGCTCCTCGCAGAACGGAGGATCGAGCTCGTCGAGGTTCCGGACGAGGAGTTCGAGTCGATGGGCTCCAACGTCCTCGCGCTCGGGCCGCGGCGCGCGCTCGCGCTCGAGGGCAACGACGAGACGCGCCGCCGCATGGAGGCGGCCGGGGTGGACGTCATCACCTACCGCGGCGACGAGATCTCCCGCAAGGGCGACGGCGGCCCGACGTGCCTGACCCGACCGCTCCTCCGCGACGCATGAACGTCTTCGAGGCGATCGAGGCGAACGACGAGGGCGCGCTCCGCGAGCGGCTCGACGTGCGGCCCGAGGAGGCAGGCGTGCGGAACGAGGCCGGCCTCTCGCCGGTCCTGCAGGCGCTGTATCTCGGCCGCTCTGAGCTGGTCGACGCCCTGCTCGACGCGAACACGCCGCTCGACGTGTTCGACTCCGCCGCGGTGGGCCGGACGCGCGGGCTGGCGGAGCTGCTCGAGGGCGAGCCGGCGCTGGCGCGCTCGTACTCGCCCGACGGCTTCACCCCGCTCCACCTCGCGGCCTTCTTCGGCCAGAAGGACGCGGCCGAGCTCCTGCTCGACCGCGGCGCGGAGGTGGGCGCGGTGGCCCGGAACGAGGAGTTGACCGTGCAGGCGCTGCACAGCGCCGCCGCAGGGAGCCACTGCGAGATCGTGAAGCTGTTGCTCGAGCGCGGGGCCGACCCGGCCGCCACGCAGGGCGGGGGCTACACGCCGCTCCACTCGGCGGCCCAGAACGGCGACGAGGACAGCGTCGAGGCCCTGCTCGACGCGGGCGCCGACCCAACTGCGCAGGACGACGAGGGAAAGACCCCACGCGACCGAGCTCGCGCCGCCGGCCACGAGGACGTGGCCGAGAAGCTGACGTAGTTGGTCTGAGCGACGGGCGAGAACCCGACTTAGTTGCTCTGAGCAACTAAGTCGTCTGGCTCTCTTCGTCAAGGGTGAGCTGGCGGTAGCCGGAGAGGCCCGAGACGCCGACGCCGACGAGCCGCAGCGCTCCCGGCCGGTCGCGCAGCCCCCGGTCGAGCAGGCCGCAGGCGAGCTCGCCGATCCGGCCGGCGTCGTCGATCCCGACCGCCAGGCTCGTGGAGCGGCTGCGGAGCGAGAAGTCGGCGTAGCGCAGCTTCGTGGTCACCGTCCGGGCCGAGAGGCCGTCGCGCTGCAGGTGCGCGCCCAGCCGCTCGGCCATCCGGCGCAGCTCGGCATGGAGCAGGTCGCGCTCCCGCAGGTCGCGCTCGAAGGTTTCCTCGACGGAAATCGAGATCCGCTCGCTCGTCAGCTCTAGCCTCCGCGGGTCGATCCCGAGCGCCCGGTCGCGCAGGAGCACGCCGACCGAGCCCGGGAGGACGGCGCGGAGCTCCAGGTCCGTGAGCGCGCCGAGCTCGCCGACCGTCACGATCCCGGCCGAGCGCAGGCGCTCCTCCGCCCGCGGGCCGACGCCCGGCAGGCGCCGCACGGGGAACGGCGCCAGGAACGCGGCCTCGGTCCCCGCGGGGACGACGGTGATCCCGCCGGGCTTGCGCCGATCGGAGGCGACCTTGGCGACCACCTTGGTCGGGGCGACGCCGAGCGCGCAGGAGAGGCTCGTCGCCCCGCGGACGGCGGTGCGGACGGCCTCAGCAAGGGCGCGGGCTCGGCCGAAGTCGGTTGCGAGCGGCGTCAGGTCGAGGTAGCCCTCGTCGAGCCCCGTGCGCTCCACGATGGGCACGACCTCGCGGACGGCCGCCCAGACGGAGGCTGAGTACTCGCGGTAGAGCGCGGCGCGCGGCCGGACGAAGACGACCTGCGGGCAGCGGCGGAGCGCTTCCGCCGAGCTCATCGCCGAATGGATCCCGAATTGCCGGGCGACGTAGTTCGCGGTCGCCACGACGCCCCGCCCGCGCGGGTCGCCGCCGACGACGAGCGGCTTCGAGCGCAGGCTGGGGTCCTCGAGCTCCTCGACCGCCGCGTAGAAGGCATCGAGGTCGAGGTGGGCGATGATCGCCATCCACTCAGCGTACGGATGGGGGATGATCGAGCCGTGCTCGCAGCCCCGGTCGCAGCCATGCCGCCACCGGCAATCGTCGCCCCCGCGCCGCGCGAGGCCTCGTTCGGCCGGGTGAGCGGCACCGTCCCCGCGGGGACACGGCGCGTGATCGTCCGGGTCGGGGAGCGCGTGCTCGCGGACAGGCGCGTCGGGGGACGGCGCTACTCGCTCGGGCTCGACCTGCCCCGCGGGATCCTCCGCATCCGCGTCACCGCGGTCGACGGCGCAGGCCATCGCTCGTCGAGCACGGTCGGCCCCGTGCTGGGGCTCCCGGCGGCGGCGACCCCGCGGGCGGTGGCGGCGCGGAACGACCCGGCACTCGCCGGGCGGGTCCGAGCGCTCGTTCGTGGCTTCGCGGGCACCTCCGCCGTCTACGTCCAGGACCTGACGAGCGGACGCGGCGCCGCGTGGAACGCCAGCGCGCGCTTCCCCGCCGCCTCGACGCTGAAGCTGGCGATCGCCGTCACGGCGCTGAGGACGACGAACGGCAAGCCCGGAGCCGGCAGCCGGGCGGAGGTGCTGCTCGAGCGGATGCTGCTCGACTCCGATAACGCGGCCGCGAACGAGCTGGAGGCGTTCTCCGGCGGGGCCGCGACCGTCGACCGGACCCTCGCCGCGCTCGGCCTGCGGGACTCGTTGATGTTCGGCGGCTACGAGCTCGACGACGTGCGGCTCCCGGCAGCGACGGCGCCGATCCCGGTGCGGGTCGAGCGGGCGCCGTCGTTTCGCCTCGGCAAGTACACCTCGGCCGCCGACCTGGCCCGGCTGGCCCGCGTCGTCCACCTCGCCGCCGGCGGCAGGGGCCCGCTCCCGGACCTCGGCGTCAGCCCGTCGGAGGCCCGCTACCTCCTCTGGCTGCTCGCGCGTGTCCGCGACCACGGCAAGCTCGACCGCTACCTCGGAGCGAGCGCGTCGGTCCTGCACAAAGGGGGCTGGCTCGCGACGGCGCGGCACGACAACGGCCTCGTCTACTGGGGCGGCGGCGTCTTCGTGGCGACCGTGCTGACCTGGAGCCCGGGCGGCGTGGGCTCGTCCTCGGACGTTCTCGCCGGGCGCGTCGCCGCGACCGCGTCCGAGCGCTTCCGTCGGGTCGGCTAGAGCTCGGTCGACGCCGCCAGGTCGGCGGGCGTGAGCGCCCCGAGCTTCCAGAGCCGCTCCAGCGCGGAGACGGCCTCGGGCGCGAACTGCTTCCCGTCTTCGCTGCGGCACTCCGCAAGCGCGGCCTCGACCGAGAGCGCCTCGCCGTAGCTCTTCGCCGACGTCATCGCGTCCCAGGCCTCGGCGAGGGCGAGCAGGCGCGCGCCGGCAGGGATGAGCTCGCCGGCGAGCTGACTGGGGTAGCCGGTGCCGTCCCAGCGCTCGTGGTGGTAGCGCACCCAGGAGACCTGCTCCTGGTCGAGCGCATTGACCGCGATCGCGGCGCCGGTGTCCGGGTGGTTGCGGATCTCCTCCAGCTCGCTCTCGTCGAGCGGCCCCTGCTTGCGGAGGACGTCCTCGGAGACGCTGACCTTGCCCACGTCGTGCACGAACGCGGCCTGCGAGAGGCGGACGGCCTGGTCGCTCCGCCAGCCGGCGGAGAGGGCGAGCTTCTCGGCGAGGCGGGCGACGCGCTCGGAGTGGCCGTCGAGGCCGGGATCGTTCGCGTCGAGCTCCTGGGCGAGGGTGCGCAGGCGCTGGAGCGGGCGCGTCTCTTCCGGCTCGAGCTCGCTCTCGCTCTCGTCCAGCTCGGCCGAGTAGCGGAAGGTGGCGTCGCCGCCCGAGGACTTCGCGTGGACGAGGGCGACTTCGGTGAGAGCCAGCAGCTCGTCGGCGCCGCCGAGATCCTCGAGATCGCAGACGCCCGCCGAGGCGGTGACCGTCCCGATCCCCTCGAAGGAGACCGTCGAGATCGCGCGGCGGGCCCGCTCGGCCCCGATCCAGCCGTTCAGGCCCTCGGTCTCGGGGAGGATCCAGCCGAAGTGGTCGCCGCCGAGGCGGGAGACGATCTCGCCCTGGCGGATCGTGGCGCCGAGCCGCCGCGAGACCTCGGCGAGGACGCGGTCGCCGGCGAGCCGGCCGTGCTCGTCGTTGAGGCGGCGGAACCCGTCGAGGTTGAGGAGGACGAGCGAGAGGGCGCGCTCGTGCCGCTGCGCCCGGCGCACCTCGGCGCGGAGCTGCTCCTGGAAGGCGCGGTGGTCGGGGAGGTTCGTGAGCGCGTCGCGCGTGGCGAGGGCGGAGAGCCGCGAGCTCGCGTCGGCGAAGGCGATCGTCCCCTGCGAGATCTCCGCGAGGGCGGAGAGCCGGGTCACGTCGACGCCGTCGGCGACGAGCGCGCCCCAGAGGCGGGCGCCGACCCGGAGCGGGGCGGCGCCGGTGACGGCGCGACCCTCCCGGTAGACGGTGCCGACGGAGCCGGCGGCGAGATCGACGGTGGTGCCGCGCATCGCCCCGGCCTCGTCGCGGGTCCATGCCCCGACGACGGAGCCGAACCCGGTCGTCTCGAACCGGACGACGGAGGCGCTGCGGACGTCGAGCTCCAGCGCGGTCTCCTCGGCGACGATCGAGAAGAGCTCGACGGGGTCGGGCTCGAGGGCGACGGCGTCGGCGAGCCGCTGCGCGACCGTCCGGGTCGCATCCGCGCGGGTCGGCTCCCGGAGCACGGTGACGACGCCGGCCGCGAACCCGAGCGGGTCGCGACGGGTCAGCCGGCGGGACTCGAGCACGACGTACTCGCCGTCGGAGCGCGCGTAGCGCTGCGGGCCGCTCGGCGGGGCGAGCAGATCGTCGGGGTGGAGCAAGGCGTAGATCGCGGTCCCGCGGAGGTCGGCATCGGTGTAGCCGAGCAGCTGCCCGAGGGCGCCCGAGCAGGAGCGGATGATCCCGTCGCCGTCGACGTCGAGCACGGCGGCCTCGCCGACCGCTGCGACGAGCTCGACGGCCTCCTCGCTGCGGGCGACCTGCTCCTGGGCCGCCTGGAGCTGCTCGGCGGTCCGGACGCGGAGGCGCGTGAGGGCCTGGCGGAGCGCGCGGACGTCGTCGCGGGCCCGGGCGAGCAGGCGCGAGCCGCTCAGGAGGACGAGGGCGAGCGCGAGCCCGAGGAGCGCGACGGCGGCCGGGGCGAGCGGGGAGGGGGAGGCGACCGGCACGGCGATCCGCCAGGTGCGGCCGCCGACATTCGCGCGGGAGACTGCGACGCCGGCGGCGGGGCCGGCGGAGAGGACGGAGGGCCCGTCGGTGACGCGGGCGGGGCCGAGCCCGGCGAGCGCACCCTCGACGAGCGGGGCGGCTGCGAGGGCGCCGACGACGAGGCCGCGGAGCGCGTCCTTGCGTCGGCCGGGGGTGTCGAGCAGCGCGCCCTGCCGGAAGACAGGCACGAAGGCGTAGGAACCAAGCCGCCCGTCCGGCAGGCGGACGGGGGCGGAGATCCGAGGCGCGCCGGAGGTCCGGGCCTCGCGGAGGGCGCGACCGAGGGAGGGGGCGGAGCCGAGGTCGATCACGTCGGCGCTCTGCGCAGCCTCGGTTGCGAGCAGGAGCGGATAGGTGAAGAGCGCATCCGCGGGGGCGGCGATCCGGATTCGCTCCGTCGCCTCGAGCGAGCTGCGCTCGGCGGCCGGGACGCGGGGAGCCCAGCCAACGGCGACGATCTCGGGGCGCCGGAGGGGCACGCCGGCCGTGCGCTCGAACGCGCCGGGGGAGAAGTCGTAGGCAGCGCGGAGCCCCTGGAGCGCCAGCAAGGCCGAGCCTGCGCGGTCCTCGATCGCAGCGGCGGCGGCGCGCGCGTCGGCGCGGGCCTGCGCGTGGACGCCGCTCTGCTCGTGCCGCCAGAGCCCGAGCGCGAGCGCGCCTGTGAGCGCCACGGTCGCGGCGACGAGCAGGGGGATTCGCAGGCGGGGTGGCATCTCCCCTGCGTGGTCGGCCGGCGGTGACCGTTCTTGAGGGCTAGTACGGGTTCGGGACAGCGACCCAGAGCACGCGGAGGCTCTCGGTCTTGGACGCGTTGCACCACGTGTGAGCCTTGGACAGCTGGTATGTGAGCGCGTCGCCCTGGGCGAGCACGTGGGTCTCGTCCCCGACGCGCAGCTCCAGCGTCCCCTCGAGCACGTAGACGAACTCGACCTCGCCGGGGAGGGAGTAAAGCTCGTCGCCGGCCCCCGCCCCGGGGCCGACCTCGGACTCGATCGCCTGGAAGCGGGACTCGTCGCGCGAGGAGAGGAGATAACTGAGCGTGTGGGGGCTGTCCACGGTCGTCCGCTCCTCGCGCCGGACGAGCTCGGCGCCGGGCTCACGCTCGAAGATCGTCGAGAGGCGGACGCCGAGCGCGTCGCAGATCCGGGCGATCGACGAGAGTGACGGGGCCGTCCGGTCGCGCTCCAGCTGGCTGATGAATCCCTTGGTCAGGCCGGTCGCCGAGGCGAGTTGCTCGATCGTCAGGCCGCGCTCCCGGCGGAGCGAGCGGACGCGGGCACCGACCCGAGGGGTCTCGTTCCGGGCTGCGAGGGGGGTGGCGCGGGGCATCCGCGGATCATACGCGGGTTTAGCAGGGGCTTCGCTCTCGGCGGCCAGAGCCGCGATACAGGTATTCTTTTTGTAGTTGATGCTGGTAACGAACCAGCTGCAAAGGAGAGTGTGCCCCGATGAACGAGCCCGAGAGCACGATGCTGCTCGTCCCGCTGGAAGACATCGTCGTCTTCCCGAACATGAACGTGACCCTGACCGTGGACGTCGGGACCGCGGAGCGCGTGCTGCTCGTGCCGCGCCACGAGAACGACTACGCGGCCGTCGGCACGGTCGCCGAGGTGACCGACCGCGTCCGCCTTCCCGGCGGCGGCAGGGCAGTCGCCCTCTCGGGTCTCCACCGGGGGATCGCCGGCGCAGCCGAGACCGACCCGCAAGGCCAGCTCCGCGTCGTCGTCGAGGAGCGTCCCGACGACGAGCCGACCGACCCTCGGACGCGCGACCTCGAGCGCGAGTACCGCGCTGTGGTCGAGGAGATCCTGGAGCTGCGCGGCGACGACGGCCGGATCTCGGCCTTCGTCCGCTCGATCACCGAGCCCGGCGCCCTCGCCGACACGGCCGGCTACTCGCCCGACCTGAACTTCCAGCAGAAGGTGCAGCTGCTCGAGACCCTCGACGTCCAGGAGCGGCTGCAGCTCTCGATCGAGCTCCAGCGCGAGCGGCTCGCGGAGATGCAGGTGCGCCGCCAGATCCGCGACGACGTCGAGGAGGGCGCTGCCAAGCAGCAGCGCGAGTACATCCTCCGCCGCCAGCTCGAGTCGATCCGCAAGGAGCTCGGCGACGACGAAGGCTCGGTCGTCGAGGAGCTGCGCGGGAAGCTCGAGGAGGCGGAGCTGCCCGAGGCCGTGCGCGAGCAGGCGGAGCGCGAGCTCGGCCGGCTGGAGCGCCAGGGAGACAGCTCGCCCGAGGCCTCGATGATCCGCAACTACCTCGAGTGGCTGCTCGCGGTTCCGTGGGGGAAGCGCTCCGAGGAGACGCTCGACCCGCTGCGCACCCAGGAGGTGCTCGACGCCGACCACGCCGGACTCGAGGACGTCAAGGAGCGGATCGTCGAGTACATCGCCGTCCGCAAGCTCCGCGAGGAGCGCGGGATCGAGCCGGACAAGCGCTCCGGGGCGATCCTGACGCTGGTCGGCCCGCCCGGGACGGGCAAGACCTCGATCGGCGAGTCGATCGCCCGCGCGCTCGGCCGCGAGTTCGTCCGGATGTCGCTCGGCGGCGTCCACGACGAGGCCGAGATCCGCGGCCACCGCCGCACCTACATCGGCGCCCTTCCGGGCCGGCTCGTCCGCGCCCTCCGGGACGCCGGGACGATGAACCCCGTGATCCTGCTCGACGAGGTGGACAAGGTCGGCGCCGACTGGCGCGGCGACCCCTCCGCCGCGCTGCTGGAGGTGCTCGACCCGGCGCAGAACTCCACGTTCCGCGACCACTACCTCGACGTCGAGCTCGATCTCTCCGAGGTCGTCTTCATCGCCACCGCCAACGTGGCCGACTCGATCCCCGGGCCGCTGCTCGACCGGATGGAGGTGATCCGCTTCGACGGCTACACGGTCGACGAGAAGGTCGCGATCGCCCGCGGCTATCTCTGGCCGCGCCAGCGCGAGCGGAACGGGCTGCGCGAGGACGAGGTCGCGATCTCGGACGAGACGCTCGAGCTCGTGATCGTCGACTACACCCGCGAGGCCGGCGTCCGCCAGCTCGAGCGGGAGCTCGGCAAGCTGCTCCGGAAGACCGCCACCGGGATCGCCTCCGCGAAGGTGGAGACGCCGGTGACAATCGACGCGGAGCAGGCGCGGGAGGCCCTCGGACGCCAGCGCTTCTACCGCGAGGCAGCGGAGCGGACCGCCGTCCCGGGCGTCGCGACGGGGCTCGCGGTCACCGGCACCGGCGGCGACGTCCTCTTTGTCGAGGCGAGCGCCGGCCGCGGCTCGGACACCCTCGTCCTCACGGGGCAGCTCGGCGACGTGATGAAGGAGTCGGCGCAGATCGCCCTCACCTCTCTTCGCTCGCGGAGCGAGGGGCTGGGGATCGAGGCGGAGGCCTTCGACGGCTCCTTCCACGTCCACGTCCCCGCCGGCGCGATCCCGAAGGACGGCCCGTCCGCGGGGATCACGATGGCGACCGCGCTCGCGTCGCTCCTCTCCGGGCGCCCGGTTCGGCACACGATCGGGATGACCGGCGAGGTGACGCTGCAGGGGCGGGTGCTCCCGATCGGCGGCCTGAAGCAGAAGGTGCTTGCGGCTCACGCAGCCGGACTGACGGACGTGATCCTCCCCGAGCGGAACCGGCAGGACCTGGACGACGTCCCCCAGCACGTCCGCGACGAGATGACCTTCCATCCGGTGATGTCGTTGGACGAGGTGCTCGAGCTCGCGCTCGAGCCGGCCGTGAAGCCGTCGCTCCATGCGGTGTAACCACTGCGCTCCCGTCCCCGAGGAGGTCCGCCGCGCGGCGGGCCTCCTCGAGCGGCGCTGGATCGTCTCGATCCTCTGGGCCTCCTACGAGGGGGCGGAGCGCTTCAACGAGTTCAAGCAAGCCGTGGGGGAGATCCCGCCCCGGACGCTGGCGCTCCGGCTCGTCGAGCTTGAGGACGCCGGCGTGCTCGTCCGCGAGGTGATCGACGCCCGCCCGCCGCGCGTCCAGTACCGGCTGACCGACGAGGGCCGTCGGCTCAAGCACGTCGTCGACGCCGTCGTCGTCTACGCCTCGCGCTGAGGCCGGTCAAGCGAGGGTGCGCCGGACGGCGTCGGCCCACGCGGCGACGAGCACGGCGGCCTCGGCCTCGGGCAGCTCCGGCTCGTAGCGTGCCGCCGGAGGGAAGACCGGGATCTGGTCGGGTGAGGCCCAGACCCCGGCGCCGAGCCCCGCCAGGAGCGCCGCGCCGAGCGCCGTGGCCTCGCGCTCGGCGGGCACCTCGACCGGCACGCGCCCCACGTCGGCCTGGAGCTGGAGCAGGAAGCCGTTCGCAGCTGCGCCGCCGTCGGCTCGGAGCACGGCGACGTCGAGCGCCATCGCCTCCAGCACGTCCCGGACCTGGAAGGCGATCGCCTCCAGGGCGGCGCGGACGAGGTGCGCCCGCCCCGTGCCGCGGGTCAGGCCGGAGATCAGGCCGCGCGCCTCCGGCTCCCAGTACGGCGAGCCGAGCCCCGTCAGCGCGGGGACGAAGTGGACGCCGCCCGTCGAGTCGACCGAGCGCGCGAGCGCCTCCGCCTCGCCCGCGTCCCCGATCAGCCCCAGCCCGTCGCGCAGCCACTGCAGCGCCGCTCCGGCGACGAAGACGGAGCCCTCGAGTGCGTAGACCGGCGCGGCCGCGCCGAGCCGCCACGCCGCTGTCGCGAGGACGCCCGCGCGTGGCTCGGGCCTCGCCGTCCCGGCGTTCGCGAGCACGAACGCCCCCGTCCCGTACGTCGCCTTCCCGTCGCCCGGCGAGAAGCAGCGCTGGCCGAAGAGGGCGGCCTGCTGGTCGCCCGCGATCCCGCACAGAGGCACGCGCGCGCCGAGGAGCTCCGCCTCGGCGAGCTCGCCGCTGGAGGCGACGACGCGGGGCAGCACGGAGCGCGGGACGCCGAAGAGGGCGAGCAGCTCCTCGTCCCAGTCGAGCTCGTCCAGCCCGAGGAGGAGCGTCCGGGACGCGTTCGAGACATCGGTCAGGTGCTCGCCGGTCAGCTTCCAGGCGAGCCAGGAATCGACCGTGCCGAAGGCGAGGTCGCCGGCTGCTCCGGCGCGCGCGAGCAGCCACTCGAGCTTGGTCGCGGAGAAGTACGGGTCGGCGACGAGCCCGGTCCGCTCGCGGATCAGATCGGCGGGCAGCTCGGCGCAGCGCCCGGCCGTCCGCCGGTCCTGCCAGACGATCGCCCGCCCGACCGGCCGCCCCGTCGCGCGCTCCCAGAGCAGGGTCGTCTCGCGTTGGTTCGCGATCCCGACCGCGCGCAGCTCGGACGCATCGATCCCGGCGTCCGCGAGCGCCGCTCCGGCCGCGTCCAGCACGCCGGCCCAGATCTCGTCGGCGTCGTGCTCGACGAGCCCCGGCGCCGGAAAGTGCTGGGTCAGCTCGCGGTAGCCGCGGCCGCGCACGGAGAGAGCCTCGTCGAGCACGAGGCACGTCGTTCCGGTGGTCCCCTGGTCGATCGCGAGCAGCATGGAGGCAAGCCTAGAACGGCCGGGTCAACCTCGTCCCCGAGGACGAGGACGGATCCTCAGCGGGGACGACGACGCCGCAGACGGGGATCGTTACCGTCTGTCCATGGATCTGCTCCGTGCGTTGCGCGCTCGTGGCCGGGCGCAGCAGGCTCGCGACGAGGCCGAGCTGGAGCGTGCCCGGATCGCCCGCGAGCTGAACGACGCGGTCGCCCACTCGCTCAGCGTCATGACGGTTCAGGCGAGCGCTGTCCGGCGCCTGCTCCGGAGCGACCAGGAGCGGGAGCGGGACGCGCTGGTGACGGTCGAGGAGACCGGGCGGGAGGCGCTGGCCGAGATGCGCCGCCTGCTCGAGCTGCTCGGGGGGGACGAGGAGCGGCCGTCGCTCGCGCCGCAGCCGGGGCTCGACGCCCTCGACCGCCTCGTCGAGCAGGCGCGGCAGGCAGGCCTGACGGTCGAGCTCAGCGTCGAGGGCGATCCCGTCGCCCTCCCCGTCGGCCTCGATCTCTCCGCCTACCGGATTGTTCAGGAGGGGCTCGCCGCGACGCTCAGGCACGTGGGGTCGTCCCGCGCCTGGGTGGCGCTGCGGTACCGGTCGCGGGAGGTCGAGGTCGAGGTGGCGAACGACGGCCCCGCCGGCGACGGCGCCGGGCTCGCCGGGATCCGCGAGCGGGTCTCCCTCTGCGAGGGCGAGCTGACCGTCGGGCCGCGGCCCGACGGCGGGCACGCGATCCTCGCGAGGCTCCCCGTGAGAAGATCCGGCGGATGAGCATTCGCGTCCTGATCGCGGACGACCAGGCGCTCGTTCGGGCGGGGTTCCGGATGATCCTCGAGGCCGAGAAGGGGATCGAGATCGTCGGCGAGGCCGGCGACGGCTTCGAGGCGGTCGCGGCCGCGGCGGAGCACGCCCCCGACGTCGTCCTGATGGACATCCGGATGCCCGGCCTGGACGGGCTCGAGGCGACGCGGCGGCTCGTCGACGACGGCGGCTCCGGCCCGCGCGTGCTGATGCTGACCACCTTCGACCTGGACGAGTACGTCTACGAGGCGCTCCGCGCCGGTGCCAGCGGCTTCCTGGTCAAGGACACCCCGCCCGAACAGCTCGTGGCGGCGATCCGGGTGATCGCCTCCGGCGACTCGCTGCTCTCGCCGACGATCACGAAGCGCGTGATCGAGGAGTTCATCCGTCGCCCGCCGAGCTCGGTCACCGGGAACCTGCCTCCCGCCGTCGAGGAGCTGACCGCCCGCGAGCTCGAGGTGCTCGGCTACATGGCGCGAGGACTGTCGAACGCCGAAATCGCCAAAGACCTCTTCGTGAGCGAGACCACGGTGAAGACGCACGTCGCCCGGATCCTGATGAAGCTCGATCTGCGCGACCGCGTGCAGGCCGTCGTCTTCGCGTACGAGACCGGGCTGGTGCAGCCGGGGGTGACGAGCTGATGCTGCGCCGGGCGCTCTCGTCCCCCGCACCGGGGCCGGATCGAGATCGCGGCGCTTGCCTTTCTCTACGTCGTTTACGAGCTCGTTCGCGGGCTGACCGAGCTCGACTTCGCCGCCGCCCGCGAGAACACCGCCCAGATCGTCTCACTGGAGCAGCGCCTGCACATCTTCGTGGAGCGCGACATCCAGGAGTGGGCGACCCGCGGGACGGGGCTGCCGACGCTGCTCGGGATCTCCTACCTCGCCCTGCACATCGGGCTCACGATCGGCGTGCTCGTCTGGGTCTACCGGGCCCGCCGCGCCTGGTTCCCGTTCGTCCGCACGACCCTCGTCTTCTCGACCGCACTGGCGCTCGTCGGGTATGTCGCCTACCCGGTGGCGCCGCCCCGGCTCGCGGGGCTCGGCTTCTCTGACACGGTCAGCGAGCATGGCGGGGTCGACCTCAGTTCGGATCTCCTCGGCAGCCTCTACAACCCGCTCGCAGCCGTCCCGAGCCTCCACTTCGGCTACGCGCTCCTCGTCGGGGTCGCGCTCGCGGGCCTCGCCGGCTCCCGCCGGGCTCGCCTGTTGGGCGCCGCTTACCCGCTCGTGATGCTCTTCGTGATCGTCGCGACGGGAAACCATTTCTTCTTCGACGCCGCCGCCGGAGCCGTGGTCGTGACGGTCGCCTGTCTCGCGGCGTGGGTGACCGTGGCCGAGCCGGCCCGCGCCGGAAGCCTCATGCTCGAGCAGAGGATGAGAGTTCGGGGCGATGGGTCCCGCCCTCTCCCACAATAGGCCGAGCGGCACCCGCGGTCGCCGGGATTAGCGTCTAGGCTGATTCACGTGAAGAGGGGGGTCTCACTGCGCGTCGCGCTCGTCGGCGTTCTGGCCGTCGTTGCGCTCGGATTCGCCCGGCCCGCGGCCGCCGACGCCTGGTTCCCGCACGCCGCCGGCGCCGAGTGGGTCTACGAGTGGACGAACAGCGTCTACAACCCGGTCCCCACCAAGGAGAAGGTGACGGTCAAGGAGCAGCGCGGGTCGTCGTTCACCCTCGCCTGGACGACCCAGGAGCAGGACAACTCGAGCGAGGCACCCGTGAGCATCGGCACCGTCTCGTTCCAGGAGACGACGGCCGGCCTCCTGAACACGGACTGGTCGAGCACGCCTCCGCCGCCCGCCTTCCCGATCCTCTGCGGCCAGGCGAGCCAATGTGGGAACAGCCTCTCGAGCACGATGTACAGCCTGATCTGGGGGACGCGGAACCCGCTCCTCGCGGCGCCGCTCCTCCAGGGGGCGAGCTGGGCGAGCACGGGCGGTGCGCAGGGCGACGTCGCCGGCGCCTCCGAGTACCTCGGGACCGAGAAGGTGCAGGTCCCCGCGTTCCCGTCGCCGGTAACGGCGGCCAAGGTGCGGTCGGAGATCACGCAGGCGGGCGCGATCGGCGACCCCTACGGGAGCGGTGTCCGCACCGTCTGGTGGGTCTACGGCGTCGGCCCCGTCAAGATCGTCTTCGAGCACTCGGGGACCAACGCGCCCGTGACCACGGCGACCCTGCAGACGACGAACCAGGTCGCGCAGGCACCGCCCCCCGACGAGCGCTTCTTCCCGTTGGTCAAGGGTGCGAAGCAGAAGTTCCGCTGGACGAACTCGAAGCACATGAAGAAGGCGTCGATCCAGCTCTTCACGACCGACGCGGTCGTCAACAACTCCGCCCGCATCTCCGTCAAGCACGTGAGCGGCCCGATCCGCGTCGCGGGCGCCTACGGGTTCACCGTGCGCGGCGACGGGATCTCGAATATCTGGGCGACGACCCAGTCGGCATCGCTGGCGACGTTCCCCAAGCTCGGTCCGAGCAGCCTCGCGCCGGCCAAGCGCCGCCGCTTCACGACGCCGTATGACCTGATGGTCTACGGGTACAACCCGCTCTTCCCGGCGTACGGCACCGTCGGCGCCACTTGGGGCTCGCTCGTACCGAGCCGCGACTACTCGGTCTTCGGCGTCACCGGCTACACGAAGGTGCTCGGCTTCCAGAGCGTCAAGGTGCCGGCCGGCCGGTTCCGGGCGCTCGCCGTCGAGTCGAAGTTGACGCAGAAGGGCTTCACGTTCGGCTCCGGGACACGGACGAGCTGGTTCGCGCCGGGCAAGGGTCTCGTCAAGCTCGTCTTCCGCCACGGTGACGGCAGCGTCTCGACCGTCACCCTGCTCAAGTAGCGGATGGGCGGGCGGATCGCGGCGGCGGCCGTCGCGCTCGTGCTCCTCACCCCGGCCGGCTGCGGCGACGACGGGCGCCAGCAGGTCGAGCGGTACATCGCCGACGTCAACGCGATCCAGGCGGAGCTCCGTGAGCCGCTGACCGCCGTCGCGCAGGGCAACCGGGAGTTCTCCGCCAAGGGATCCGATCCGGTCGCCGTCGAGCGGCGGCTCCGACGCTCGGAGGAGACGCTGCGCGGGCTCGGCGACGAGGTCGCCGCCCTCTCGACGCCCGTTGCCGCCGCGCCGCTCCGGAAGGCCTTGCTCGCACTGGTCGGCGCGGAGGCCGAGCTCGCCGCCGAAGTCACCGCCCTGGCCCGCTACCTGCCCGCGCTTCGAGTCGCGCTCGATCCGCTGCAACCGGCAAGCGAGGCGTTGATCGGGAAGCTCGACTCGGCTGCCACCCGGCAGGAGCAGCGCTCGGCGATTCTGGCCTACCGGATCCGGGTCAAGGTCTCGCTCGTCCGGCTCCAGGCCCTCGAGCCCCCGCCGGCGCTCCTGCCCAGCCACCGTGCGCAGGAGACGACGCTCGTCCGGATCGACGCGGCTGCGGCGGCCTTCAGCTCGGCGATCCTCGAAAACGACCGTGAGGCGATTCCGGGTCTCGTTGCCCGGTTCGCCAACGCGGGTCGTGCCGCGCGGTCGGTCTCGGCGCAGAAGGTGCAGATCGCCGCGATCAAGGCCTACAACGCCCGCGTCCGGCGGATCCAGACCCTTGCCTCCAGGGTCGGAGTCGAACGGCGGCGCCTCCAAACCGAGCTTGGCTAGGGAACTGCAGGTTTTTCCCGCAGGGACTAGACAATCCTCCGCAAACCTGGCAGGTTAGCCGTTAGGGGACGGGCCAAGGGGTTGGCCCGTTGGGTTTCAAGGAGGGGGACGTTCGTTGGGCGGAACGGCTGCTCCGGCGCTACCGGCGCTGAGTATCGGGGGACTGCGGCAGGGCCAGCTTCGCTGGTGGCTCGTGACCGTGGCCGCGCTCTCGACGGCGCTCCTCTACGTGAACCCGATGATCGTCGGCTTCCGGGCGCCCGCACCCCACCGCGCCCTCGCCACCCTCGACGTCCCGGCGATCGCGTTCCCCATCCTCGCCGTCCCGAAAGTCGAGAAGCCCGCCCCGGCCCGGAAGGCCCAGCCGTTTCCGGCTCCGGCGCCCGCCCGCGCCGCCGCCCCGGTGCGCACGGCACCCGCCCAGCCCGCCGCCGCCCCGCGCGAGCAGGTGCCGGTGGTCAAGTCGACCTATGTCCTCGTCCCGCCGAAGCAGGACGCCAAGGCCGAGCCCGCGCCGGCCGCCGACCCGTTCGCCGATGTCCCCGTCGTCGTGGACAGTTCCGGCCCGATCCCCGGGCTGCGCGAGCCCTCGGCGCCGGCCGCCGAAGTGCCCGTCGCCGAGCAGCCCCTCGTCGACCAGCCCGCCGCCGATCCCGCCCCGGCCGGGGAGCTCGCGCCGATGTCGCTCACCTCCGCGGCGCCGGCCGACGAAGCGGTACCTGCGCCCGCGGTCTCCGCCCCGGAGGCCCCGGCAGCAGACGTCCCCGTCCCCGAGGCACCGGCTGCCGAGGCCCCCGCTCCCGCGCCGAGCGCGCCGGCCGCGCCCGCCCCTGCGCCTGCTCCCGAGGTCGTCGCGCCCGCGACTCCCGCCCCGATCTCGTCGGCCCCGGCCGAGCCGGCCGCCGATCCTGCCGCCGCTCCGGCAGCTGTGCCGCCCGCGCCCGTCGCCCCGCCGGCTCCCGACGACACCTCTCCGGTCGATGCTGCCGCTCCCACTGCCCCCTTAGCAGAGGGCTCGGAGGGCTCGACCGCCGACGCGTCCGCTCCGGTCGCGCCCGGAGCCGCCTCCGCGCCGACGCCTCCCACCGCGACCGCCCCGGGCACGACGACTCCGACCGGCGCCGAGCCTGCGCCGGGCTCCGGCGACGGCACCGTCACGGCCGGGACGACGAGCGGCTCTGCCACGGGCACCACTCCACCCACGACCTCCGGCGGGACGGGCGCGACCACGGCCTCCGGCTCGGATCCGGCCACGACCGCTCCGGGGAGCCCCGATCTTCCCTCGCTCGACCCGGCCGCGACACCGGGCAGCGGCCCGTCGCCCCCGCCGGCGCTCTGGATCGAGACCGTCGCCGGTCCCGGTTCCCAGAGCATCACCGTCTCGGTCACCGGTACGCAGGTCACGCTGACCGTCAACGGCGTCTCCTCCTCGCGTGCGCTCGGAAGCGTCAGCGGCATCTCCGTCCTCGGCAGTGCTGGGGACGACACCTTCAGCGTCTCCCTCGCGGGCGCGATCGCGCTCTTCGTCGACGGCGGTGCCGGGATCGACACGCTCCTCGGCCCTGCGGGCAACCAGACCTGGAACGTCACCGGTCAGGGATCGGGCTCGGTCGGCGGCCTCTCCTTCGCCGACTTCGAGAACCTCCGGGGCGCGGCCGGCAACGACGACACCTTCGTCTTCGACGCCGCCGGCGGGCTCAGCGGCACCGTCGAGGGCGGCGACGGCGGCTACGACAGCGTCGTCCTCACCGGCTCGAGCTCGACCGCCTCCGCCTCGATCACCGGCCCGCAGTCGGGAACGATCACACGGGACGGGAACACGATCGTCTACGGCGGGATGGAGCCGATCACCTTCAGCTCCACGTCGGGGACGTTCACGCTCGACGCGTCCGCGGCGGCCGGAGCGATCGACATCGAGGACAACGGCAGCTCCTCCGACGGGCAGATCCAGATCCGCGTCTCGGTCGGCGAGACCCACGTGCTCTCGTTCACGTCGCTGACGCAGCTGACGATCAACGCCGGGAGCGGCAACAACACGATTTCGCTGCACGCACTCGAGACGGGCTTCAGCGCCGCGATCACGGTGAACGGCCAGGGCGGCAACGACACGTTCGTCGCCCCGGACGTCGCGGGTGTCTTCCACTTGACCGGGATCGACGCGGGCACCTACACGCCGTCCGTCGGCCCGAAGGTCACCTTCACGGGGATCGAGAACCTGACGGGTGCCGCGACGGCCGCCGATACGTTCGACTTCGACAGCGGCGCAGGCCTCTCCGGGACCGCGACCGACGGCGCCGGAACCCTGACCGTCCACCTCGCCGGGTTCGTCAGCGTCACCGGCGACTACGACTTCGTCCACGAAACCCGCACGATCGCTTACGCCGACTCGCTCGGCGGCACCGGCTCGATCAGCGCTTCCGTGCTCAAGGTCGGCGGCACGAACGGGACGATTTTCATCGGCGTCGAGGCCTTCGACAACCCGCTCGGGATCCAGGGCACGGCGACGCTCTTCGGGCTCGCGATCGCGACCGGCGGCACCCGCGCCTGGCAGGCCTTCCAGGGCACATTCGACAACCCGGCCTTCGTCGGCTTCGGCGGCGAGATCGGGATCGACCTCCGGCCCGTGACGGTGACCGTGAACGAAAAGGCCTCGGACGACACGTTCATGACCCTGACCGCCAGCCCGATCGCGGTTGCGACCGGCGGGACGCCCGTCTCGCTGAACGCCTCGACGGCACTCGTGGCCGCGAGCACCTCGCTGACCCTCACCATCTCCGACTTCGTCCACATCAGCGGCACCCTGACCGTGGCGCGCGGGGCGACGACCGCCGTCGACGTGGTCACGGGCCTGTCCGGGTCGAACGCGATCACGGCGGCGATCGCGAGCCTGCCGACGACCGCGAACTGCGCCGGCAGCGGTCTCTCGCGTCTCGCGGACAACTCGCGGATCTGCAACCTCCCCGTCTCGCAGCTGACGATCGCCGCGACGGGCGTCAACGTCTTCGTCGGCTACGAGGCGAACCTGAACCCCGGCGCTGACGGAATCCTCCAGCGCGGCGAACTTTCAGATGGGGCGATCGGCGTCTGGGTCGGCGGCGTCGACATCGGCCTCGGCTTCTTCTCGGCCCAGAAGACCGGGCAGATCGGGCTCGACCTGCTGGCGCCGAGCTTCTACACGGTCAAGGCGACCGCGGCCTCCTTCGAGCTCCTCGGTGTGCCGGAGCTGTGGGCCTCGACGTCCGAGCTCCAGGTGCGGGTCAACGGCGGCAAGCCGTGGGCCGGGCTCCCGACTGTCGCGCCGGCGATCGACTTCGCCGCGAGCTTCCCGTCCGGGTACACGATCCAGACGGGCGGCGTCGGCTCGATCCCGATCGCGTACACGACCCCGGTCTTCGGCGTCTCCGCCGACAACGTCCTCCTCCGCGTCTCCGACTTCGTCTTCATCTCCGGCTCGTTCTCGATGGAGAAGGGCGCGACGGAGTACGTGGACGTCCGGACGAACCTGCCGAGCACGATCACCGCGCCGGCGCTGACCACGCTCTTCGGGACGATGACGATCTCGGCCACTGACCCGGGCGGCACGACGACGGCGCGCACCGCCGACGGCTCCTGGATCTGGAACCTGCCGGTGCGGACGATCCAGTTCGGGCTCGGCGGTGTCGACGTCTTCGTCGGCTACACGGACAGCCTGACTGCCGCGGCCGCGGACGGCGACCTGACCCTGCTCGAGCTGGCGAACGCGAACGCGATCGGCCTCTTCCTGGACGAGATCACGGTGGGCCTCGTGGCGATGAGCGCCCTCAACGTCCCGGGTGCCGGCACGCTCAACACCTCGCTGCTCTCCTTCACCGCCATGGACGTGACGGCGGGCAACGTCGCGCTCGTCGGGATCCCCGAGTTCGACCTCTCGGCCACGAACGGCCAGGTCCGGATCAACCGCGGCTCCGCCGGCCCGACGTGGCCCGGGATCCTGACCGGGATCGCCCCGGTGGTCGATTTCGCGAAGAGCTTCCCCGGCGCCGTCTCCACTGATCCGCCGGTCGGCTACCTCGTCAAGACGGACACGTCCGGCTCGACCGTGGCGATCAAGTGGGATCAGCCGCTCGTCGGCGCGTCGGCGGACAACGTCCTCCTGAAGATCTCCGACTTCGTCTACGTCTCGGGCTCGTTCTCGTTCAACAAGGGGCCGGTCAAGCACGTGGACGTCCGGACCGGGCTGACGGGGATCTCCGCGGCCCAGCGGCTGGCGCTCTTCGGATCGCTGGCGAGCGGCGCCGACAACCCGGACGGGACGACGACGACCCGCTCGGCCGATGACGCGTGGATCTACAACCTGCCCGTCTCGACCATCGACGTCGGCTTCGCCGGGGTCGATGTCTTCGTCGGCTACACGGACGACCTCGATCCCTACGTCGGCGACGGAGACCTGACGAAGGCCGAGCTCGCGAGCGCGAATGCGATCGGGCTCTTCCTGGACGAGGTCTCGCTCGGGCTCGTGTTGATGAACGCGCTGCCGGTGGCGGGCGCTCTCGGGCTCAACACCGCCAAGCTCAAGTTCACCGGCCTGAACGTGAACGCGGCCAACGTCGCGCTCGTGGGGATCCCGGAGTTCGACCTCTCGGCGGCGAACGCGCAGGTGCGCTTCAACAGCGGCACCTATCTGCCGATCGGCTGGCCCGTGCTGCAGACGGTGCAGCCAGTGGTCGACTGGACGCACACCTATCCGGGGCCGACGCCGGGCTACCAGGTGCAGGCGGACACGTCGGGCACCAACACGGTCACGATCCCCTGGACGCAGCCGCTGATCGGCGCGTCCGCGGACAACGTCCTGCTCAAGATCTCCGACTTCGTCTACGTGACGGGCTCGTTCTCGTTCAACAAGGGCCCGGTCAACCACGTGGACGTCCGCACCGGCCTGTTCGGCGTCAACTCGCTTGCCCTCACCGCGCTCTTCGGCTCGCTGGCGACGGGCGCCGACAACGCGGACGGGACGACCACGACTCGCTCGGCGGACGGGGCCTGGATCTACAACCTGCCCGTCTCGACGATTGAGATCGGCTTCGCCGGGGTGGACGTCTTCGTCGGCTACACGGACGACCTCGACGCGTACGTCGGCGACGGAGACCTGACGAAGGCCGAGCTCGCGAGCGCGAATGCGATCGGGCTCTTCCTGGACGAGGTCTCGCTCGGGCTCGTGCTGATGACCGCACTTCCCGTCAGCGGCGCGCCCGCCCTCAACTCGGCGAAGCTGAAGTTCAGCGCCCTGAACGTGACCGCGGACAACCTCGCGCTCGTGGGGATCCCCGAGTTCGAGCTCGCGGCGACGAACGCGCAAGTCCGGGTCAACCGAGGCTCGCACCTCCCGACCGGGTGGCCGCCGCTGCAGACCGTTCAGCCGGTGGTCGACTGGGCGCACACCTATCCGGGTGCGACGCCGGGCTACCAGGTGCAGGCGGATACCTCGGGCCTGCACCCGGTCCTGATCGCCTGGGATCAGCCGCTGATCGGCGCGTCGGCCGACAACGTCCTCCTGAAGATCTCCGACTTCGTCTACGTGACCGGCTCCTTCAGCTTCAATCTTGGCCCGGTCAACCACGTGGACGTCCGCACGGGTCTGGCCGGAGTGCTCCCGCCGGCGCTCACGACGCTCTTCGGGACGCTGCCGACGGGCGCCGACAACGCGGACGGGGTCACGACCACGCACTCGGCGGACGGGGCCTGGATCTACAACCTGCCCGTCTCGACGATCGAGGTCGGCTTCGCCGGAGTGGACGTGTTCGTCGGTTACACGGACGACCTCGATCCCTACGTCGGTGACGGTGACCTGACGAAGGCCGAGCTCGCGAGCGCAAATGCGATCGGGCTCTTCCTGGACGAGGTTTCGCTCGGGCTCGTGCTGATGAACGCGTTGCCGGTCACCGGCGCGCTCGGCCTCAACTCGGCGAAGCTGAAGTTCACCGCCCTCAACGTGACCGCCGACAACCTCGCGCTCGTCGGGATCCCGGAGCTCGAGCTCTCCGCGACCAACGCCCAGGTGCGTCTCAACCGCGGCCAGTACCTCCCCACGGGGTGGCCGCCGCTCCAGACCGTGCAGCCGGTCGTCGACTGGGCGCACACCTATCCGGGTGCGACGCCGGGCTACCAGGTGCAGGCGGACACCTCGGGCCTGCACCCGGTCCTGATCCCCTGGGATCAGCCGCTGATCGGCGCGTCGGCCGACAACGTCCTGCTCAAGATCTCCGACTTCGTCTACGTGACCGGCTCGTTCTCCTTCAACAAGGGCCCGGTCAAGCACGTCGACGTCCGTACCGGCCTGACCGGTCTGCTCCCGGGCGCGCTCCTCCCGGTGTTCGGCACGGTGCCGACCGGCACCGACAACCCGAACGGGACGACGACGACGTACTCCTCGGACGGCGCCTGGATCTACAACCTCCCGGTCCAGACGCTCGAGATCGGTTTCGCCGGCGTCGACGTCTTCGTCGGCTACACGGACGACCTCGACCCGTACGTCGGCGACGGCAACCTGACGCTCGCGGAGCTGGCGAGCGCGAATGCGATCGGCATCTTCCTCGACGAGATCTCGATGGGCCTCGTCCTCATGGACGCGCTCCCGGTCGCCGGCGCGCTGGGCCTGAACAGCGCCCGCCTGCGCTTCACCGCCGCGAACATCACCGCCGACAACATCGCGCTCGTCGGCGTCCCAGAGATCGAGCTCTCGGCGACGAACGCCCAGCTCCGGCTGAACCAGGGCACGTACAGCGGCGGCTGGCCCGTCGGGCAGCTCGTCAAGCCGGCGGTCGACTTCGCCCACAGCTTCCCGGGCGCGGCCCCCACCGATCCCGACGGCTACCTCGTCCAGACCGACACCTCGGGCCTGCACCCGGTCCTGATCGCCTGGGATCAGCCGCTGATCGGCGCCTCGGCGGACAACATCCTGCTCCGGATCTCCGACTTCGTCTACGTGACCGGCTCGTTCAGCTTCAACCAAGGCCCGGTCAAGAAGGTCGACGTCAAGACGGGCCTGACGCAGATCCAGGCGCTGCCGGTGATCGGCGCGCTCGGTGTCTCTGCGACGAAGCCCACCGACGGGTCGCTCAAGCGGACTTCCGACGGCTCGGTGATCTGGAACCTGCCCGTGCAGACGCTCGAGTTCGGGATCGGTGGGGCGGATGTCTTCGTCGGCTACGCGCCCGGCCTCGGCGCCGCCACCGCCGACGGCGACCTGACCCCGGCCGAGCTCGAGGCCGCCGGTGCGGTCGGCCTCTTCCTCGACGAGCTGACCTTCGGGATGGTGCTGATGGACGCCCTGAAGACGGGGCCGCTCGTCGCGCCGCTGCTCGATGCCGCCAAGCTCCGCTTCTTCGCGCTCGCCGCCACCGCTGCCAACCTCGGCGCGGTCGGGATCCCGGAGATCGTCGTCACCGCCCAGAACGCCGAGGTACGCGTCAATCAGGGCATGACGGGCGGCGCTTGGCCGGCCTCGCCGACGGCGCCGAAGCCGTTCGTCGACTTCGCCTCGAGCTTCCCGGACGACACCTATGGCGTCGACCCGGGCACCGCCCCTGACGGGTACCGGGTCGCGATCGACACCTCCGGCGGCTACGTCCCGATCACCTACTCGCAGGACGTGATCGGCGGCGGCGCCGAGAAGGTCACGATCCAGATCTCGCAGTTCGTCTACATCCAGGGCAGCTTCTTCTTCGAGAAGGGCCGCACCTCGACGGTCAAGCTGACGAGCCTCGTGGGCGACCTCGACGACCTGCTCGCCGACGTCGGACTGCCCGCCTCCGTCGCGGCCGCTGTCGGCCTGAGTCAGAAGTCGGTCTCGTTCCTGACGATCGGCGCCACCGACGTGCACGCGTTCATCGGGCTCAAGGGGCCGTACTGGATCGACGCGAACGGCAACCACGTGATCGACCGCGATCCGGTCACAGGCGACATCGTCGACGCCGAGGTCAACCACAGCGCGATCGGCGTGCTGATCGACGACCTCGACTTCGGGCTGATCATCGGCACGCCGACGAACGCGGCGGACCCGATGCGTTACCTCGCCCTCAAGGCCTACGCGAACAACCTCTCGCTCGTCGGGATCGGCGGCCTCACCGCCAGCGCCGACGATGTCCTGATCGAGCTCAACCTCTCCTCGCCGACCGTGGGCGGCCTGCCGCTCCTGCCGGTGATCGACTGGGTCGAGAGCTTCCCGGCGGAGCCGACGGGAACCGACCCGGACAACGACGGTCGGATCGGCGAGCAGGCGGGCTTCGAGCTCTCAACCGGCGCAGCCCCGATCTACATCGACTTCGAGACGCTGCTCGTCCGGGCCAAGACCTCTTGGATCCAGCTCGACCTCTTCGGCGTCGTCTCCGTCCAGGGCAGCGTCGCGTTCGCGCTCGGGCCGCAGGAGACCGTCCTGCTCGGCGACGGCAGCTCGCGCACGGTGACCACGATGACCGTGGGGGCCAACAACGTCAGCGCCTTCATCGGTTACAACGGGCCGTACACGAACAAGAACGGGACGCACAACTCGAGCGCGATCGGGATCGCGATCGACGACCTCGATCTCGGGCTGTTCATCGGCGCCGACATCCTCAACCCCGGCGCGTTCATCGCCGCCGACCTCTCGATCAACTCCTTCGGCGCGGTCGGGATCCCCAACTTCACCCTGACCGGCACGCTCGCCGTCCAGCTGAACGTGGGCGCGAGTCTCCTCTCGGGCGGGCAGGCGATCAACTTCCTCACGAGCTTCCCGGACACCGACGGCCCCGGCGCCGACCGGGCCGGGTACGAGGTCGACACGGGCGACCCGGCCCACCCGGTCCTGCTTGCCTACACGGGCTTCCTCGTCGACATCCAGCTCGCCGGCGCGCTCAACGTCGCCAACGTGCTCCGCCTCGTTGGCGCCTTCCGGCTCCAGGCCGACTCGACCGGGCTCAAGGTCTTCGCCGCCGGCCAGCTCGAGTTCGGCCCCGACGTCAACTCCTCGAGCGACCTGCTGAACATCAGCGCCCTCGGCGTCCTCTTCGTCAACGCGCAGGGGATCGCCGGCGACCTCGACATCGACTTCGCGCTCGGAACCTCCGACATCAGCTTCGACGTCAGTGCGCGTGTGCTCTTCAACACGACCGGGGTCGACCAGTCGATCGAGATCCCGCAGCGGCTCCTCGCCGTCATCCAGGCGAGCGGCAGCCCCCTCGCGGCGACGCTGCAGGCGCGGCTCCAGACCGGCCCTGGCGGGGTCAAGTACTACGTCGTCAAGGCGACCGCGCCGAAGCTGTTCTCCTCGCCGGGGGTTCCCGACCTGGCCACGGTCGACGCGCTTCTGAACAACGCGGGCACGCCGTTCTACGTCTCGACGCCCGGCTCCTACGTCGTCGCCGTCCTCTCCGGCTCCTTCAACTTCTTCGGCTTCGCGACGGGCACCGGACTCGCCGGCGTCTCCGTCCAGGCGGGCGCCTTCGAGATGCTCGCGCAGCTCAGCTTCACGATCGGGCCGCTGACCTTCTCCGCGAAGGGCGCGCTCGGGATCTACACCGACGGGATCGCGCTCAACGTCAGCGTCGCGCTCGACGTCAACCTGCTCTCGCTCTTCGACCTGAACATGTCCGGGTCGCTGAACGTGAACACGACCGGCTCGAACAACTACTTCCGGCTCTCGATCTCGGGCAGCCTCTCCGTGCTGAAGGTGATCACCCTGAGCGGCGGGATCACGATCGTCGTCGACCACGGCGCCTGGTCGATCGCGATCCCGAGCACGAACAAGCTGACGGCGGCGTTCGGCCCGTTCTTCATCCAGGGCTGGGGCGAGATCCGTTCGAGCGGCTACTTCGATATCAACTTCTCGGGCGGGATCGAGCTCGGCTGGGGCGGCACCGGGATCAACGGCACTGCCTCGCTGCGCGCGTTCTTCAACCCGGCGACCAACCAGTTCCTGTTCACGGTCGGCGGCTCGTTCTCGGCCACCTTCCTGGGCGTCAACCTGATCGGCGTCGCCGCGAGCGGGACGATCTCGGGGACTCTCGGGCAGAGCGTCACCCTGCGCGTGCACGTCGAGGGCACCGGCACCTTCATCGAGTTCATCAAGGACGTCGTCCGGATGACCGTCGAGGCTGCGGAAGCAATCGGCGCCGCGATCGTCAACTTCCTCGGCACGATCGGCTGCGAGATCTCGAGCTGGTTCGGGAGCGACTGCGAGGAGTGGGTCGACGTCGAGGTCGACATCCCGATCAACGTCGACAAGCTCGCGAGCTTCGACCTCGACATCGTCACGTTCCAGCTCCCGTCCAGCCTCGCCAACGCGGTCCCGCCGCCGCCGAACCTGGCGACGAAGATCGGGACGGTGCTCTACCTGAATGTCGGCAACGAGACGAACGGCCGCGCGTCCTCGCGCAACGTCCAGCCGGGCACGACGACCGAGAGCTACCAGATCTCCCACGTCTCGGGCACTGCGGCGGGCGAGTCCCTGCGCGTCGTCGCCCTCGGCGAGGCCGAGACGTTCACGGGGATCACGAGCATCGTCGGCTGGTTCGGCAGCGGCAACGACTCGGTGATCGTCTCGCCGGGCGTGCTCGTCGGCGCCGAGCTGCACGGCGGCAGCGGGAACGACACGCTCTCCTACCTCGGCTCCGGCGCCGCGCAGCTCTACGGCGACGGCAACGACGACTCGCTCACGCTCGGCGGCGGCTCCCACGGGACGCTCACCACCCTCGTCCTCGACGGCGGCGACGGCAACGACACCCTCGTCAGCGACTCGTCCGACCCGACCACGCTCCGCGGCGGCAACGGCAACGACTGGCTGCGCGGCGGCTCCAACAACGACGTGCTCGAGGGCGGTGCGAACAACGACACGCTGGAAGGCCGCGGCGGCGACGACTCCGTCGACGGCGGCTCGGGCGACGATGTCTTCCGCGAGTACCTGAGCGACTTCGTCAGTGACACGTTCACGGGCGGCAGCGGCAACGACCGGCTCGAGATCCTCGGCAGCTCGGCGGTCGACGACGTCCGGGTCACCCGCAGCGGCTCCTCGCTCGTGATCGGCCGCTACTCCGTCGGCGGCTCGCTCCTCGGCACCGTCACCGCGACGGGCGCCGAGGATCTCGTGATCAACGTCTTCGGCGGCAACGACAAGGTGCTGCTCGACGGCGAGCTCAACCTCGCCGGCCTGACGCAGCTCACGGTCGAGGTCGGCACGGGCGCCGACTTCGTCCAGGTCAACCTCTCGGAGGGCGACGACGACGCTCGGATGGCCACGACGACCGCGCCGAACAGCCTCTCGATCAGCTGGCGGAACCACCTGAAGATCTCGATCAAGGGCTCGAGCGCCGCGAACGGCGACGTGCTCCGGATCGACGGTCTCGGCGGCAACGACTACCTGAGCGGCGCCGCGATCCAGGCGATCCTCTTCGACCACGTCGACCTGTTCGGCGGTGCCGGCAACGACATCATCATCGGCACGCCCGACGACGACGTGATCGACTCGGGCGACGGCGACGACAGCGTCTCCGGCCTCGGTGGCACCGACACGTTCATCGACAGCTCGGGCACCGACAAGCTGGTCGAGATCGCCCTCGTCGACCTCGGCCTCTACGACTTCGGGATCTACGGCGACCTCTTCGTCACGGGCACCGCAATCATCGTCGGCAGCGGGGAGACGCGGGCCGTGACCGGCTTCATCTCGGCGATCGCGGAGAACCCGGGCGTCTTCGAGATCATCGTCCTCACGGGCACCTCGTCGAACGAGCGGAACATCTTCGCGCTCGGCTCCGGCACGGGGACGCTGACCGTGAACGGCGTCTCGCGCTCCGTCACGGCGCGTGGCGGCTTCGTCGAGTTCAACGGCGTCGGCGGCAACGACGAGTACGTGCTCGAGCTCGCCGGAATGAGCGGCACCACGGTCGAGGTGCTCGAGACGGACGAGCACGTCCTGGTCGCGCCGGCCGAGGACGCGAACGGGGACGGGATCCTGCAGCCGAGCGAGGACATCAACGGGAACGGCGTGCTCGACGCCGCGCGGTACTACGACATCACCGCCGGCGGCACCGACACGATCACGATCAAGGGCACGAACGGCAACGACACCGGCAACCTGGTCTTCTTCGGCCCGGTCACGCGCGGCTCGACCGTCAACCTGAACTCGAGCAAGCTCACGCTCGCGGGCGGCTCGAACTCCGGCAACATCCTGCTCTCGCGTCGGCTCGAGACGATCGGGATCTACCTGCGCGGCGGCGACGACACCTTCGCGCTCCGTAGCGCCGACCTCGACGTCACGATCGACGGTGGCACGGGCAACGACACGATCCTCGTCGGCTCGAGCGCGAACGAGATCACCGGCTCGAACAGCGGCGGCAACGTCAACGGCGTCACGGGCGCGGTCACGATCGCCGGCTCCGGGAACACGGACGTCCTCTCGATCGACGACACCGGCGACACCCTGGCGAACGTGGGCACGCTCACCTCGACGCGGCTGACGGGGATCGGGCTCGGCGCCTCCGGGATCACCTACTCAGGCGTCGAGACGATCGGGATCTCGCTGGGCTCCGGCGGCGACACGTTCAACATCCAGAGCTCGCTCGCCGGCGCGGTCACCACCCTGAACACGAACGGCGGCTCCGACACCGTCAACGTCTCCTCGAACGCCGGCACAAACACGGGCAACCTGAACGGGATCGCCGGCGCGATCGTCCTCAACGCCGGCACCGGCACCCTCGACGCGCTCGCGATCAGCGACTCGGGCGACAGCGGCACCCAGGCGGGCATCCTGACGGCGACGACGCTGACCGGCTTCGGGATGGGCGCCGCGATCACCTACGACGGCTTCGAGACGTTCGTGCTCGACCTCGGCTCCGGCGCCGACACCCTCGACGTCGTCTCCACGATCGGCGGCAGCTCGACGATCAACGCGCGGGACGGCCCCGACAGGATCAGCCTTTCAGGCATCACGGGCACCGTGGTGGTGAACGCCGGCAACGGAGCGGACGACATCTCGATCCGCTCGACGAACGCGGGCAGCACCCTGACGGTGAACGGTGATGCCGGGGCCGACTGGATCGACGTGCTCGCCCTGAGCGGCACGGTCGTCGTCAACGGTGACTCCGACGACGACACGGTCGAGATCGGCAGCGCGGCGGCGACCACGTTCCGCTCCGTCGACGGCGGCGGCGACGTGGACGGCGTCCAGGGCGCGCTTACGGTGAACGGCGGCACCGCCGTCACCAGCGACCGCCTCTACGTCGACGAGACCGGTGAGGTGGACGCGGTCTCCAACGACGGCCTTCTGACCACGACACGCCTGACGGGTCTCGGGCTCGGCGCCTTCGTCGACTACTTCGGGTTCGAGCTTCTGACGATCCGGCTCGGCTCCGCGGGCACCCGCTTCGACATCCGCTCGACCTCCGTCGAGACGCTCCTCGAGACGGGCGGCGGCAACGACGTCGTCAACGTCTCCTCGGACGCGCCCACGAACGGCGGCACCCTGAACGCGCTCGCCGGGCACCTCACGGTCGACGGGCAGGGCGGGAGCGACACCCTCAACGCGAGCGACGCGGGCGACGGCGCCGCCAATTCCGGCGAGCTGACCTCGACCGACCTGACAGGCCTCGGCAGCGCCGGGATCACCTACGCCGGGCTCGAGTTCCTCAACATCGACCTCGGCTCCGGCGGCGACACGTTCACGATCCGCTCGACCCACGCGGGCCAGACGACCCTCGACACGGCGGCGGGGGCCGACACGGTCAACGTCCGCTCGATCGCCGGGCACACGCTCGTCGACACCGGCCTCGGCGCCGACGTCGTCCGGGTTGGCACCCTCGCCCCGGCGGCCCTCGGCCTCCTCGATGCGATCGGCGCCCTGCTCGAGCTCGCGGGCGGCGGCGGCGCCGACCAGCTCTTCGCCGACGACACCGGCGACGCGACCCCGAACAGCGGCACGCTGACGAGCGACCACCTCGCCGGGCTCGGGCTCGCGACGCCGCTCCACTACACCGGCTTCGAGGAGCTCTCGATCGGGCTCGGCTCCGGCGCCGACACCTTCACGATTCTCTCGACCCATGAGGGTACAACCACCCTGAACGCGGGCGGCGGCGCCGACACGGTCGACGTCGAGACGATCGCGGGCACGACGCAGGTCAACGGCGAGGGCGGCGACGACGCGATCACCGTCAACGCCGACGTCGCCGCCCCGGGCGAGCCGAACGGGATCGGCGCCGTGCTCACACTCGACGGCGGCGCGGGCTCCGACGCCTACCTGATCAACACCTTCGGGAACGGCAACTCGCTGATCCACGTCCTCGACACGGGCGGCGGCTCCAACGTGCTCACGATCAACGGCACCCCGGTCGCCGATCAGTTCCTGCTCCGCCACGACCTCGTCGCGCTCCTGAACACGCCGACGGGTGCCGGCTTCGCGAACGTCGAGCTGATCACCTACAACGCGGCGATCACTGCCGGGCTCGTCGTCAACGCCGGCGAGGGCGACGACCGCTTTGCGATCGACGACAACTCGACCGTGACGACGATCAACGGTGACGCCGGCGACGACCGCTTCCAGGTCGGCCAGATCTTCGGAACGCCGCTCTCGCTCGACCCGCTTTACCCGGTCGCGCTGACCACGATCACGCGCGGCGAGATCTCGAACGGGACGAGCTTCGCGGCCACGATCAACGGCGGGATCGGCAACGACCGCTTCGCGATCTTCCACAACCTCGCCGTCCTGAACGTGAACGGCGACGACGGCGACGACGAGTTCGTCGTGCGCACGTTCATCGACATCGACGCCGACACGACCGTCGCCGCGGGGGCGGGAGTCGACACGATCGAATACCTCGAGAACGCGCCGCTGAACGTCGATGGCGGCGACGGCTTCGACAAGCTGATCGTGATCGGGACCGAGGCCGACGACACCTTCACGATCTCGGCCGCCGGGATCGTTGGCGCCGGCCGCACGATCTCTTACGTCGGGATCGAGCTGGTCGAGGTCGACGGCCTCGAGGGCGACGACCACTTCATCATCCTGAGCACGCTCGCCACCGTCGAGACGCGGATCTTCGGCGGCCTCGGCAGCGACACCGTCGACATCGTCGACCCGCACCTCGTCGCCGGGCTCGTCGTGATCGCGGGCGGCACCGACCCGACCGGCGACCGGACGATCCCGCCGCCCGTCCTGCTCCCGGGCGAGAGCTCCGGCCCGCTCCCGACCCTCGTCAACCCGTCGCTCGACGTGATCGAGGCGAATCAGATCGACACTCTCAACGTTCTCGACGGCGCCAGCTCCGCGAACGAGACGGCGACGCTGACCGCGACGAGCCTGAGCGGGATCGGGATGGGCCCGGGCGGAGTCGTTTACACCGGCCTCGAGGCGCTCGTGATCATCTTCGGCTCCGGCGCGGACACGCTCACGATCGAGAGCACGCACACCGGGACGACGCGCGTCCAGACCGGCTCCGGCGCGGACACGCTCGCGGTGCTCACGGTCGCCGGACACACGATTCTCGAGCTCGGCGCCGGCGACGACCACCTCACGGTCGGCGACGGCAGCGGCCGGCTCGACCAGATCTCGGCGCTGCTCGCGGTCGACGGCGGCACCGGCGCCGACACGGTGGTCGCGAACGACGCCGGCGACGCCGACGACAACCTCGGCACGCTCACCCAGACCTCGCTGACCGGCCTCGACATGGCCGCCGCTGCGGGCGCCGACCGCGTCTACTCGATCGTCCGACCCGCCGGCGCTTTCACCGTCTCGCTCGCGGGCTTCGGCTTCGTCACCTTCGGGGCCGGGGACACCGCCGCCACGATCCAGGCCGCTCTCCAGAGCCTGCTCTTCCCGGGCGCGACCTGCGGCACCCTCGGCGTCACCGGCGCGCTGGACAGCCGCTGCGCGCGGAGCGTCTGGGTGGTTTCGCTCGGCGGCGAGCTCCTGGTCGGCTTCCAGGGCGAGCTGCAGGGCACGACCGCGCCGGGGCTGACGACGACCGCAACCGACGTCCTTCGGATCGAAGGCGTCGAGTACGCCGGGCTCGAGCAGCTCTCGGTCGCGCTCGGCTCCGGCCACGACCGGTTCAACGTCCGCGGCACCCTGCCCGCGACCTCGCTCGACACCGGCGCCGGCGACGACCTCGTGTACGTCTCCGACACCGCCGACCTCGGCGCGCTCCCTGCCGCCGCCCTCGTCTCCGGCGGCGACCTCGCCACCCTGCACGACGCGATCCTGCACGGGACGCTCGTCGTCGACGACCTCACCTTCACCGGCTCGCTCGACCGGATCGCGGGCGCGCTCACGATCCAGACCGGCAGCGGCAGCAACACGCTGTCGGTCAGCGACCGCGCCGACCCGGACGCCGACACTGCCGTCACGATCACCGACTCCTCGATCTCCGGGCTCGCGCCGGCGCCCATCGCCTACGCGGCCACCGGCGGCGACCTCGCCGGGCAGGGCTACTGGACGCGGCTGGCCGACTCCGGGCTCTTCGGCCGCGGCGTCAACGTCTACGGCGGCAGCGGCGGCAACACGTTCACGATCACGAGCGTCCTCGGCGCCGCTCCGGCCGAGCCGTTCGGCGCCAGCATCACGACGCTCTACGCGGGCGCCGGCTCCGACCACGTCACGATCTCCGTCGCGGCCGGTACCGGCCGGATCCTCGTCGTTCGCGGCGAGGACGGCGACGACACGATCACCGGCGCGGCGACGAGTCTGCCCGTGACCGGGATCCCGCTCGTCCTCTTCGGCGACGCCGGCTCCGACACCCTGACCGGCGGCGACGCCGCCGACCGGCTGGTCGGTGACGACGGCCGCGTGATCTACCTGCGGCCGCTCGGAGCGTCCGGGTTCGACATCGTCCTTGGCGGAGCGCCGACTGCGGCTGGCGCGTCCGCAGACGGCGACTTCCTCACCACCGACGCGATGCTCACCGTCGACACCTCGGTCGGCGCATCCGACACGATCAACGGCGGCAACGGCGACGACATCGTCCTCGGCGGCGCCGGCGGCGACACGATCGACGCGGGCGAGGGGAACAACATCGTCTTCGGCGACTTCGGCCGGATCGTGCTCGCGAACGGGCTGCCGCTGCTCGCGCTCAGCACCGACCCGGGCCTCGGCGGCTCCGACACGATCCGGGCCGGCGCGGGCAACGATCTGATCATCGGCGGCACCGCCGGGGACGCGATCCGCGCGGGCGACGGCACCAACCTCGTCTTCGGCGACAACGGCCTCTTCGACTGGGTCGCGGACGACGGCGACCAGTCAGACCTCGACCGCGCCTGGTCGCTCTACGAGGGCGACGGCGGCGACGACCTGATCGAGACGGGCTCGGGCGGCGACCTGATCGTCGGCGGTGCGGGCGCGGACGAGATCAACGCGGGCGAGGGCAGGAACATCGTCCTCGGCGACAGCGGCCGGATCACCGCCGCGGTCGCGAACACGCCCAGGGTCGGGACGCTCCAGCTCACGATCGGCAGCGTCGTCTCCTTCGCGCCGACGATCGGCGGCGACGACCGGATCACGACCGGGAGCGGGGCCGACCTCGTGATCGGCGGGATCGGGGCCGACACGATCGACGCCGGCACGGGGGACAACCTCGTGATCGGCGACAACGGCGAGCTCGTCTTCGACGGCGCCGACGGGAATGCGGCCACGCTCGACCTCGCCCGCACGACCGCGCCCGAGGCCGGCGGCGGCGCCGACCGGATCACGACCGGCTCGGGCAACGACCTGATCCTCGGCGGCGACGGCGCCGACGTGATCGCCGCGGGCGACGGCGACAACTACGTGCTCGGGGACAACGGCCGGATCCTCTTCTACGGCGGCTTCCTCGACCTCGTCGAGTCGACCGAGCCGGGCCAGGGCGGCGCCGACCAGATCACGACCGGGGCGGGCAACGACACGATCGTCGGCGGCTTCGGCGCCGACCAGATTGTGGCCGGCGACGGGAACAACGCCGTCCTCGGCGACAACGGCCGGATCGACTCCGTCCAGGGCACTGGCGCGCGGATTCTCGTCGAGACCATCGCGACCGCGATCGGCGGCAACGACACGATCTCGACCGGCACCGGCAACGACACGATCCTCGGCGGTGCCGGCAGCGACACGATCACAGTGGCCGGTGGCAGCAACATCGTCCTCGGCGACAACGGGCTGGCCAACTACCTCAGCGACGGCGACCCCACCGACATCGACCTGATCAGCTCGACCGCCCCGAACGACGGCGCGGCCGACACGATCACGATCGGCGGCACGGGCGACAACTACGTGATCGGCGGCACCGGCGGCGACACGATCATCACGGGCGCCTCGAACGACCTGATCTTCGGCGACCACGGCCAGATCGCCGGCAACATCCCGCTCGTCCCGGTGCTTCCGGCCGGCCCGGCCCCGTTCACCTACACCTCGATCTTCACCCAGAACGCCGACGTGCTCGCGGGCGCAAACGACGTGATCCTCGCCGGAGCCGGCCGCAACGTGGTCTTCGGCGGCCAGGGCTCGGACACGATCGTCGCCCTCGGCGGCGACGACGACCTCGTCGGCGGACACAGCGTCGCGGGCGGCCAGGACGCGGGCGACCGGATCGACGGCGGCGGCGGCAACGACGTGATCGCGGGCGACAACGCGCTCGTGCTCCGGCTCCCGGCCGACTCGACCAGCCTGCGGATCCGGACGCTGACCAGCGGCCAGATCTACTCGATCGTGAACGAGCAGGTCGTCGCCAACATCGGCGGTGCCGCGGTCGACCCGAACGGGGTCGCCGAGCGCTCGATCGTCCTCTTCGACCACGGGACGACGAACACCACCCTCTACGGCAACGACGTGCTCGCGGGTGGCGCCGGCAACGACCTGATCTTCGGGCAGATGGGCGACGACACGATCCAGGGCGACGGCTCGAACACGCTCCCGGCGGGCACGTCGGCCGAGGACTTCGCCGGCGCCGGCGCCGACGGCGACGACTACATCGAGGGCGGTGGCGGCAACGACCTGATCTTCGGCGACCTCGGCCAGGACGACCTGATCGGCGGCAGCTCCTCGCTCTATCTCGCCGCCGGCAGCGGCCGTCCGGACGGTGTCGACACGATCTACGGCGGCGCCGGCACCCGGATCGCGATCGACGATCCCGGCCAGAGCGGCGCGACCGCGCACGCGCGCGACGCCGACGTGATCGCAGGCGACAACGCCAACATCTACCGCCTCGTCGGCGGCGGCCACTACCTCACCTTCGCCTACGACACCTACGGGGCGCTGAAGCTGATCCCGCGGGCCGTGACCCTGCTCGACTACAGCCCGAAGGGCGATGCCGCCTACCTCGCGACCAACCCGAGCTCGCCCGCGATCACGACCGCGATGGCCGGCTCCAACGCGAACATCGGCGGCGGCGACTTCCTCCACGGCGAGGGCGGCGACGACGTCATCCACGGTCAGACCGGCCGCGACACGATCTTCGGCGACGGCCAGGACGACAGCCTCTACGGCGAGTCCGGCTCCGACTGGCTCTCGGGCGGCGCCGGCGACGACGGGATCCTCGGCGACGACGGGCTCCTCCGGGTCAGCCGCAACGGCGTCGCCGAGCCGCTCTACGGGATCGCCGCCTCCGTCCAGACGGTCCTCTCCGTCAACGGCGACAAGCAGGACCTGACGGTCAACTTCACCGGCGAGCTGCACTACACCGCCGACCTCGAGCCCTTCTTCGTCGGCGCGAACGACATCGCCTACGGCGGCCTCGGCAACGACGCCATCCACGGCGGGGCCGGTGACGACGCACTCTCCGGCGCCGAGGCGCTCGCGTTCTACTACGACGGCGGTCGCAACCCGCTCGGCGTCCTCGCCGGCCTGACCGCCTACTACGCCACCGGTGACCCGCTCGGCTACAACCCGACGACGACGCTCTTCCGCTACTACGACGCGAACGATCCGTGGCGCAAGATCGCCGTCGCGCCGGGGATCGAGTTCCTGCTCAACTTCGTCTCGCGCACCGGCACGACCATCGTCGACGACGGCCGCGACGTCCTCTTCGGCGACACCGGCAACGACTGGCTCGTCGGCGGCACCAACGAGGATCACCTCTACGGCGGCTACGGCGACGACCTGCTCCAGGCGGACGACGACCTCGACTCGACTGTCGGCACGGGCGACCCGCGGGCCAACAACATCCCGGATCCGCGCACGACCGCACCGACGTTCGCCGACCTCGCGTTCGGCGGCGCCGGGCGCGACGTGCTGATCGCGAACACGTCGAACGACCGGCTCTACGACTGGAACGGCGAGTTCAACAGCTACCTCGTCCCGTTCTCGCCCTTCGGCGAGCAGACGATCACCCGGGCCGGCTCGCCGTCCAACATCGCGTACCTCTACGCCGCCTCGAAGGCGGACGGCGCCGACCCGACGCGCGGCGGCGACGCGAGCCGCAACGGCGAGCCCTACGGCGAGATCGGCCTCGTCACCAACGGCGACCCCGACATCGGCACGCAGAAGGGCAGCCCGCGCGACCCGCAGCCGGGCCACCAGGGCAACAGCCGCGACAAGGGCGGGCTCGGCTTCTCGACCGCCCCGAACTCCTCCGCACTCATCCCGGCGACGATCTCCTCGTCGACCGCGGCGGCGACCATCTCCTCCGGGTCTGCAACAGCCACGATCAGCCCCGGGTCGACGACGGGTACGAGCACGACGAGCCTGATCGTGCCCGCCCCGCAGCCGACGGCGATCGCCCCGCCTGGCAACGGCAAGAAGAGCTGAGCGCTCCGCCACGCGGGTAGGGTTCGACGACGACGGGACGGGTAAGCCCTCACCGTCGAGACGTCGTCGGAACGAACACGAAAGCGGGGGTGGTACGGATGGCGGGTCGGAAGCGCAACGGTTTTCTCGAGGTCGGGATCTGGGTGCTCTTCGTCGCCCTCCTCATTCCGGCAGGCTTCGTCGGCTGGGCCATCGGCAGGGGGGACGGTGGCGAGACCAAGACGGTCACGGTCTCCGCGGACGGCTCACCCGCCTCCGAGGGCGACGGTGGGATCGCGACAGCGCCTGCCTTCTCACCCGATGACCTCGTCGCCGAGCCCAAGGACAACTGGCTCACGAACGGCGGCACCCTCTGGAACCAGCGCTACTCCCCGCTCGACGAGATCAACGTCGACAACGTCGGCGACCTCAAGGGTGTCTGGATGACGAACCTGAAGGGCTCCGGCATCGAGGCGAAGTACTCCGCCGAGGCGCAGCCGATCGTCTACGACGGGACGATGTACGTCCCGACCGGCGCGGACGACGTCTTCGCCGTCGACGTGGCGAGCGGCGACATCCTCTGGGAGTACAAGGGCGAGCTGGAGAAGACGATCAGCACCGTCTGCTGCGGCTGGCTCTCGCGAGGCGTCGCGATCGGCGACGGCAAGGTCTACCTCGGCCGGCTCGACGGCACCCTCGTCGCGCTCGACCAGAAGACCGGCAAGGAGCAGTGGAAGGCGACCGTCGGTCGCTGGCAGGACGGCTTCACGCTCACGCACGCCCCGCTCTACTACAAGGACATGGTGATCGTGGGCGGTTCCGGCGGCGAGTTCTCGCTTCGCGGCAGCGTCAGCGCCTACGACGCGAAGACCGGCAAGCGCAAGTGGCGCTTCTGGACGATCCCGGGCCCCGGCGAGACGGGTCACGACACCTGGCCGGCCGGCAACGACTCCTGGAAGCGCGGCGGTGCCCCGGTCTGGCAGACCCCTGCCGTCGACCCCGAGCTCAACCTCCTCTACTTCTCGACCGGTAACGCGGCTCCCGACCTGAACGGAAGCCTGCGTGAGGGCGACAACCTCTTCACCGCCTCGATCGTCGCGGTCGACGCGGAGACGGGCGCGTACCGCTGGCACTACCAGCAAGTCCACCACGACATCTGGGACTACGACGGCCCGAGCCCGGTCGTGCTCTTCGACGTGGACGGCAAGAAGGGCCTCGCCCAGGCGTCCAAGACCGGCTGGCTCTACATGCTCGACCGCGAGACCGGCAAGCCCCTGCTGCCGATCCCGGAGACCCCGGTGCCGCAGAACGAGCGGCAGAAGACCGCGAAGACCCAGCCGATCCCGAGCTACCCGCCCTTCATCTCGCTCGAGGTGACGGACGACCACGTGCAGGCGGTCAAGGAGCTCGCGAAGGCCGGGCCGTACAAGGGCCTGCCCGTCAAGAAGGCCGAGACGCCCTACACGCCCTTCGACGACAAGGCGATCACGGTCGTCGTTCCGGGTCCGCAGGGTGGGACGAACTGGCAGCCCACGAGCTACAACCAGAAGACCGAGATGTTCTACGTCTGTGCGCAGGCGGCCTTCACGGGGCTCGTGCTCGATCCGGCCAAGGAGACCCCGAAGGCGGACGAGACCGCCGACATCGGCGGCGGCTTCCTGACCACCGGCTTCGGCGACCATCCTGGCACCTTCACCGCGATCGACGCCCGCACGGGCGAGATCAAGTGGCAGAAGACCTGGGACGAGTCGTGCTACTCGGGCTCGACGTCGACCGCAGGCAATCTCGTCTTCGTCGGCCGCAACGGCGGCCAGCTGGAGGCGTACGACGCCGAGAACGGCGATCTGAAGTGGAGCTTCCAGACGGGGGCCGGCGCCAACTCGACGGCGACCGTGTTCCAGCAGGACGGCAAGGAGATGCTCGCCTTCGTCGCGGGCGGGAACGCGCTCGCGGCGACCGCGCACGGTGACAACCTGTGGCTCTTCTCGCTCGACGGGACGATGGACGAGCTGAAGGGCCTCGGCGCCGACGAGAAGGGGGTCACCCACGCCGGTGAGGGGACGCCGACCGACACGGGTGGCGGCAACGGCGGCGACACGACCGCCACCGCAGCCGCGGGCAAGGACGTCTGGACGGCCAGCTGCTCCGGCTGCCACGGCCTCTCAGGCGCGGGCGGCAACGGCGGTCCGAGCCTGAAGAACCGGCCGGCTGCGAAGGAGCTCGCCTCCGTCCAGAAGCAGGTCACGAACGGCGGCGGCGGGATGCCCGCCTTCGGGGACAACCTGAGCGACGCGGAGATCAAGAGCGTCGCGGACTACGTCGTCAAGGAGATCGCCGGCAAGTAGGAGCGCGGCTAGCTACTGCGCGCGAGCCAGGCTTCGACGGCTCGCGCGCAGCGGCGGCCTTCGTCGATCGCCCAGACGATCAGCGACTGGCCACGGCGGGCGTCGCCGGCCGCGAAGACACCCTCGGCCGAGGTGGCGAACTCCGCCGCAGCTGCGTTCGAGCGGGCGTCCCGCTCGACGCCGAGCGCCTCGAGCAGCGCCTGCTCGGGGCCGAGGAAGCCCATCGCGAGCAGGACGAGATCCGCGGGCCGTTCCTCCTCGGTGCCGGGGACGAGCTCGAAGGGCGGCAGACCTGTGTTCTCGGCCCAGTGGATCGCCTCGACGCGACCGTTTCCGCTGAAGCGGGTGGTGGAGATAGCGAAGTCGCGCTCGCCGCCCTCCTTGAGGGCGTAGGAGGTACGGAGCTTCATCGGCCAGAGCGGCCAGGGGGTCAGCTCGTCGGGGCGCGAAACGGGCGGCTCGCCGAGAAGCTCGATCTGGGTCACCGATGCGGCGCCCTCCCGGTGGGCGTGGCCGACGCAGTCGGCACCGGTGTCGCCACCTCCGATCACGATGACGTGCTTGCCCGCGGCGCTGATTGCGCTCTCGCCGCCGTCGCGGACGGCGCGGGCGCGGTCGTAGAGGTACTCCATCGCGAAGTGGACGCCGTCGAGCTCGCGGCCGGGCACGGGGAGGTCGCGGGGGACGCGCGCCCCGGTTGCGAGCACGACCGCATCGTGGCGCTCGCGCAGTTTCTCCGCGGGCAGGTCGACCCCGACGTCGACGCCGAAGCGGAAGTCGACGCCCTCGTCCCGGAGCTGCTGAACTCGGCGCTCGACCACCCACTTCTCGATCTTGAACTCGGGGACGCCGAAGCGGACGAGCCCGCCGGCCTCCTCGTCGCGCTCGAAGACGGTGACGTCGTGCCCCGCGCGCGCGAGCTGCTGCGCGGCCGCGAGCCCGGCCGGGCCTGAGCCGACGACGGCGACCTTCCGGCCGGTGCGGGTGGCGGCGGGCTGTGGGACGACCCAGCCCTCGTCCCAGGCCCGGTTGATGATCGAGACCTCGATCTGCTTGATCGTGACCGCCTCGCCCTCGTTGATCTCGAGCACGCACGCGGCCTCGCAGGGCGCGGGGCAGAGCTTGCCGGTGAACTCGGGGAAGTTGTTCGTCCGGTGGAGCTGGTCGATCGCCGGCCGCCAGCGATCGCGGTAGACAAGGTCGTTCCAGTCGGGGATCAGGTTCCCCAGCGGGCAGCCGCTGTGGCAGAAGGGGACGCCGCACTCCATGCAGCGCGCGCCCTGCTGCTGCAGCTCGACGAGCGGGAGGGTGCCGACGAACTCGCGGTAGTCGCCGACGCGCTCGCGCGGGTCGCGCTCGGGGTTCTCCTGCCGCTCGAACTCGAGGAAGCCACGAAGCTTGCCCATCAGGCCGCCGCCCCCTCGGTCTCGGTGGCGAGGAAGCCGTCGCCGTGACCGGAGACGATCGCGGGCAGATCGGCGGCGAGGCCCTCGGCGAGTGCTCGCCGGTAGTCGTGCGGAAGCACCTTGACGAAGCGGGGAGCGACGGCGTCCCAGTCGGCGAGGACGCGGGCGGCCACGGTCGAGCCGGTCTGCTCGGCGTGCTCGGCAACCAGGGTCCGAACGGCCTCGGCGTCGTCCGCCTCGAGCCCGGAGAGCCCGACGAGCTCCGTGTTGCAGCGCCCGGCGAAGCCGCCGTCCTCGTCGAGCACGTAGGCGATCCCGCCGCTCATCCCGGCGGCGAAGTTGCGGCCGGTGCGGCCGAGCACGACGACGACCCCGCCCGTCATGTACTCGCAGCCGTGGTCGCCGACACCCTCGACGACGGCGCACGCGCCCGAGTTCCGGACGGCGAAGCGCTCGCCGGCGAGCCCGCGGAAGTAGGCGCGCCCCGCGGTCGCCCCGTAGAGGACGGTGTTGCCGACGATCACGTTCTCCTCGGCCGGGAAGGTCGAGCCGGCCGGTGGCGCGATCGAGATCGTGCCGCCCGAGAGCCCCTTGCCGGCGTAGTCGTTCGCGTCGCCGCGGAGCGAGAGCTCGATCCCAGGTGCGAGCCACGCCCCGAAGGACTGCCCGGCCGACCCTTCGAGGGCGACGGCAATCGAGCGGGGCGGCAACCCGGCGGCTCCGTGCGCCTTCGTGACTGTGTGCGAGAGGAGGCCGCCGATCGTGCGGTTCACGTTCCGGACGGGGCGGGCGAGCTCGACGGGGGTGCCGTCGTCGAGCGCCGGCCTGGCCGCCTCGATCAGCTCCCAGTCGAGCGCGTCCTCGAGCGGCGAGTCCTGGCCGCGGACACGCCGGAGCGGGGTGCCTTCGGGGACGTCGGGGACGCGGAGGATGTTCGAGAGGTCGATTCCACGCCGCTGCCAGTGCTCGATTGCGTCGTCAGGCTCGAGCAGGTCGACGCGGCCGACGAGCTCCTCGAAGCGCCGGATCCCGAGTCGCGCCATCAGCTCGCGCACCTCCTCGGCGACGAAGAACATGAACTCGATCACGTGCTCGGGCTCACCGTGGAAGCGCTTGCGCAGCTCCGGATCCTGGGTCGCGATCCCGACGGGACAGGTGTTCTGGTGGCAGGCGCGCATCATCACGCAGCCCGTCGCGATCAGGGGCGCGGTCGCGAAGC
>JBBQHQ010000004.1:0-52156 GCA_038324115.1 Gaiellales bacterium
ATGCTCTCGGTCGTCCGCGAGCTCGCGGAGGAGGGGGAGGATCCCCGCAACGCCGCCCTGGCACCCCTCGAGCTCTTCGCCCGTCTCGTCGAGCGGGGCGAGGCCGCGCTCGCGCGGACGCCCGAGCAGCTCGCGGTGCTCCGCGAGGCGGGCGTCGTCGACGCCGGAGGCGCCGGGCTGCTCGAGATCGTCCGCGGGGTCGCCGCCGCCCTCGCCGGCGAGCCGATCCCCGAGGCGCCGCCCGAGGACGCTCACGAGGCCGGGCTGGACGCCGTCCACCACGAGCTCTCCCAGTTCCGCTACTGCACCGTCTTCCTGATCGAGGGCGAGGGCCTGGACGCGGAGACGCTGGAGGAGACGCTCGACGGGATGGGCGACTCGCTCCTCGTCGTGGGCGACTCCTCGGCGCTGAAGGTGCACGTGCACACGGACGACCCCGGCGGCGCGCTCGCGCTCGGGACCGCGGTCGGGACGATCGAGGGCGTCGAGATCGCGAACATGCACAAGCAGACCGAGGATCGCTCCGAGCGGATCCTCGAAGGGGTGCCGACGCTCGAGACGGGCGTCGTCGCAGTCGTCCCCGGCGCCGGCAACCGCCGCCTCTTCGAGAGCTACGGCGCCGCCCGCGTGATCGAGGGCGGCCAGACGATGAACCCGTCCACGGCGGACATCGTCGACGCGATCGAGGCGACGCCCGCGACCGAGGTTCTCGTGCTCCCGAACAACTCGAACGTGATCCTCTCCGCCGAGCAGGCCGCCCGGCTCTCCTCGAAGCCCGTCCGGGTGATCCCGTCCCGTTCGGTCCAGGCCGGGCTCGCCGCGATCGTCCGCTACCTGCCCTCGCTCACGGCCGCGGAGAACGAGGAGGCGATGATCGAGGCGCTCGCGCAGGTGACGACCGGCGAGGTCACCGTCGCCTCGCGCGACGTCCAGCTGGACGGGGTCGACGTGCGCAAGGGCGCCTTCCTCGGCCTCGTCGACGGGGAGGCGGTCGCCTCCTCCCCCGACTTCGACGCGGTGACGTGCGCGGTGGTCGAGCAGCTGCTCCGGGAGGGGCGCCACGTGCTCACGATCCTCACCGGCGCGGACGAGCCGGACCTCGCCGGCGTGCTCGAGAGCGTGCACGAGCGCCATCCGGAGATCGAGCTCGACGTGCAGCCCGGAGGCCAGCCGCACTACCCGCTCCTCCTCGCAGCGGAATGAGGATCCGTTCTAAGGTGCCTGGGTGGAGGCCCGGACCCAGCCGATACGGATCCTCCTCGTCGAGGACAACGACGTCTTCCGTCAGGCGCTCGAGCTCCTGTTCGGCCTCCAGGCGGGGCTCGATGTCGTCGGCGCGGTCGCCGAGGGCACGGCGGTCGTCGAGGCGTGCCGCCGGCTCGAGCCCGACGTCGTCGTGATGGACTTCCGGCTCCCCGGGATGGACGGCGTCGAGGCGACCACGGCCGTGCGCGCGGAATTCCCCGGGATCGCAGTCGTCTGCCTGACCGCGTCGGCGAGCCCGCGCGAGCTCGAAGCCCTCGCCGCGGCAGGCGCCGTCGCCTGCCTGCGCAAGGACCAGGAGCTGGACGAGATCGTCGGGGCCGTCCGCTCGGCGGGAGCGAGAGCCGCATGAGGCTGACCGCCGAGAACACCGCGATCGTCCTCGACTCGACCGCCGACTTCCCGGAGGCGCAGGAGCGCTTCCCGAACATGCGGACGGTGCCGCTCTACGTCCGTTTCGGCGAGGAGAGCTACCGCGACTACGTCGAGCTCGACCCGCACACGTTCTACGAGCGGCTGCGCACGGCGCCGGAGCTCCCGACGACTTCGCAGCCGACGCCGCAGGACTTCCTCTCCGCCTACGAGGAGCTCGCCGGCTACGAGCGGATCCTCTCGCTCCACATCTCCTCACGGCTCTCGGGCACGTTCGGGAGCGCGTCGCTCGCGGCGCAGGAGGCCGGCCCGGAGCGGATCCGGCTCATCGACAGCGAGTCGGCCTCGGTCGGGATTTCGATGCCCGCGTTGGGGATCCAGCGCCTGCTCGAGGCAGGGACGACTGACGAGGAGGTGGACGCCCTCGTGGAGCGCTACCGCGAGCGCGCCGGCCTCCTCTTCACCGTGGACACGCTCGAGTTCCTGGCGAAGGGCGGGCGGATCGGCCGGGCCAAGGCGCTCGCCGGCAGCCTCCTGAACGTGAAGCCGATCCTGACGATCACGGACGGCGAGGTCGTCCCGCTGACGCGGGTCCGCGGCCGCCAGAAGGCGCTCGAGGAGTTCCGCAAGCGCTTCGTCGAGGCGACCACCGACGGAGACGGGCTTCACGTCGGGATCGCGCACGCCGAGGCGCCGGAAACGGTTGAGCAGCTGCGCACGCTCGTCCTCGAGGCGCGCCCGCAGGCCCAGATCGACCTCGTCACGAGCCTCGGCGCCGTCGTCGGCACCCACGCCGGCCCCGGCACCGTCGGCTTTTTCTTCGTCCAAGAGTAGGGAACAGCCGGACCGGCTGCCATACTCGGGCCATGAGCCGGCCCCAGCCCGGTTTCGCCGCCGTGGACCCGCCCGAGGGCGGCTTCCCGCCGACGCGAGGCCGCTTCCGCCCCGAGCGGCTCGACGCACCCGTCGAGACCCTCCCGGGCGTGGGGCCGGCGCTCCGCAAGCGGCTCGCCAAGCTGGGACTCGAGCGCGTCGGCGACCTGCTCGACCACCGGCCGCGCGACTACCAGCGGCCCGCGCCACCACGGCGGATCGCCGACCTCTTCGGCGAGGAGGAGGCGCTGATCGAGGCCGAGGTGATCCGTACCTCGGTCCGGCACGGTCGCGGCCGGCTGCGGATCCTGACGGCCCAGGTCACGGACGGGAGCGAGCAGATCGCGGCGACCTGGTTCAACCAGCCGTGGCTGCAGGAGAAGCTGACGCCCGGCACCCGCGTCCGGCTGCGCGGCTCCCGCAACCGCTACGGCTTCGCGGTCAAGTCGTTCGACCTGAACGGCGGCTCGGCGACCGCCGACTTCGCGCCCGTGTATCCCGCGAGCGAGGAGGTCTCGGCGGCGAAGCTGCGCGAGCTCGCCGAGGCGGCGCTGCCGTTCGTGCGCGACCGGCCCGACCCGCTTCCCGCCGTGCTCAAGGCCGAGCGCGGGCTGCCGCTCCGCGCCGACGCGCTGCACGCGCTCCACCGGCCCCGCTCGCTCGCCGAGGCCGAGCGGGGGAGGAGCAGGCTCGCCTTCGACGAGCTGCTCACGCTCCAGCTGGCCCTCGTCCGGCAGGCGGCCGAGCGCGAGGAGGCCGTCGCCGCCGCGCTCGCACCACCCGGCGAGCTGATCGGCCGCTACCGCGCCGAGCTCCCCTTCGAGCTGACCGAGCACCAGGAGGGCGCGATCGCCGAGCTGGACGCCGATCTCGCGCGGACGACGCCGATGCAGCGGCTCCTCCAGGGCGACGTCGGCTCGGGGAAGACCGTCGTCGCGCTCTATGCGCTCCTCCGCGCCGTCGAGGCGGGCCGTCAGGGGGCGCTGATGGCGCCGACCGAGACGCTCGCCGAGCAGCACTTCCTCACGATCGAGGGGATCTGCGCCCAGCTCGGCGTCTCCTGCGCGCTCGTCACCGGCTCCACGCGCTCGCCGGACGCGGCGCTCGCGGACGTGCTCGTCGGCACGCACGCGCTGATCCAGGAGGGGTTCACCTTCCGCGACCTCGCCGTTGCCGTCGTCGACGAGCAGCACCGCTTCGGGGTCGAGCAGCGCTCGGCGCTCGCGGAAGGCCGCGGCCCGCACGTCCTCCACATGACCGCGACGCCGATCCCGCGGACGCTGGCGCTGACCGTCTACGGCGACCTCGCCGTCTCCGAGATCGCCAAGCCGCCCGCCTCGCGGAAGCCGATCGTGACCGCGTGGGTGACCGAGGAGCGGAGCTCGGAGGCGTACACCCGGCTGCGCGCCCACCTCACGGAGGGCCGGCAGGCCTACGTCGTCTGCCCACTGATCGAGGAGTCGCAGACGAGTGACGCCCGCGCCGCGGAGCAGGAGGCTGAAGGCCTCCGCGCCGGCGAGCTGAAGGGCTTCCGCGTCGGCTGCCTGCACGGGCGGCTGAAGCCGGCCGCCCGGCGCGAGCTGATGGCGAGCTTCAAGGCGCGCGAGCTCGACGTGCTCGTCGCGACGACCGTGATCGAGGTCGGCGTCGACGTCCCGAACGCGACGATCATGATCGTCCAGGAGGCCGACCGCTTCGGCCTCGCCCAGCTCCACCAGCTGCGGGGACGCGTGGGGCGGGGCGCCGAGCAGTCCTACTGCCTCCTGATCTCCCGGGCCAAGGAGGAGCTGACCGACTCGGCGCACGAGCGGCTGGAGGCGCTCGTGGCGACGACGGACGGCTTCGAGCTGGCGGAGAAGGACCTCGAGATTCGCGGCGGCGGCCAGCTCCTCGGCGCCCGCCAGTCTGGCCTCTCCGACCTCCGCTTTGCGCGGATCACAAAGGACCTCGGCCTGCTCCAGGAGGCGCGAGAGGTCGCCCGGGCGCTCCCGCTCGAGACGATGGCGGCGGAAGTGGACATGCTCCTCGGGACGGCCGAGCATCTCGGCGACTCGTGAGGATCATCGCCGGAGAGAAACGCGGCGCCACGATCGCCGCCCCGCCCGGGCTCGCGACGCGCCCGACGGGCGACCGCGTCCGCGAGGCGGCCTACAACCTGATCGGTCCCGTCAACGACGCGACGGTGCTCGACCTCTTCGCCGGCTCGGGCGCGCTCGGGCTGGAGGCGCTCTCCCGGGGAGCCGCGTCGGTCACCTTCGTCGAGTCGGACCGCGGCGCGGCCCGCGTGATCTCGGAGAACCTGACCAAGCTCAAGCTGACCGGCGCCCGCGTCGCCGCCGAGGACGTGCTCTGGTTCCTCAAGCGCGAGGCGCGAACCTACGACCTGATCCTCGTCGACCCGCCCTACGGGGAGTGGGAGGAGCTCGAGCCGAGGCTGGCGGAGCTGCTGCCGCCCCGCCTCGCCCGGGACGGCCTCCTCGTTGTCGAGACGGGCGCGCGCACCGAACCGTCGCTGCCGCTGGCCCTCCGCACCTCCCGGCGGTACGGTTCGGCGCGTCTGACGCTCTTCCACCATCCATGAAGACAGCGATCTGCCCAGGCAGCTACGACCCGGTCACCCTCGGCCACGTTGACGTGATCACGCGTGCCGCCTCGATCTTCGACCGCGTCGTCGTCGGCGTCGTCGGCAGCCCGCGCCACAAGACGCCGCTCTTCGCGCTCGAGGACCGGGTCGCCTTCCTCAAGGAGGCCTTCGCGGAGGTCCCGAACGTCGAGATCGACGTCTTCTCCGAGCTCGTGGTCGAGTTCGCGCGCCGCTGGGACGCGCGCGCGATCGTCAAGGGCCTGCGGGTGATCTCGGACTTCGAGTGGGAGTTTCAGATGAACCAGCTCAACCGCCACCTCGCGCCGGAGATCGAGACGGTGTACGTGATGGCGAGCCCCCAGACCAGCTTCGTCTCCTCGAGCGGCGTGAAGGAGATCGCCGCGTTCGGCGGAACAGTGGACGGACTGGTGCCGGACATCGTGGCGCGCCGACTCGAGGAGTTGTTCCCCGACGGCCACCCCGGTGCTCCGGAGAACCCGCGAGAGTAGACTTCGGAGACGAAATGGACGTCCTGGTACTCATCGACAAGCTCGACGACCTCGTGCACAACGCGAAGGCCGTGCCCCTGACCGATCAGGTCCGGATCGACCGCGAGGAGATCTACGACATCCTCGACCAGATGCGGGCGACGATCCCGGAAGAGATCAAGCAGGCGCGGTGGATCGTGAAGGAGCGTCAGGAGATGCTCGCGGAGGCGAAGCGGGAGACCGATCGGCTGATCGGCGAGGCGCGCGAGCAGGCCGTGCGCGAGGCCTCGCAGACCGAGATCGTCAAGCTCGCGGAGCGCCAGGCCCAGGAGATCGTCGACGACGCCCGCCGCCAGGCGCGCGAGACGCGGCTCGAGATGGAGGACTGGGCGGACGGGATCCTCTCGACGCTCGAGGTCAACCTGGACAAGTTCCTCACTGCGGTCAAGCGGGGCCGCGAGCGGCTGCACGAGCGCTCGCAGGAGACGGTGGTCGCCGGGGTCGGGCCTCGCGACCTCGACGAAGAGTCCTACCTCTAGCTCCGTCCATCGAGACGGCTGATCGTCTCGAGCGCAGATCCGACTTGTGCCGCCGCTGCGGCGCGATGATCCTGCCGTGATGGGGGAGACCGATGCCCGCCGGCGCGTCCGCGTCTGGATCGCGCTTGCGGCGGTCTACGTGATCTGGGGCTCGACCTATCTCGGGATCGAGGTCGCGGGCCGGACGATCCCGCCGCTCCTGATGCTCTCGGCGCGGTTCCTGATCGCGGGCGCGCTCCTCTACGCGCTTGCGATCCGGCGGGGCGAGCGGGTCACCGACCGGCCGCGGCTCGTCCACTGGCGCACGGCTTTCGTGGTCGGCGGCGCGCTTCTCTTCCTCGGGAACGGCGGGGTCGCGCTCGCGGTCCGGGACGTGCCCACGGGCACTGTCGCGCTGATCGTCGGCTCGATCCCGCTCTGGTTCGCGCTCTTCGACCGCCTCTTCAACGGCGTGCGGCTCGCGCCGGTCGCGATCGTCGGGCTCGTCGCGGGCTTCGGCGGGATCGCGATCCTCGTCGAGGGCAACACCGGCGGCGGCCGTCTGATCGGTGTCGTCGTCGTGCTCGTCGGCTCGCTGGCGTGGGCGCTCGGCACGCTCTACGCGCGCGGCGCGCCGATGCCGAGACGCCCGCTCGTGGCTGCCGCGATGCAGATGCTCGCGGGCGGGCTCCTGCTCGGGCTCACCGGGCTCGCCCTCGGCGAGGGGAGCGAGCTCCACGTCTCCGCGATCTCCGCCGAGTCGCTGCTCTCGCTGGCCTACCTCATCCTTGCCGGCTCGTTCCTCGGCTTCACGGCCTACGTCTGGCTGGTCGCGAACGCTCCGCTCGCGCTCGTCGGCACCTACGCGTACGTCAACCCGGTCGTCGCCGTGCTCCTCGGCGCCTTCCTGGTCGGCGAGCCGTTCGGCCTGCGGCTTGTGCTCGCGGGCGGCCTCGTGATCGCCGCGGTGGGGCTGATCGTCAGCGCCACACCCCGGCCCGCGCCCGCGGCCCGCCCGTCCGTTACCCTCGACCCGTGACGCGCTTTCCGCTCCGGCGGCTCAGGCTCCGGTTGGGCGAGCAGCACAGCGACGCGGTCAAGGTCGAGCTCGAGCCGTTCGACCTCGGGGGCCAGCGCTACCTGCCCGTCCCGCAGGAGGTCGAGGCCGCCCTCACGGTCACCCAGGCCACGACCGGGCTCCTCTTCGAGCTTCGCTTCGAGCTGCGCCTGCACGGGCCCTGCATGCGCTGCCTCGCCGACGCGGTCCTCGATGTCAGGGTGGACACGCGCGAGTACCACGCCGCCGATCCCGGCGGTGACGAGGAGTTGCGGAGCGAGTATGTCGTCGACGACGACCAGCTCGACCTCTCCGCGTGGGCCCGGGACTCGATCGCGACCGGGCTGCCCGCGCAGATCCTGCATGCGCGCGACTGCGCCGGGCTCTGCCCGGTCTGCGGCAAGGACCTGAACGTGGAGCCGCACGAGCACGAGGAGGTCTCGGCAGATCCGCGCTGGGGCGCGCTCGAGGGGCTGCGCGACCGGCTCTCGTGACCCGCTGGGTCGCGCTCCTGCGCGCCGTCAACCTCGGCGCCCGGAACAAGGTGCCGATGGCGCACCTGCGTGAGGCGCTCGAGGCGGGCGGGCTCCAGGACGTCTCCACCTACATCGCGAGCGGCAACGTGCTCTTCCGCTCCAGGGCCTCGGACCGGAAGCGGCTCGCGCGGCGGATCGAGCGGGTGATCCGGGAGGAGCTCGGCGTCGACACCGTGGTCGCGCTCCGGACGGGGGTCGACCTGGAGGCGCTGCTCGACGCGCACCCGTTTGGCAAGGACACGTCCAAGAGCTCCGTCACGTTCCTCGTCGAGGAGCCTGCGGCGGCTGCCGCGCGCGCCTTGCGCCAGCACGACGTCGCCCCCGATCGGATCGAGCTGCGCGGCGCCGACGTGCTGCTTCACCTCCCGAACGGGATCCAGGGCGCGCAGCTCGCCGGGGCGGCGCTGGAGCGGCTCGCCGGCGTGCAGGGCACGAACCGGAACTGGCGGACGGTCGCGAAGCTTGCCGAGCTCGCCCAGGGCGGCTAGGCGGGCCTCATCGACCCGGGAGCTCTCGCTCGATGCGCTACACTCCGCAGCCGCCGATGGCAGTCCCCAAGAAAAAGACCTCCAAAGCCCGCCGTGACAAGCGCCGTGCCCAGCACGGGATCGAGTCACCGCGCGTGAACGTCTGCCCGACGTGTCATCAGCCGAAGCGCCCGCATCACGTGTGCCCCACCTGCAAGACGTACAAGGGGCGCGAGATCGAGCCGCTCCGCACGCCCGCTCCGTAGCCTTGTCCCGAGTCGCGGTCGACGCGCTGGGCGGAGACCAGGCCCCTGCGGAGGTCGTCGCGGGAGCGCTCCTCGCAGCACGCGACGGGATCGAGCCGATCCTCTTCGGCCCTGGTTGCCTCGACACCGGCGGGCTCAGGCTCGTGGAGACGACCGGGGAGATCGGGATGCACGAGAAGCCCGCGGAGGCCGTGCGCGCCAAGCCCGACTCGTCGCTCGTCGCCGCTTGCCGCGCCGTCGCCGACGGGGAGGCCGACGCCGTCGTCTCCGCCGGGAACACCGGCGCCATGCTCGCCGCGGGGCTGATCCACATCCGGCGGCTTCCCGGCGTGCTCCGGCCCGCGATCGCCGTCCCGATTCCGACCGAGCGCGGCCCCTCCGTCCTCCTCGACGCGGGCGCGAACGCCGATGCCCGCCCCGAGCACCTCGCCCAGTTCGGTGAGATGGGCGCGATCTTCGCCCGGGAGATCCTGCTGATCGCGGAGCCCGAGGTGCGTCTGCTCTCGATCGGGGAGGAGGCCGAGAAGGGCAACCAGCTCACGCTCGACGCCCATGCCCTGCTCGCCACGAGCGAGCTCCACTTTGCCGGCAACGCCGAGAGCCGCGACCTGCTCGCGGGCGCCGCCGACGTCGTCGTTTGCGACGGGTTCACCGGCAACATCGCGCTGAAGCTGCTGGAGGGGACGATCGCCACGGTGCTCGACGCCCTCCGCGCCGAGATCGTCTCGACGAGGCGTGGCAAGCTCGGCGGGCTGCTGATCCGGCCCGCGTCCCGGCGCCTGCGCGACCGGCTCGACCCCGACACCTACGGCGGCGCGTACCTGCTCGGGCTGCGCGGGCTCGCCGTGATCGCGCACGGGGACTCGTCCCGGGAGGCCGTCGCGAACGCGATCCGCCTCGCCGCGCGCGGGGTCGACGGCGGCGTGGTCGCCCGCCTCGCCGAGCGCTTGCCGGAACGCCGTTCGGCCACGACTGTATGATCGTGCGCGCTCTGCTCCAACCCAATCAAGAGACCAAATAACCCCAGTCAAGAGAGGTCGATGTGGCAGCGTCGCGTGAAGAAGTCTACGAGCGTGTGAAGGAAGTCCTGAGCGAGCAGCTCGGTGTCGACGAGGCGGAGATCAACGAGGAGGCGTCCTTCCAGGAGGATCTCGACGCGGACTCGCTCGACCTCGTGGAGCTGATCATGGAGCTCGAGGATCAGTTCGGGATCAAGATCTCGGACGACGACGCGCAGAAGATCACGACCGTCGGGCAGGCCGTCGACTACGTCTCGACCCACCAGTAGCGCCATCCCGACAGGCGACTCGGGCCCGCTCGGCCGCCTGATCGACGCGCTTCCCCGGGAGCGGCTCGAGCACGTGTTCACACACACCTCGTGGGCGGTCGACCGCGGGTCGTCCTACGAGCGGCTCGAGTTCCTCGGCGACAGCGTCCTCGAGCTGGCGATCGCCCAGGCGCTCTACGCGCGCTACCCGGAGGCGCCGGAGGGCGAGCTGGCGAAGATCCGCTCGCACGTCGTCTCCCGCCAGAGCTGCGCGCTTGTCGCGCGCGACCTCGATCTGGGCGGCCGTCTCCTTCGGGAGGCGGCCGGCTCGATCGCGCCGGACGAGCTGACCCGGATCGTCAAGAGCCGCAACGTGACGGCGGCGCTGCTCGAGGCCGCGATCGCGGCGCTCTTCCTCGAGCACGGCTATGAGCCGATCGAGGAGGCGATCGTCCAGGCGTTCTCCGACCGGATCGACTATGCCTCGACGACGCACGTCGACCACAAGACGGAGCTGCAGGAGGCGCTCGCGAAGACGGGGCGCTCCGTCTCTTACTCCGTGCTCGACGTCGAGGGGCCCCCGCACGACAGGCGCTTCGCCTGCGCGGCGCTCGTGGACGGAGAGGAGCTCGGCCGCGGCACCGGCCGATCGAAGAAGGACGCCGAGCAGGCCGCCGCCAAGCTGGCACTCGCGGCCCTGGCTGTCTAGAGCCGGGCGGCGCCGAGGACCCCGTCCGCGGCGCCCGCTAGCCTCGGCCCGTGCACCTGCGCTCTCTCCGCCTGCGCGGCTTCAAGTCATTTCCGGACACGATCGAGCTCAAGCTCGAGCCGGGTGTCGCCGTCGTCGTCGGCCCGAACGGGTCCGGGAAGTCGAACGTCGCCGACGCGATCACCTGGGCCGCCGGCTCGCTGACTCCGTCCGAGCTGCGGGCCGACAAGCCGGACGACGTCCTCTTCAACGGTGCCGAGGGCCGCAAGGCCGCCGACAGCTGCGAGGTCGAGCTCGTCTTCGACAACGCGGACGGCGGCTTCGGCGAGGGGCTCGACTTCTCCGAGGTCTCGATCGCCCGCCGCCTCCACCGCGGCGGCGAGGGTCAGTACCTCGTCAACAAGGCGAACGTCCGGCGCACCGACCTCGTCGAGCTGCTCGCCGACGTGGGCCTGGGCGGGTCGATGCACTCGATCGTCAGCCAGGGCAAGGTCGAGGCGGTGCTCGCCTCGAAGCCCGAGGAGCGGCGCGAACTGATCGAGGAGGCGGCCGGTCTCGGGAAGTTCAAGCGCCGCAAGCACCGGGCCGAGCTGAAGCTGAACCGGGTCGGGATCCAGGTCGAGCGGGCCCGCGACGTCGAGGCCGAGGTGCGCAAGCGCCTGCGGCCGCTGGCGCTCCAGGCGACCGCGGCCGAGCGGGCCGAGAAGCTCGGCGAGGAGATCGCCGGCCTGCGCGCGCGGGTCGCTCAGCTCGACCTCGATGCCGCCGAGGCGCGTCGGGACGCGGCCGAGGAGCGGAAGACTGCGTCCGGGCTCGCCCGCCGCGCCGCCCAGGAGAAGCTCCAGGGCCTGCTTGCCGAGCGCCAATCCGCCGAGGAGGAACTCGGCGACGCCGCCGGGCGCCGTGAGGCTGCGGTGAAGGCGCTCTACCGGCTCCAGGGTGCGAGTGAGCGCGTCTCAGTTCGCCGCGAGGCCGCGACGGCTCTGCTTCAGCGGCTGCGCGCCGAGGCGGGGGAGATCGAGGCCGCGGTCGCGGAGATCACCGACGAGAAGCTGCGAGCGCTCGAGCTTGCGGCGGGCGAGGCCACTGCGGCGGCCCGTGCTGCTGCGGCCGCCGGCGGCGCGGGCGCCGAGCGGGCACGCGCCGCCCAGGAGCGGCTCGCCGCCCTGGAGCGCGCCACTGCCGCCCGGGCCGAGGAGCGGCTCGACGCTCTCCGGACGGAGCGGCACGGGATCGAGGCCGAGCTCGCCGACGTCGCCGGCGGGCGCGAGGGCGCCACCGCTGCGCTCTACCGCCTGGGCAGCGCCCGCGAGCGGATCGGGCTCCGCGCCGAGTCGGCGAGCGCGCTTCGCCAGAGGCTTCGCACGGAGCTCGTCGAGGCGGAGGCGATCGCCCGCCGCCCCGGCCCCTCGCCGGAGGAGCTGGAGCGGAGCGCGAACGAGGCCACCGCCGCAGCCCGCGCCGCCGCCCACGAGCGCGACGACCTTGCCGAGCGCGCCGCCCTCGCCCGGGAGCGGCTCGCCGCGCTGGAGCGCTCGCTCGCCGAGCGCGAGGGGATCCCGCCCGCCGCCCGCACCCTCGCCGCGGAAGGCATCCCGCTTGCGCTCTCACTCCTCGACGTCCCGGCCGGATCCGAGCGCTCGGTCGCGGCCGCTCTCGGCTGGCGCGCCTCCGCCGTCGTCGCCGACGACGCCCCGGCTGGCCTCGCGCTCCTCCAGCGGGCGCGCGACGCCGGCCTGGGCAGCCTCGCCGTGCTCGTCGGCCGAACACCTGCCGACCGCGTCGCCGATCTTCCCGTCGTCCAGCTCGCCGACCTTCTTGCCGCCACGGCGCCGTCCGTGACCGAGGAGGGCTTCGGCTACGACCCGGGCCGCGGCGAGCTCTGGTTCGCCGGCGAGACGGCCGAGGCCGTGCTCCTGGAGCTCGACGGCCGCCGGCGCGAGCTCGAGGCCGAGGTGGGCGAGCTGACGCGCGCCGCCGAAGATGCGGACGCCGCGGCGACCGAATCTGCCGCTGCCGCTGCAGCCGCCGAGGCCGCCTACGCGAAGGTCGCGCACCTCCGCGCCAAGCACTCCGTCGATCCGGCCTTTCTCGCCAAGCTCGTCTCGGGCGCCGACCGGCTGGACGACGCGCTGCTTGCGGCCGCCGCCGTCGCGGCCCGGCTCGAGGAGCCGCTGCGCGAGCGGTCGGAGGCCGGCTCGGAGCGGGCCGGCGTCCTCGGCGCCGAGCTTGCCCGATTCGGCGCCGACGAGCACGAGGCCCGTCGGGAGGCGAGCCGCGCGAACGAGGCGGCAGCCGCTGCGGAGCTCGTCCGGGCCAGGCTCGGTGGGACCGGTCAGATCCGGCTGCTCGAGGTGGCCGAGGACGAGCGCCACGAGGTCGAGCGTGAGGCCCGCGAGCTGACCGAAGAGGCCGAGCGCCTCACCGGGCTCGCGGCCGAGGCCTCGGAGGCCGCACGGATCGCAGCGACGGCCGCCGCCGACACGGGCGCTCGCCGCACCTCGTCCGTCGACGCGGACCTGATCCGCCGGATCAGCGCGGGTGCCGAGCGGCTCGACGAGACGCTCGCCGCCGCGGCCGAGACCGCAGTGCGCTTCGAGGCCCCGCTCCGGGCCCGCGTGGACGCGAACGCCTCGCGCTCGGGGGAGCTGGGCACGAAGCTGAGGGAGCTCGGCGCTGCCGAGGTCGCCCTGCGCCAGTCGGCCGAGGACGCCACCGCCCGCGCGACCGAGATCGAGATCGAGCTGACCAGGATCGAGGCCGATGCGGGCGACGCTCGCCGCCGGCTCGCCGAGGCCGCTGCCGAGCCCGCCGAGGGCGACGACCGGGTCGAGCTCGCCGCCCGCGTCGAACGTCTCGAGGCCCGCCGGATCCAGCTCGGGCAGGTCAACCCGCTCGCCAAGGAGGAGTACGACGCCGAGAAGGAGCGCCTGACCGAGCTCGAGACGCAGCGCGCCGACCTCGAGGCGAGCCTCAAGGAGCTCGAGGACCTCCGGAACGAACTGGCCGACACCGTCGAGCGCCGCTTCGGCGAGACCTTCGACGCGGTCGCCGCCCACTTCGAGGAGGTCGCCTCGACCCTCTTCCCCGGCGGCGAAGGCCGGCTGCGGATGGTCGAGCCCGACGAGGACGGCGACGGCGAGATCGGGATCGAGGTCGAGCTCCGCCCGGCCGGGAAGAAGATCACGCGGCTCGGGATGCTCTCCGGCGGCGAGAAGGCGCTCGGGGCGATCTCGTTCCTCTTCGCCCTCTTCCTCGCAAAGCCATGCCCGTTCTACCTCCTGGACGAGGTCGAGGCCGCGCTCGACGACGCGAACATCAGCCGCTTCGTCGACCTGCTCCGCCGCTACGCCGACCGCGCCCAGTTCATCGTGATCACGCACCAGAAACGCACGATGGAGGCCGCGGACGTGCTCTACGGCGTCACGATGGGCGGCGACGGCGTCAGCCAGGTCGTCTCGCGCCGCCTCCCGCGCGACGAGCGCGTCGCTGCGACCGCCTAGCCGCGCCTCCTCCCGCCGGCCACGCGTCAGGTGACCGGCGGGAGGAAGGCGAGCTGGCATCGCCCCTAATCGTTCGCGGGCGTCTCCTTTGTCGTCACCGTGAAGTCGTCGAAGGTCCCGATCGCACCCTGACCGAACAGGCGCGCGTTGCCCGCCCCGGCGGGCGTCGAGTCGCCGAGCGGGATCGAGACGCTGAGCTCGGGCGCCTCCGGATGCTGGTACGGGAACGCGTCGAGCAGGCTGAAGAGCCCGTGTCCGATCGCGAACGCACCGATCTTGCCGGCGAGGTTCTCGCCGGCCCCGAGCGACGGCGACGTGCCGGTGTAGGTGATCCCCTGCCGGTCGAGCGGGATCCCGACGTTCGGCACCCGTGCGATCCGGACGCCGTCGAGGAAGTACTCGACCTCGTTCTTCTTCGCCGTGTAACGGATCGAGACGGCATGGGCCGTGTTGGGGGCCACAGCCACCTCGCGGATGATCTGGGTGTACATCTGCTCGCGGCCGACGTAGGTCGCGCCGGGGCAGCCCGGGTTGGCCGTGTTCCCGGTCACGTTCGTCGGCAGCCGCTCGATCAACGCGAACGCGGTCTGGCCGGCAACGAACCAGTCGAAGAGCTGACCGGTGCAGAAGTCGATCATGTTCATGACCACACCCGCCTGCTGCCCCTCGAGGACGGGTGCCGCGTACCGGGCGAAGCCCGAGGGCGGCGGCGCGAGCCAGTCCGGCCACGTGAAGGGTGGCCCGTAGACGCCGTGGATCGTGAGTCCGGGGATCGTCCCGGGCGTCCGGGCGGTGATCTCCGAGGCGAACTCGACCGAGCCCTTCTCGGGCACCGGGAAGACGCTCGTGCTGATCCCGATGTACGTGAGGTGGTCGAAGACGCTGAAGTCGGCGCCGACCCGGAACGGAGCCGCGGAGACGGTGAAGCGGCCGCCCGCGAAGCTGCGGGTGTCGGTGAGCGCCATCTCGCCGAGCCCGTACGGGTTCGACCACTTCTGTGCGTAGTCGGCGAGCGTGTAGGCGCCCCCGCTCCGCTGGAATGTGTCTTAGACGACGGTGCTCTTGGCACCGGCTGCGGTCGCCGCGCTCGCGGCGCCCGCAAGTGAGACGAGCCCCGCGAGCGCGACGGCCGTGGCAAATCGAAGGTACATGGTCAACTCCCCCTTGGAGCGAACGGTGACCCCGCGCGCGCACCCTACGCCGCTCGTGACATCCGAGTCAATCGGCGCGCGGGGCCACCGCGTATCGTGCGCGCGACGATGGCGCGCAGCTGGGCAGAGCTCCTGGGGGACGAGGATGGGCCGGAGGAGACGGCCGAGCAGCAGCGTGGCGTCTTCGGCCGCCTGCGCGAGTCGCTCGGGAAGAGCCGGCGCGCCCTCACCGGCGAGCTCGCCGCCGCCACCTTCGACCCCGGGAACGAGGAGGACTGGGAGCGGCTCGAGGAGGCGCTGATCCGCGGCGACGTCGGCGTGCGCGCGACGGCGGAGCTGATCCGGAGGCTGGAGGCACGCGGTGAGCTCGGCGACCTCGGCGAGGCGCTCGCGGAGGAGATCGCCGACCTGCTCGGCGAGCCCGCCACCCTGAACGTCTCTGCGAAGCCGAGCGTGATCCTCGTCGTCGGCGTCAACGGCACCGGCAAGACGACCACGATCGGCAAGCTCGCGCAGAAGCTCCGCGAGCACGACCGGAGCGTCCTCCTCGGGGCGGCGGACACGTTCCGCGCCGCCGCCGAGGAGCAGCTGGAGATCTGGGCGAAGCGCGCCCAGGCCGATTTCGTCGGCGCTCCCCACGGGGCCGATCCCGCGGCCGTCGCCTACGACGCGGTCGAGGCGGCTCGCGCCCGCGGTCACGACGTTGCGATCGTGGATACCGCGGGCCGCCTGCATACGCAGTCGAACCTGATGGAGGAGCTGGCGAAGGTCCGCCGGGTGATCGAGAGCCGCCTCGAGGGTGCCCCGCACGAGACGCTGCTCGTCGTCGACGCAACCACCGGCCAGAACGGCCTCCAGCAGGCGCGGCTCTTCGGCGAGTCGGCCGGGGTGACCGGGGTGGCGCTGACGAAGCTGGACGGTTCCGCGAAAGGCGGCGTCGCCGTCGCGATCGCCTACGAGCTCGGCCTGCCGGTGAAACTGATCGGCGTGGGGGAGGGCCTCGACGACCTCCGCCCGTTCGACCCGCACGACTTCGCGCGGGCCCTGGTCGCGGGCTAGACCGTCTCTACACTGTCGGCGGTGTTCGACACCCTTTCAGACAAGCTCCAGGCGACTCTCGGCGACCTCCGCGGCAAGGGGCGGCTCGACGACGAGCAGATCTCGAAGGCGATGCGCGAGATCCGCCTCGCGCTGCTCGAGGCGGACGTCAACTTCCAGGTCGTCAAGGACTTCGTCGCCCAGGTGCGCGAGCGCGCGACCGGCCAGGACGTGCTCAAGAGCCTGACCCCTGGCCAGCAGGTCGTGAAGATCGTGCACGAGGAGCTGACCGCGCTGATGGGCTCCGGTGGCTCCCGCCTCGCCTTCGGGAAGCCGCCGACCGTGATCCTGATGGCCGGCCTCCAGGGCTCCGGCAAGACGACGACCTCCGCGAAGCTCGCGCTCCACCTGCGCAAGGCCGGGAAGAACCCCGCCCTCGTCGCCGCCGACCTCCAGCGTCCGGCAGCGATCGACCAGCTCGAGCAGCTGGGCCGCCAGATCCAGATCCCCGTCTACCGCAAGGACACGCAGGATCCCGTCGAGGTCGTGAAGTACGCCCTCCAGGCCGCCACGAGCGCCGGGAACGATGTCGTGATCGTCGACACCGCCGGCCGGCTCCACGTGGACGAGGCGCTGATGGACGAGCTCGTCCGCGTCCGCGACGCCGCGAAGCCGATGAACGTCCTGCTCGTCCTCGACGCGATGACCGGCCAGGAGGCCGTCAACGTCGCCGAGGCGTTCCAGGAGCGGGTCGCCTTCGACGGCGTCGTCCTGACCAAGCTGGACGGCGACGCGCGCGGCGGCGCGGCGCTCTCCGTGCGGCAGGTCACCGGCAAGCCGATCAAGTACGTCTCGGTCGGCGAGAAGCTCGACCAGCTGGAGGAGTTTCACCCCGACCGAATGGCGAGCCGCATCCTCGGGATGGGCGACGTGCTGACGCTGATCGAGAAGGCGGAGGCCGCGGTCGAGGAGGACGAGCAGGAGGCGATGGAGGCGCGGATGCGCTCCGGCCAGTTCACCTTCGACGACTTCCTCTCCGCCCAGAAGATGCTGAAGCGGATGGGGCCGATCCAGGGCGTCCTCAAGATGATCCCGGGGCTCGGCAACCAGCTCAAGGACGTGGACATCGACGAACGCCAGCTCGCCCGCGTCGAGGCGATCGTGCTCTCGATGACGCCCCAGGAACGGCGGATGCCGCACCTGATCAACGGCTCCCGCCGGCAGCGGATCGCGGCGGGCAGCGGGCAGACGATCCAGGACGTCAATAAGCTACTGACCGCACGAAAGCAGATGGAGAAGATGATGAAGCAGATGGGCAAGGGCAAGATGCCCACCCTTCCGCAGCAAATGACCAAGGCTGGACGGAGGTAAGAGAGTGGCAGTACGGATCAGGCTCACGCGTGTGGGCTCGAAGAAGAACCCGATCTACCGGGTCGTCGTCGCCGACTCGCGCAGCCCGCGCGACGGCAAGTTCATCGAGATCATCGGCCGGTACAACCCGCAGACCGATCCCTCGACGATCGAGCTCGACGACACGAAGGTGCAGGAGTGGCTGGCGAAGGGCGCGCAGCCGTCGGACGCGGTCTCGAAGCTGATCAAGGCCGCCGGCAAGTCCGGGGCGTAGTGGCGGAGCTCCTCGAATGGCTCGCGCGGCAGCTGGTCGACGACCCGGACGCCGTGCGCGTCGAGGAGGTCGACGAGGGCGACACGGTCTACCTCCAGCTGACCGTCGCGCCGGAGGATCGCGGCAAGGTGATCGGCCGTCAGGGGCGCCTCGCGCGCTCGCTGCGGACGATCGTGCGGGCAAGCGCCGCCCGCGACCGCCACAGGATCGTGCTCGAGATCGTTGAGTAGCGAGGAACGCGTCGTCGTGGGCCGCGTCGGGCGGCCGCACGGAGTCGACGGCTCGTTCTTCGTCGAGGAGCCGTCGGAGGCGGAAGGCCGCTTCGTCCGTGGCGCCCGGCTGTGGATCGAGGGTGGCGAAGCCGAGATCGTCGTCTCCAAGCGGGGCTCGGGCGGCAGGCCGGTGCTGAAGCTCGACCGCCCGGTCACCCGAGGCACGGCCCTCTCGATCCCTCTGGAGGCGCTGCCCGACCCGGAGGAGGACACCTACTACGTCTTCCAGCTCGTCGGGCTCGCGGTCGAGGAGGAAGGCGGCCGTTCGCTCGGCGAGGTGGTCGAGGTGCACAACGGCCCGGCCAACGACTCGCTCGAGCTCGGCTCCGGGCTGCTGCTCCCGCTCGTCGGCACCTGCGTCCTCGACGTCGACCTGGAAGCCCGCCGCATCGTGGTGGCGCAGGGCTTCGCCGACGACGAGTAACCTCAGCGGGCTTTGCGTCTCGACGTCTTCACCCAGGTCCCGCACGCGTTCGCGTGGATGACCGAGCAGCGGCCGCTCGCCGCCGTGCTCGGGGACGAGCTCGAGCTGAGTCTGTTCAACTACCGCGACACGACGCCGCTCCGCTCGGGACAGGTGGACGACGATCCCTACGGCGGTGGCGCCGGGATGGTGCTGCGTGTGGACGTCGTCGCGGCCGCGTTGGAGGCCGCCTACGCCGGAGAGGCGCCGCACCGCGTGATCGCGCTGACCCCGCAGGGGCGGCCGCTGACGCAGGCCGTCGTCGAGGAACTCGCGCAGGAGGAGCACGTGACCTTGCTCTCCTCGCGCTTCGAGGGCTTCGACGAGCGGATCGTCTCCCAGCTCGCCTCCGACGCGATTTCGATCGGGCCCTATGTCCTCTCGGGTGGCGAGCTGCCCGCGATGGTGCTGCTCGACGCGATCGCACGCCGGCTCCCGGGCGCGCTCGCCGAGGGCTCCGGCGAGAACGAGAGCTTCTCGGTCGCGCTCGAGGGTGGGCTCGAGTACCCCCACTACACGCGCCCCGCGGAGTTCCGCGGCTGGAGCGTCCCGGACGTGCTCCTCTCCGGCGATCACGCCCGGATCGAGGAATGGCGCCGCGAGCAGAGCCGGACGAGGAACCTGACTCCTTGAGCGACTACTACGCGACGCTCGGCGTCCGGCGGGACGCGTCCCATGCGGAGATCGAGGAGGCCTACCACCGTCAGTCGGGCGACACGTGGAGCGAGGAGCGCCAGAGCGAGCTCTCCACGGCTTACCGGACGCTCGTCGACCCGGAGCGCCGGACGCGTTACGACCACTGGCTCGACGGTGCGTACGTCCAGCCTGCCGCGCCCGTCCAACCCAGGCACGAGTTCCACTCGCGCAACCCAGTCGACCGGCTGACCCGCAACCTGCCGCACGGCTGGCGGGTGACGATCGACTGGGTCGTGACGATCGTCGGCGCGATCGCGATCGTGCTCGCGATCAAGGCCTGGGTCGTCAACCCGTACCGGATCCCCAGCTCCTCGATGGAGCCGACCCTGCACTGCGCCCGGCCGGCGAACGGCTGCGAGGCGCGCTTCTCCGACCGGGTGCTTGCGAACCGGTTCATCTACCACTTCCGTGAGCCGCAGCGCGGCGACATCGTCGTCTTCCAGACCCCGCCCGCGGCCCAGATCCGCTGCGGCGCGGGCGGGACGTTCGTCAAGCGGCTGGTCGGACTGCCCGGCGAGCGGCTCGAGCTCCGGCCCGAGAAGGGGCTCTCGTTCGTGTACATCAACGGGAAGCGCCTGCCCGAGCCGTACATCAAGGGCAACCGGCGCGATTCGGGCGGGCCGGAGACGTACACGATCCCGCCCGGGCAGTTCTTCATGATGGGCGACAACCGTTCCCAGTCGTGCGACTCGCGGGAGTGGGGGACGGTCCCACGCGCCAACCTGATCGGGAAGGTCTTCGCCACGTACTGGCCGCCGAACCGGATCTCGTTGCGCTAATATCCACCCCTGGCCCGTCGGGCCGCCCTTTCCATGAGCACGATCATCCAAAGCATCGAGCAGCGCCAGCTGCGCCACGACGTTCCCCTGTTCAAGGCGGGGGACACCGTCCGCGTGCACTTCCGCGTGATCGAGGGCACCCGCTCCCGGATCCAGGTCTTCGAGGGCGTCGTGATCAAGCGCCAGGGCTCCGGCGCGCGCGAGACCTTCACCGTACGGAAGCAGTCGTTCGGGGTCGGCGTCGAGCGGACGTTCCCGGTGCACTCGCCCAAGATCGAGAAGATCGAGGTCGCCGCGATCGGCGACGTCAACCGCGCGAAGCTCTACTACCTCCGCGGCAAGGTCGGCAAGAAGGCCCGTATCCGCGAGCTGCGCCCCGGCGCCGGCAGCACCAAGCTGGCGAAGGCCCAGGCGGCTCACGAGAAGGCGCAGGCGGCCGCTCTGGCCGAGGCGGCAGCGCCCGTCGTGGTCGACGAGGCCACGGTGGTCGAGGCGCCGGTCGAGGAGACTCCGGTCGAGGAGGCTGCGCCGGTCGAGGAGACCGCCGTCGTCGAGGAGACCGCACCGGAGGCCGAGTCGGCCCCGGAGAACGAGAACGAGACCGAGGCCGTGGCGGAGGATGCTCCCGCCGACGAGCCCGGCGAAGACGCACCCAGCGCCTAGCGCGCAAACTGCGACACATTCGTTTCCCCGCCGTGACGTCGGCGTCCCGCCCCGGGGCTATCCTCGACGCGTGGCACGCAGCTCCGGCCAGCGCCTTCTCGCCTACGACCGCAAGCTCGGCGCGCGCTTCGTCGCGGGCGCGGACGAGGCCGGCCGCGGCTCGCTCGCCGGGCCGCTCGTGGTCGCGGGAGTGCTGCTCGACTTCGACTGCCTGCGCAACCACCGCGTCCGGTCGCTCGCGAGCCTGAACGACTCGAAGCAGGTCTCGCCGGCGGAGCGCGAGGAGCTCTATCGCGCGGTTGTCGGCTGCGCGACCCGGATCAGCATCCGGGTCGTCTCCGCGTCCGACATCGACCGCAACGGCCTCCACCGCTCCAATCTCTGGGGGCTGCGCTCGGTGCTCGCCGACCTCTCTCCGCCTGCCGAGGCGTGCCTCGTGGACGGCTTCAGGCTGGGGCCGACGGCCGTCCCGCACCGCGCCGTCGTGGACGGGGACACCAAGAGCGCCGCGATCGCCGCCGCCTCGATCGTCGCGAAGGTGACCCGGGACCGCGCGATGCGCAGGCTCGACGCGCTCTTCCCCCAGTACGGCTTCTCGCGCCACGTGGGCTACATCACCCCAGGTCACGCGGCCGCCGTGCGCGCCCACGGGCCCTGCGCTCAGCACCGCCTCTCCTTCCAGGCCCTGTGTTACGGCGAGCCCGAGCCCGCGGCCGCCTGAGCACCGCCCGCGAGGGGCGGCGGTTTGAGCGGCTGGTCGAGCGCCACTACCGGCTCCGGGGCTACCGCGTCCTCGGCCGGAACGTCTGGGCGGGCGGGAACGAGCTCGACCTGATCCTGCGGCGGGGCCGCGCGGTCGTCCTCTGCGAGGTCAAGGGCAAGTCGGGCGACGGCTACGGCCATCCGCTCGAGATGGTCGGGCCCGAGAAGGTGCGGCGGCTTCGGCGCGCCGGCGAGAGCTGGCTCGCGAGTCATCCCGAGGCGCGGCAGCTCGATCTCCGCTTCGAGGTCGCAGCCGTCTCGGCGGGCCGCGTCTCGCGCCATCCACTCGAGATCCTGGACGGCTAGCCGACCCGAACGGCTAGAATTAGCGGTGCCGGGAGGCACTATCCCCGAACGGGCGCACTCGTCAGAACGGCTTCGGCCCGGGTGCGCCGGCCACCACCTCCCCCGGGGTGGCGGGAGAAACTTCCGGCTGAATCCCAGGCACCGTCATTCAGCCGGAAAGGATCACTGAAACCACCATGTCGATCACCCGCACCAGAATCGGCACCCAGGCTCGGACGCTCGTCATCCTCGCGGGGCTCTTCGCCCTCCTGATCGGGCTGGGCTACGTCTTCGGCGGCTCGGGCGGCCTCATCCTGTTCGCCGGGATCGCGGTCGTCTTCAACCTCATCATGTTCTTCTTCTCCGACCGGCTTGCGCTGAAGGCGAGCAAGGCCCGCCCGGTCGACCGGAGCGAGGCGCCGGAGCTCTACCGCGACATCGAGGAGCTGGCCGGGAAGGCCGGGCTGCCGATGCCGACCGTCCACCTGATCCCCTCGGAGCAGCCGAACGCGTTCGCGACGGGGCGGAACTCGAAGCGCGCCGCCGTGGCGGTGACGGAAGGCCTCCTCAAGAGCCTCCCGCGCGACCAGGTGCGCGGCGTCCTCGCCCACGAGCTCGCCCACATCAAGAACCGGGACATCCTCGTGACTACCATCGCCGCGATGATCGGCGCCGCGATCGCCGCGATCGCGAACATCCTCCAGTTCTCGATGATCTTCGGCGGCCGCAACCGCAGCGACAACCCGCTCGGGATCGTCGGTGTGCTCGTCGCGGTGATCGTCGCCCCGATGGCGGCGATGATCCTCCAGCTCGCCGTCTCGCGGCAGCGCGAGTACCTCGCCGACGCAACGGGCGCCTCGTTCCTCGGGGAGGCCCGCCCGCTCGCCGAGGCGCTCGCCAACCTCGAGCGCGGGACGAGCGCCATCCCGATGAACGTGAACCCCGCCACCGAGGCGCTCTACATCGCCAATCCGCTCAAGCGGGTCGGGATGGGGGCGCTCTTCTCGACCCACCCGCCGATGGCCGAGCGGATCCGCCGCCTGCGCGCGCTCGACGCCGCGAGCGGGATCCACTACTAGGCCGGATCGAGGATTCCGCCACGCCCGGGCGAAGACTCGGGCGTGGCGACGCAAGAGGCTCTCTATCGCGAGCTCGATCTCGCGCTCTCCTGGTCCGAGCAGGAGCTGCCCGAGCGGGAGCGGACGAAGCACGTCCACCGGCTGCATCCGTACCTCGGCAAGTTCGTCCCGCAGCTCGTCGAGGCCCTGCTGACGCGGTACGTCCGTCCGGGCGGGCGGGTGCTCGATCCTTTCGGCGGCTCGGGGACGACGCTCGTCCAGGCGCTCGAGTCGGGGTACGACGCGGTCGGGGTGGACGTCGCGGCCTTCAACGCGCTTCTGATGCGCGTCAAGACCGCCGACCACGACCTTCCGGCGCTCGAGGAGGACGTGCGAGCCGCGACCGAGAGGCTCGGGCGCTCACGTGCGGTCCCGCGCGGCTACGTCGCGGAGTGGTTCGCGCCCCAGGCAGCGGCCGAGCTCCTCCACTTCCGCACGGGGATCGCGGATGCCGCCCATCCCGACGTGCTCCGAGTCGTCCTCGCCCGCGCGGCCCGCTCCGCCCGGCGGACGGCCCACTACGACCTCGACTTCCCCCGTGCACCCCAGGTGGGCGAGTACTGGTGCCACAAGCACCGGCGCACCTGTCGGCCCGTCGAGACCGCGAACAAGTTCCTCACCCGCTACCTCGCCGACACCTACGCGCGGATCGCCGCCTTCGCGGAGACTCGCGACCCCTGCCGCGCCGCGGTCGTCCTGCACGGCGACGTCCGCGACGTCGAGCTGGGCGGCCCCTACGACGGCGTCGTCACTTCGCCGCCTTACCCGGGGCTGATCGACTACCACGAGCAGCACCGCTACGCCTATGAGCTTCTGGGGCTCGACGACCGGCGCGAGCGCGAGGTCGGCGCTGCCGCCCGCGGGACGAGCAAGGGCGCGCTGGAGGAGTACACCTCCGGGATCGCCCGGGTGCTCGAGCGCGTCGCCGGTGTGCTTCGGCCTGGGGCGCCGATCTGCATCGTCGTCAACGATCGCCGCGACCTCTATCCCGAGATCCTGCGCCGGTCAGGGCTCGTGCTCGCCGACCGGCTGGAGCGGCACGTCAACCGGCGGACGGGGCGGCGCTCGGGCGAGTACTTCGAGTCGATCCTGATCTGCACGCTTCCGTGACGAAGGCGTAGCTCTCTCGGCACACGTCGCGGCCTAGCGTGGGAGAGTGCTCGCCCGCTCGGTCACCCACGCGCTCGTCGGCCTGGAGCCACGCCGCGTCGAGGTGGAGGCCCACCTGGAGAAGGGCGTTCCCTCGTTCGCGATCGTCGGGCTCGCGGACAAAGCATGCTCGGAGGCGAAGCACCGCGTGCGGAGCGGGATCGCCTCGGCCCTGCTCGAATGGCCGCTCGACCGGCGGATCACGGTGAACCTCGCTCCGGCGGGGCTGCGCAAGGAAGGCTCCGGCTTCGACCTCTCGATCGCGCTCGCAGTCCTGGCGGCGTCGCGGCAGATCCCGTCGGAGCGGCTTGCCGAGCACGCCGCCGTCGGCGAGCTCGCACTCGACGGCCGGATTCGGCCCGTCCGCGGCGCCTTCGCCGTAGCGGAGGGCGCGCGCTCGATCGGCCTCGACCTGATCCTCTGTGCGCCGGAGTCGGCGGCGGAGGCCGCGCTGGCGGGCGTGGAGCCGATCCCCGTCCGGCATCTCGCCGAGGCCGTCGCCTATCTCCGTGGAGAGTTGCGGCCGCCCCCGGTCGAGCCGCCCGAGGAGGGCGCCGAGCCGGATCTACCTGATCTCGCCGACGTACGGGGCCAGGAGCGGGCGCGTCGAGCCCTGGAGCTTGCCGCGGCGGGCGGGCACAACCTGCTCCTGGCGGGGCCGCCGGGAACGGGGAAGACGATGCTGGGCCGCCGCCTCCCGGGGATCCTGCCCCCGCTGACGCCGCGCGAGGCGCTGGAGGTGACCCGGATCCACTCGGTCGCGGGCCTGCTCGCGCCGGAGCGGCCGCTGGTTCGCCGGCCGCCCTTCCGCGCCCCGCATCACAGCGCGTCGACCGCGGCGATCGTCGGCGGCGGGCCTGGGCCGCGGCCCGGCGAGGCGAGCCTCGCGCATAACGGGGTGCTCCTCCTCGACGAGCTCCCCGAGTTCCAGCGCCCGACCCTGGAGGCGCTCCGGCAGCCGCTCGAGGACGGGGTCGTCGCGATCGCCCGCGCAGCGGGGCAGGCGCTCTTCCCGGCGCGGTTCCAGCTGGTCGCGACGATGAACCTGTGCCCGTGTGCCGGCAGGGGAGACCCTGCCGCAGAGTGCTCCTGCTCCCCGCAGCGGCTGGCCGCGTTCCGCGACAAGCTCTCGCGCGCCCTCCTCGACCGGTTCGACCTCGTGGTCACCGTGCCGCGCCCTCGGGCCGAGGAGCTGGCGGCGGGGCCGTCCGAGGGGTCTCAGGCGGTGCGGACGCGCGTCTGCGCCGCGCGCGAGCAGCTCCGGACGCAGGCGCCGCGGCGGACGGCGGCCGCGGACGAGCTCCTTTCGCGCGCGGTCGAGCGGCTGCCGCTCTCCGGACGCGGCCGGGCGCGGGTGGCCCGCGTGGCACGGACAGCCGCGGCCCTGGCGGGCTCAGGCTCGGTCGAGCCCGAGCACGTCGCAGAGGCGCTCGCCTACCGCTCCCCGAAGGAGCTGGCGGCGTGAGCGAGCTCGCCCTCGCCAGCTTCGCCGCGGCGACCGAGTCCCACCTCGTGGCCGAGCCGCGGAGCGCACGGTTCGCTCGCTTCAAGGCGTCGTTCGATGCGGCTGCGGAGCTGGAGCGCCTGCGGTCACTCGGGCTGCGGTTCGTGGGGCGGAGCGAACGGGGCTTCCCGCCGCTCCTGGGCGCGATCCACGACCCGCCGCCGGGGCTCTTCCTCCGCGGTGCGGGGAGCCCTGAGCTGCTCTCCCGTCCCGCCGTGGCGATCGTCGGCGCACGTGCCTGCTCACCGTACGGGCGCCAGGTCGCGAGGAGGCTCGGCAGAGAGCTTGCCGGGGCCGGGCTCGTGGTCGTCAGCGGCCTCGCCCGGGGTGTCGACGGCGAGGCGCACCGCGGAGCTCTGGAAGCGGGCGGGACGACGGTCGCCGTCCTCGGGTGCGGGATCGACCGCGACTATCCCGCGGCACATCGCCCGCTGGCCGCCGAGGTCGCCGCGTCGGGCCTGATCGTCTCGGAATACGCCCCAGGGATCGAGCCGGCCCCGTGGCGCTTTCCGGCGCGAAACCGGATCGTCGCGGGCCTCTGCCCAGCGACCGTCGTCGTCGAGGCGCGCGAGCGGAGCGGGGCGCTGATCACCACGGACCTGGCGCTCGAGGAAGGGCGCGAGGTTTTCGCGGTCCCGGGCGAGATCACGTCGGCGCTCTCGGCCGGGTCGAACGCGCTCCTGCGGCTCGGCGCGACGCCGTGCACGGGCGCGGCGGACGTGCTCGAAGCGTTCGGCCTCGAGCCGGCCGGGTCGGGATCGATTGAGGTGGGCGAGACCGCCGCGCGCGTGCTCGAGCGGGTCCGCGAGGCCGCGACGAGCGCGGACGAGCTGGTGCGCGCCACGGGGCTCGGTGCGGGCGAGGTGGCGGCGGCGCTGACCGAGCTCGAGCTCGCCGGCGCGGTCGTGATCGAGGAAGGGGTGGTGCGAGCGGGCTAGCATCGCCCACATGACCGGCCCCTACTGGCTCGAGGAGGCGGTTCCGCCGCGCGCACGGGCGCGCCTGACCGGCCCGGCCGAAATCGAGATCGTCGGTGGCGGCGTCACGGGACTCTCGTGCGCGCTGTCGCTCGCCCGAGCTGGGGTGCGGGTGCGGCTGCACGAGGCCCGTGAGCTCGCGAGCGGCGCGAGCGGCAGGAACGGCGGCTTCGCCCTCCGGGGCGGCTCGATGGCCTATCACGAGGCGATCGAGCTGATCGGCCGCGCCCGGGCTCAGGAGCTCTGGGCGCTGACCGAGCGCGGCCTCGACCGGCTGGAGACGCTCGCCGGCGACGCCTTCCGACGCACCGGCAGCCTGCGGGTCGCGGCCGACGCCGCCGAGCTCGTGGAGGTCGAGCGGGAGCTCGAGGAGCTGGAGCGGGACGGGTTCGCAGTCGAGCGCCTGCCGACCCTGCCGGCGCAGCTGGGTGGCTTCGCCGGCGCCTTCCGGCATGTGCCCGACGGGGCGCTGCAGCCCGCGCGTTGGGTGCGGCGGCTCGCGGTGGCCGCAGCCGAGGGCGGGGCGGAGCTCGTGGAGCACTCCCGCGTGGCAGCGCTCGACGAGTTGGAGGCGCCGGTCGTCGTCGTCGCCACCGACGGCTACACCCGAGGGCTCGTGCCCGAGCTGGACGCCGTCGTGGGGCCTGTCCGTAACCAGGTCGTCGTCACCGAGCCGCTCGGCGAACTGCTCTATCCGTGTCCCCACTATGCGCGGCACGGCTTCGATTACTGGCAGCAGCTTCCCGACCGCCGGCTCGTGGTCGGTGGGCGGCGCGATGCCGACCCGGAGGCGGAGCTGACCGCGGACGAGTCGCTCACGCCCGCGATCCAGGAGAGCCTGACGGGTCTCGTGGCCCAGCTCGTGGGCTCCGTGCCGGCGCTGACGCACCGGTGGGCGGGCATCTTCGGGTCGAGCCCCGACGGCTTCCCGCTCGCGGGCGCCCTCCCGGGGCGGGACGGCGTCTGGGTCGCGGCAGGCTACGCCGGGCACGGCAACGTCCTCGGCCTCGTTTGCGGCGACCTCGTTGCCCAGGCGATCCTGGGCGAAGCGCCCACCGCACTGGCGCTCTTCGATCCGGCTCGCTGCCTTTAGAGGTCGAGGCGCACGAGCTCGAGCTCGTGCGCCCGGGCGACGGCGGCGATCGCGATCGCGAGATCCTGGATCGCGAGGCCCGTCGAGTCGAAGATCGTGATCTCCTCCGGGCCGCTCCGGCCCGCGGACGTCCCCGCGACCACGTCGCCGAGCATCGTCACGTCCTCCCGCCCGATCGCGCCGGCGTTGACCGCGGCCGCGAGCTCGCCGCCGTGGCTTGCCTGCTCCCAGTCGTCGCAGAAGATCCGTGTCCGTGCGATCTCGGACACGGCGATCTCCGCCTTGCCAGGGCCGTCCGCGCCCATCAGGCTGACGTGCTGGCCCGGCCGGAGCGATCCCGCCGGCAGGAGTACCTCTCTCCCGGGCGTGACGGTGACCAGAAGGTCTGCTGCAAGTGCCTCCTCCCGGGTCGCCACCCGGCCGCCTGTCTCGTGGGCGACCCCGGCGGCGCGCCCGTCGTCGAGATCCCAGACGAGTGGTGCCCTGCCGAGCGCCGCGAACGTCCGGGCCGCGGCCGCGCCGTTGACGCCGGCGCCGACCACCGCGGCGGTCTCGGCGTCGGGCCGGCCGAGCGCGTCCGCCGCGATTACCGCAGCGGCGCCGGTCCGGAGCGCCGTGACCGCACCGGCGTCGAACAGGGCCTCGACGACTCCCGTGTCTGCGTTCGAGAGGACGACGAGGCCGCTGACGGTGGGGAGGCCTTGGGCGGGGTTGCCCGGAAAGGAGGTGACCCACTTGAGCAGCGCGTGTCCGCCCCCGAGCGCCGGCATGGCGCGGAAGTCGCCGGCGGGGTAGTTCGTGACGTAGAGCTTCGGCTGCATCGCCCACTCGCCGCGCGCATAGGCCACGAACGCCTCGCGGACGGCGTCGTAGGCCGCCTTGGGCGACACGGCCGCAAGCACGTCGCGCGCGCTGAAGAACGGGACCACGGCCGAAGCGTAGTCACACAATTGGCGCGAACCCGTCACTCCCTCGTACGCTCGCCGAGGCAATGCTCTTCCCCACCCATTTGGGCGAGGGGTGGGGGGAGGGAGCGCCTCGCAGCGCCCCGGCTAGAGCGCCTTGACTGCTGCGGTGAGCGCGACGACCGAGGCTTTCGCGTCGCCGAACAGCATCTGCGTCTTCGGGTCGAGATAGAGCTCGTTGTCGATGCCCGCGAAGCCGGGGCTCATCCCGCGCTTGAGCACGATCACGGCGGCGGCTTTGTCGACGTCGAGGATCGGCATCCCGTAGATCGGGCTGCCCGGAGAGTCGCGCGCGGCGGGATTCGTGACGTCGTTGGCGCCGATCACGAGCGCGACGTCGGTGCGGGAAAACTCCGGGTTGATCTCCTCCATCTCCTGCAGCTGCTCGTAGGGGACGTTCGCCTCCGCGAGCAGGACGTTCATGTGGCCGGGCATCCGGCCGGCGACGGGATGGATCGCGTAGCGGACGTCGACGCCGCGCTCCTCCAGCTGCTCGGCAAGCTGGCGGACGTCGTGCTGCGCCTGGGCAACCGCGAGCCCGTACCCGGGGACGATCACGACCCGCTGCGCGTAGGCGAGCATGATCGCGACGTCGTCCGAGGTCGTCGAGCGCACCGTCCGCCCGTCGTCCCGGGCCTCGGCGGCGGGGCCTGCCGCAGCGACCTTCCCGAAGGCGCCGAAGAGGACGTTGCCGATCGTCCGGTTCATAGCCCGGCCCATCAGCATCGTCAGCAGGGTGCCGGAGGCGCCGACGAGCGCGCCGCTGACGATCAGGACGTTGTTCTGCAGCTCGAAGCCGGTCGCGGCCGCCGCGAGCCCGGTGAAGGCGTTGAGGAGCGAGATCACGACGGGCATATCGGCGCCGCCGATCGGGAGCACGAACAGCACCCCGAAGATCGTCGCGCCGGCGATCAGCGCGACGAGGATCCACTGCGTCTCCACCCCGGCGACGAGTGCCACGCCCAGCCCGGCCGTCCCAGCGAGGATCAGCGCGTTCACGAACTGCTGGCCGGGATACGTGATCGGGCGCCCGCCGATCAGCTCCTGGAGCTTCGCGAACGCGATCAGCGAGCCTGCGAAGGAGACGCTTCCGATCAGGGCAGAGAGGACGATCGCGATCGCGACGTCTACGTGCAGGCTCCCGCTCTCGGGAGCGCGGTTGTGGAACTCCGCGAGCGAGACGAGCGCCGCTGCGCCGCCGCCGACGCCGTTGAAGAGCGCCACCATCTGCGGCATCGCGGTCATCTTCACGCGCCGGGCGCCGACGGCCCCGAGAAGCCCGCCGAGCACCATCCCGACCGCGATCAGCCAGTACTCGACGACCTCGTGCTGCGCGAACGTGACGACGATCGCGAGCAGCATCCCGGCCGCGCCGATCTGGTTCCCGAGGCGCGCCCGGGTAGGCGAGGAGAGGAACCGTAGCGCCAGCACGAAGCTGACCATCGAGACGAGGTAGAGCAGGTTAGTCAGGCTTGCGTTCACGCGGCTCCCGCTTCTTGAACATCTCGAGCATCCGGTCCGTGACGACGAAGCCGCCGACCACATTGGCGGAGGCGAGGACGACCGCGACGAAGCCGACCACCTTCGTCAGCGTGTCGGCGTCGCCCATACCGGCGACCAGCATCGCGCCCACGATCACGATCCCGTGGATCGCATTTGTGCCCGACATCAGGGGCGTGTGCAGCAGCGGCGGCACCTTCGAGATCACCTCGACGCCGAGGAAGATCGCGAGCACGAGGATGGTCAGCTCGACGATCAGCTGCGCGTTGTGGCTCATGCGGGCACCTCCTGCTTCCCGGCGACGCAGGCGCCGGCCGTGATCTCGTCGGAGAAGTCGAGCGCGAGCTCGCCACCGGGCGCCAGGTGGAGCAGGAGGGCCTGCAGGTTGCGGGCGTAGAGCTGGCTCGCGTGGTACGGCATCGTCGACGGCAAGTTCGTCAGCCCGACGATCGTGACGCCCTCGCGGACGACCTCGGTGCCGGGCTCGGTCAGTTCACAATTGCCGCCCGTCTCGGCGGCGAGGTCGACGATCACGGAGCCGAGGCGCATCCGGGCGACCGCAGAGGCCGGAATCAGACGCGGCGCGGGACGGCCGGGGACGAGGGCCGTCGTCACGACCACGTCCATGTCGGCGATCCGCTCCTCCAGCGCTGCCTGCTGTTGGGCCTGCTGCTCCGGCGTCAGTTCGACCGCGTAGCCCCCCTGCGTCTCCTCGCCCCGGATCCCGAGGTCGAGGAAGGTGGCGCCGAGGCTCTCGACCTGCTCCTGCACGACCGGACGGGTGTCGAAGGCGGAGACGACGGCGCCGAGGCGGCGCGCAGTCGCGATCGCCTGGAGGCCCGCTACCCCCGCGCCGAGGACGAGTACCTTGGCCGGCGCGACGGTGCCCGCCGCCGTCATCAGCAGCGGAAAGAGCCGGGGCAGCCGGTCGGCGGCATGGACGACAGCCTTGTAGCCGGCGACCGTGCTCTGCGAGGAGAGCGCGTCCATCGACTGGGCGCGCGAGATCCGGGGGATTGCCTCCATCGCGAACGCGGTCAGGCCGCGCGCCGCGAGGCGCTCGAGCCCAGCCGGGTCGCCGAGCGGGTTGAGGAAGCCGATCAGGATCGTGCCGGCGGGCAGTTCCGCGACCTCCGCCTCGCTCGGCGGGGCGACGCGGACGACCGCGGCGGCGCCGGAGAAGAGCGTGCCGCGCTCCGCGAGCTCGGCGCCCGCATCGGCGTACGCCTCGTCCGCGAAGCCAGCCTCGAGGCCCGCGCCGCGCTCGACTGCGATCTCGAACCCCGCCGCCGACAGCCGCTTGACGGCGTCGGGAACGAGGGCGACGCGCCGCTCACCGGCGGCAGACTCCTTCGGGACGGCGATGCGCACCGGCGCACTTTACGGACTGAAGCGAAAACCGCGGCAGGGAACCGTCCTTCGCCAGTGAATTGTCCGATCTGTGTCCTTGCTTGCCGCCTTCTCGTCCGCGCTCGAGGCGAGAGACCCGTATCTCAAGGGGCATTCGGCTCGGGTGACCTCGTTCGCCGAGGGCCTGGCGCGCCTCGTCGGCTGGGGCGGCGAGCAGCTCGACGCCCTCCGGCTCGGCGGCTCGCTCCACGATGTCGGCAAGATCGCGGTCAAGGCGAGCGTGCTCCAGAAGCTCGAGCCGCTGACCGCCGAGGAGCTCCAGCACATCCGAACCCATCCCGTGGCCGGCGCCCGCCTGATCGACGGTGTCGCCGACTTCCGCCCCGCGCTCCCCTACGTGCTCTACCACCACGAGCGTTGGGATGGCACCGGCTACCCCGAGGGTCGCATCGGCGCCGCGATCCCGGTCGAGGCCCGGCTGCTCGGCGTCGCGGACGCGTTCGACGCGATGATCTCGGCGCGCGCCTACCGACCGGCGCTGACCGTCGAGCATGCGCTCACCGAGCTGGAGCGGGGAGCGGGCACACAGTTCGACCCGGACCTCGCACGGACGTTCGTGGCCGGCTGGCAGGGCGGGGCGATCGGCTCCGCGCAGCCGCTCGCAGCAGCCGGCTAGAGCGCGGCCCAGGCCTCGAGCTTCGACCGCGTCCGGCGGATCACCTCGTCGGTGAACACGCTCGAGCCCGCGTGGCCGCCGAGGTCGGCAGTCCGGATCCCCTCGCCGACCGCCTCGAGGCACGCCTCGCGGACCGCCCGGCCCGCTTGCTGGCCCGCGTCGTCGGTGTGGGAGAGGAGCGCGGCACCGGCGAGGACCATCGCCATCGGGTTCGCCACGTCCTTGCCGAAGAGCGCGGGCGCCGTCCCGTGCGCCGCCTCCGCCATCAGGGCTCGCGGCACGTAGTCGTCGTCGAAGGCGACGAGGAGCGACTCGGAGCCGGCGATCGAGCCGAAGAGGGGCAGGACGAGATCGGAGAGGATGTCCCCGTCGCGGTTCAGCGCCGGGATCACCAGGGGCGCCCCCACCTGGGCGAGCAGCAGCGCAAAGGTCGCGTCGATCAGCTGCGGCTCGTAGACCACGTCGGGATGCCGGGCCGCGGCCGCGTCCATCTCCTCCTTCAGCATCCCCTCGTAGGTGGGGCTGACCGTGAACTTGGGGCCGCCGAAGACCTTGGCGCCCATTCGCTCGGCCTGACGGAACGCGTACTCGGCGACCGCCCGGCAGATTCGCCGCTCGATCCGCTCCGTCCGGAACGCGACCTCGTCGTCGCCCTCGCCCTCGCGCCATTCCTCGGCGCCGTAGGCGTCCCCGACCGCCATTCGCACCACCGAGATCGGTGCATGGACGCCGCCGAGCGGGACGACCCCGGGGATCCGGCGGCCGGTCCGCACGATCACCTGGCCGCCGATCTCCTCGCGGAGGATCCGGTTCGGAGAACCGACGTCGCCGCGCGTCTCCGGCGTCACCGTGGCCGCCTTCAGGCCGAGGCCGCTCTCGCGGATCGCCCGGGCGGCCTCGTGCACGACCTCGTTCCCAGTCGCGCGGCGGCTCGCGAGCGAGAGGTCGAAGCGCGGGAACGCGAGCTCGAGCCCGAGCACGTCCGGTGCGAGCACCCGCAAGGCCTGCTCGAGCAGCTCCTGGCCGGTCTCGTCGCCCTCCAGCACCACGATCGTCCGTACGTCCACGGGGGTGGATTCTAGTTGCGGCTCGACGGGAACACCCGCAGCCATGGCGCGCAAGGGAGGATGGCGCCGCGCGGGTGGTCGCAGGCACTTTCGCTACCTCGACGTGCGGGGGAACCGGATCACGGATCCAGGGAAGCTCGAGCGGATCGAGCAGCTCGTGATCCCCCCTGCCTGGAAGGACGTCTGGATCTCGCCCCGCCCGAACGCGAAGCTCCAGGCGACAGGAGTCGACGCGGCGGGTCGCCGCCAGTACCTCTACCACCCCGACTATCGCGCCCAGCAGGAGCAAGCGAAGTACGACAAGCTGACGCTGTTCGCGGAGCGGCTCCCCGATCTTCGCCTGGCGATGGGCGAGCACATGATGCTCGATCCCTACGACCGGGAGCGCGTCTGCGCGGTCGCGATCCGCCTGATCAATCTCGGCTGGTTCCGGGTCGGCTCCGACCGCTACGCGAAGACGTCGCGCACCTACGGGGTCACAACGCTGACGAAGCGCCATGTCTCCGTCCGAGGCACCAAAGTCTCGCTGCACTTCCGAGGCAAGCACAAGGTCAAGATCCGGACGACGCTCGTGGACACCGAGCTCGCGACCGCGATCAAGGATCTGATCGCGCAGCCCGGCGGCTCGCGGCTCTTCCGGTATGAGGCCGGCGACGGCGAGCGGTATTCGTTGAGCGGGCCCGTGTTGAACGACTACATCCGCACCTACCTGGGCGACGAGTTCACGGCCAAGGACTTCCGGACCTGGGGCGGCACGCTGACCGCCGCGATCGCGCTCGCCGAGCACGGCCCCGAGGAGACCTTGACGGGGCAGAAACGCGCGCTCGCGAACGTGATGCGCACCGTCGGCGAGCGGCTCGGAAATACGCCGGCTGTGGCACGTGCCTCATACGTCAGCCCGGCGGTTGTCGAGCAGTATCTCGACGGCCGAACGATCGCTGACTTTCGTCCGCGCCATTTGCGTGTCGTGCGAGCACGGGATGTCGGTCTCGACCCAGAAGAGCAGGCGCTCGTCAGCCTGTTACGCTCATGGCGAATCCGCCGCTCGCTCGCCGCCTGATTGCGCCGCGGATTGCCTATATCGTTCCAGGTTCCTTTACCGGACTCCAAGGAGGCAACAACTGTGGCTCGCAAAACCGTACTCGTGTCGGATATCTCCGGCACCGAGATCGTCGAAGGCCGGGGCGCAACGATCCGGATCACGTTCCACGATGCGCGCAAGGGCGTACGCGAGCTCGATGTCACCGACGCGGAGGCCGAGAACCTCGGCGGGCGCCAGGTCGCGCGGCGCGGCCGCCGGCCGAAGAGCGCCACGGCCTAGGGGCCGGCCGGGCCAGGAGATGGGAAGGGGCGGGGGAGACCTCGCCCCTTCCCGCTCCTAGCGTGGTTTTTCCGGTTTCCGGCGCCGGGAGCCGTCGGAGCCGCGCACTACGATGGGTGGATGGGTCTCGCCCTCGTCGTCGGGCCGGCCAAGGCCGGCAAGATCGCCCGCCTGCTCGAGGGGTACCTCGGCGCGATCGAGCGCGACCCCGTTCTGATCGTGCCGAACGCGGCGGACGTCGATCGCGTCGAGCGTGACCTCCTGCGCCGCTGCGGCGCCCTGCTCTCGGGCTCGATCGGCACCTTCGACGATCTCTTCCGGGAGCTCGCCCGCGGCCCAGGCGCCCGCCCCGTCGTCGGCGACGCGCAGCGGACGCTGCTCGTCCGGCGGACGCTCGCCCAGGTCTCGCTGAACGGGCTCGGCCGCTCCGCCCGCTTCTCCGGGTTCGCCGACTCGCTGCTCGGCGCGCTCGCCGAGCTCGAGTCCGGCCTGCTGGAGCCGGAGCAGCTCGAGGGTGATCTCGCCGAGCTCTACCGGGCCTACCGCGCGGAGCTCGAGCGCGCCGGCGTCTGGGATCGCGACCTACTCCGGCGACGCGCGGTCGAGCGCCTGCAGGGCGAGCTCGGCGCCTGGGACGGCCGACCGGTCTTCGCGTACGGGTTCGAGGACTTGACGGGCGCCGAGTGGGGCCTGCTCGAGGCCCTCGCCGGGCGCTCCGAGGTGACCGTCTCGCTCCCCTACGAGCCGGGGCGGCCGGGGTTCGCCTCACTCCAGGCCACCGTCGAGGACCTCGCCCGGCTCGCCGACGGGCGGATCGAGGAGCTGCCGCCCCGCTCGGCGGAATACGGCCATCCTGCGCTCGCGCATCTCGAGCGCCACCTGTTCGCCGACGACCCGCCGGCCGGGCCGGAGCTGGAAGGGGCGCTCCGGTTCTTCGAGGGCGCGGGCGCCCGCGGCGCGCTCGAGCTCGTCGCGGAGGAGCTGCGCGCCCTTGCCGAGGCCGGGACGCCGCTGCACGAGATCGCGCTCGTCGTGCCGCGGCTCGAGCGGTGGCAGGCCCCCGTCGAGACCGTGCTCGGCACACTCGGGATCCCCTTCGCGGTGGAGGGGCGGGCGCGGCTCGGGCAGACCGCCTTCGGCCAGGCGCTGCTCGCCCTCCTCCGCTTCGCGTGGGCCGACGGCGGCCGGCGCGATCTCTACGCCTATCTCCGCTCGCCTTTCTCCGGCTTCGCCCGCGCCAACGTCGATTTCCTCGAAGGGAGGCTGCGCGGCCGCGCGGTCGCCGAAGGGGCGGTCGTCGAGGAGGAGACGATCCGGCTGCGCGACGGCAAGCCGCTGCCCGTGCTCGAGACGCTGCGCGGCGCCCCGGGGCACGTCGCCGCCGTGCGCGACCTGACCGCGTCGATGCTGCGGGCGGCGCACGGGCTCGACGCCCCGCCCCTCTCCGAGGCGTCCCGGCAGGATCTGCGGGCGCACGACGCCGTCGCCCGCGTGCTCGACGAGCTCGACGGCTGGCAGGGCCTCGGCGGCGAGCTCTCCGCGGCCGACGTCCTCGACGCGCTCGAGCGGACGGAGGTGCGCCTCGCCCGGGCCGGGGAGACGGGGCGCGTCGCGGTACTCGACCTGGCCCGCGCTCGCACGCGCCGCTTCGACGCCGTCTTCCTGCTCGGGCTGGAGGAGGGCACCCTGCCCCGGCGCGAGCTCGCCTCGCCGTTCCTGGACGACGAGGCCCGGAGCGACCTGGACGGCCGGACACGCTCCCGGCTGACGCGTCCCGATCCGGTCGAGCGCGACCGGTATCTCTTCTACACGGCCTGCACGAGGGCGACCCGCCGGCTGACCCTCGTGCGCGAGGCCGCGACCGACGAGGGCAGCCCGCGCGAGCCGAGCCCGTTCTGGGACGAGGTCGCGGCGCTCTTCGAGCCCGAGGACGTCGCCCGCTGGACGCGCCGCCGGCCGCTCTCCCATCTGACCTGGGCGCTCGACGACGCCCCCAGCGAGCGGGAGCGTCTGCGGGCGCTCGCCCTCCTCGCGGCGAAGGACGTCGCCGCCGCCGAGGCGCTTGCGAGCGCGAACGGCTGGGAGCGGCGCCTCGATCGCGCCCGGAAGGCGTTCACGCGCTCCACACGGCTGACCCACCCGCGCGTTCTCGGTGAGCTCTCGGCCCGCTCGACCTTCAACGTCACCGAGCTCGAGCGCTTCGCCGACTGCTCCTCCGCGTGGTTCTTCGAGCGGCTGATCGACCCGCACACGATCGACCGCAAGGTGGACGCGATGCTGCGCGGCTCGGTCGCGCACACGACCCTGCACCGCTTCTACGCGGGGCTCCCGAAGGAGGTCGGCACCGAGCGCATCGAGGAGGCGTACCTCGACCGCTCGCTCGAGTTCCTCTTCGAGTGCCTGGAAGGGGCGCTCGCCGGGGTCAAGATGGAGATGACCGACCTGGAGCGCCGCGAGCTCGAGCAGAGCCTGCGCCGCGACCTCGAGCAGCTGATTCGGGACGAGGCCCGCTCGGAGCTGCCGCTCGTCCCGCGCCGCTTCGAGGTCGGGTTCGGCTCGGAGCGCTCGGCGCCCGAGCTGCAGCGCGGGCTCGATCTCGGCGAGGGGATCACCCTCTCCGGGAAGATCGACCGGATCGACGTCGACCCCGGCAGCGCCCGCGGGATCGTCCAGGACTACAAGTCGGGTCGCACCGGCCACTCTGCCGTCGAGATCGAGAAGGAGCTGCGGCTGCAGATCCCGCTCTACATGCTCGTTCTCCGCGACCTCGTCGGGATCGAGCCGCTGGGCGGCCTCTACAGGCCCCTCGCGGGCGAGCGCCGGCCCCGCGGGATCCTCCGGGCGGAGGCGAAGGAGGACGGGATCCCGGGCTTCGCCAAGAACGACTACCTCGGCGAGGACGAGTTCTGGGGCCAGGTCGAGGGGGCGCGCGAGCTCGCGCGCGGCTTCGCGCAGCGGATCCAGGCGGGCGACGTCCGGCACGACCCGAAGGGCGGCGAGTGCCCGGCCTGGTGCGACCTCTGGCGGATGTGCCGGATCAGGCGGGCATGAGCGGCGTGGTGCGGACTCCGAACGACCAGCAGGCGGCGGCGATCGCGGCGCGCGGCCAGGTCTTCGTCTCGGCGGGCGCCGGGACGGGGAAGACGACCGTCCTCGTCGAGCGCTTCGCCGAAGCGGTGACCGAGCGCGGGCTCGACATCGAGTCGCTGCTCGTGATCACGTACACCGAGCGGGCGGCCGGGGAGCTGCGCGGGCGGATCCGGGCCAGGCTCGCCGAGCTGGGGCGGCACGACCTCTCCCGCTCGCTCGACGGCGCCTGGATCTCCACGATCCACGGCTTCTGCCTTCGCCTGCTCAAGGCGCACCCGTTCGCCGCCGGGCTCGACCCCCGGTTCCGCGTGCTCGACGACAGCCAGGGGCGCGTGATCCGGAGCGAGGCCTTCGAGCGCGCGCTGACCGACTTCTGCGCCGACGGGAGGCCGGAGCGGCTGCAGCTGCTCGCCACCTACGGCGCGGTAGGGCTCCGGCGGATGCTGACGAGCGTCTACGAGACGCTCCGCTCGGCCGGCCGCGAGCTGGTGCTCGACCTGGGCGAGCGGCCGGGCCTCGACGCGCGGATCGAGGAACTGGCCGAGGCGGCCCGCTGTCTCGCCGAGGACGCCCAGGCAACCGAGAAGCAGCGCGGCGCCGCGGTCGAGGTCGCCCGGCTCGTCGAGGTCTCCCAGCTCCCCGAACGGCTCCTCGACCTGAGTGGGTTCCGGGCCGTGGGCGAGCGGGCCGCCTCCTACGAGGAGGCGCGCAAGGCGGTGGAGCAGGCCGCGTTGGACGAGCTCGCGCTCCGCGACCGCGAGCTGCTCCAGGAGCTGCTCGCCGGGTTCGCGGCCGCCTACGCCGAGGCCAAGGACCGCGAGTCCGCCCTCGACTTCGAGGACCTGCAGCTGCAGGCGCGCGATCTCCTCCGCGATCACGAGGCGATCCGTCAGCGGGAGCAGCTCCGCTTCCGCTCGATCATGGTGGACGAGTTCCAGGACACGAACCGGCTCCAGTGCGAGCTCGTCGACCTCCTGACCGGGAGCGACACGGAGCGCTTCTTCGTCGGGGACGAGTTCCAGTCGATCTACGGCTTCCGCCACGCCGACGTCCAGGTCTTTCGGGAGCGCAGGGCCGCGACCGAGACGCTGCTCCCGCTGACCCGGAACTACCGCTCCCGCCCGCAGGTGCTTCAGGTCGTCAATCACCTCTTCGCGGCCGGCTTCGGCGACGAGTTCCAGCCGCTCGCGGCCTCGGGTGAGTTCGCCGACCCAGTCTTCGGCACCCCTGTCGAGCTCCTCGTCACCGACAAGTCCGCCTACGAGGACTCGGGTCTGCACTGGCGACGGGCGGAGGCGAAACACGTCGCCCGCCGAGTGGCCGAGATCGTCGAGAGCGGCGCCGCGAGCGCGGGGGAGATCGTCCTCCTCTTCGCCGCCGGCACCGACGCCGAGTGGTACGAGGAGGAGCTGCGCGCGGCGGGCCTGCCCACCTACCGGGCGACCGGTCGGGGCTATTTCGGCCAGCAGCAGGTCGTCGACCTGCTCTCCTACCTCCGGCTCCTGCACAACCGTTACGACGACGAGGCCTTCGTCAGCGTGCTCGCCTCGCCGTTCGTGGGGGTCTCCAACGACGCGCTCCTGCTGATCCGGCGCGCGGCCGGGCGCAGGCCGATCTACACCGGGATCGAGCGGACGTTCCCGGAGGGCCTCACCGAGCGCGACGAGCGCCTGCTCCGCGCATTCGGGCAGCGCTTCGCGCGGCTCGCGCAGGCCTCGTCGCGGCTCTCGCTGGAGCGGCTCTGCGAGCAGATCGTCGCGGACCACGATTACGACCTCGCGGTGCTTGCCCAGTGGGACGGGCGGCGGCGCTACGCGAACCTCCGCAAGCTGGCCCGGCTCGCGCGCTCCTACGAGGAGCTGCGCGGCCCCGACGTCGAGGGCTTCGTCCGCTTCGTCTCCGAGCAGGAGGCGGTCGGCGCGGGCGAGCGGGACGCCGCCGCCGAGGAGGAGGGCGCCGACGCCGTCCGCCTGCTCACGATCCACGCTGCGAAGGGGCTCGAGTTCAAGGTCGTCGTCGTCGCCGACGCCGGTCGCGACCGCAACGCACCGGCGGCGGACGAGATCCTCTGCCTCACCGACGGCCGCTTCGGCTTCCGCGTCGCCGATCCGGCCACCGGCAAGCGCCACGCCGCCTTCGATTACCAGGACGTGACGGAGACGCGGAAGGCGGAGGAGGAGGGCGAGCGGCTCCGCCTCTATTACGTCGCGATGACCCGTGCGATCGACCGGTTGATCGTCTCCGGCTCGATCGACCCGGAGCGGAAGGCCGACGAGAAGACGCCGATCGGGTGGGTGCTGAACCGACTCGACTGCGCCGAGGAGCTGGCAGGCGCCGACGGGCCGGTCGAGCTCGAGCGCGAGGGCGCCCGCGTCCTCGTCCGCGTCGACCGGACGCCGCTCGAGGCCGAGCCCGCCGCGGAGCCCGAGCCGGCCGCGGAGCTCGCGGTCGTGGACGAGGCAGGCCAGCTCGCCCTCTTCTCGCCGGAGAGCGCGCCGCCCCTGCCGCCGCTCGCGCCGACGCTGGCGCCGATCGCGCCCCTGCCGGCACCGCCGCTCCACGACGTCAAGCGGCTCTCCTACAGCGCCCTCGCCCTCTTCGAGCGCTGCGCCTACCGCTACTACGCCGAGCGGGTCGTGGGAATGCAGCCCGCAGATCCGAGCGGGGCACAGCCCGGGCACGTCGGGCTCGCCGCGACCGAGGTCGGCGACGCCGTCCACCGCCTGCTCGAGGTCGTCGACCTGAGCGCGCCGGTGCCGCCTGATGTGGAGCAGGTGCGCGAGTGGTACCCCGGCGTCACCGCGGAGGAGCTCGCACGGATCGACGCCTTCGTCCGCTCCTACTGCGAGTCCGACCTGGCCCGGCGGATCGCGGCGCTCCCGGGCGCGCGGCCCGAGCGGCCGTTCGCCTTCGAGCACGACGGCGTGCTCCTGCACGGCCGCCTCGACGTGCTCCAGGTCGAGGGAGCCAGGTCGCTCGTCCTCGACTACAAGACGAACACGCTGGCCGAGGAGACGCCGGAGGAGATCATCGAGGCCGATTACCGGCTGCAGCGGCTCGTCTACGCCCTCGCGTGCCTGCGGGCCGGGGCGGAGGAGGTCGAGGTCGTCTACCACTTCCTCGAGCGGCCGGACGCGGTCGTCTCCACGGTCTTCGGCGCCGCCGACCTGCCGGAGCTCGAGGCCGAGCTCTCAGAGGCGATCGTGCGGATCAGGGCAGGCGAGTTCCGGCCGACGCCGAGCGAGTTCACGTGTGCCGGCTGCCCCGCGCTCGATCGGGTCTGCGCCGGGCCGCGTCTCCGCGGCCAGCCGCGGCCGCCGGTGCTCGCCGCCGCGGCGTCGTGAGAGTCGCAGCGCTTCACGACGTCCACGGCAACCTGCCGGCGCTCGAAGCGGTTCTGGCGGACGTCGCAGCCGAGCGGGTCGAGCGGATCGTCTGCGGGGGCGACGTCGCCGCGGGGCCATTCCCGCAAGAGTGCGTCGAGCGGCTGCTCCGGCACGACGCGGCGTTCGTCCGCGGCAACGGCGACCGCGACCCCAGCCCCTGGGTGGCGGAGCAGCTCTCCGACCTGGCGCGCGAGTTCCTCGCGGGCCTGCCGACCACGGTCGCGCTCGACGGCGTCCTCTACTGCCACGGCTCGCCCCGGGACGACAACGAGATCCTCACCCGGATCTCCCCTGACGAGCGGGTGCTCGCTGCGCTCGAAGGGGTGGAGGAGCGGGTGATCGTCGGCGGCCACGTCCACGTCCAGTACGACCGGACGGTGGGTGACCGGCGGCTCGTGAACGCAGGTAGCGTCGGCATGCCCTACGAGGGGAGGCAGGGAGCCTTCTGGGCGCTCGTCGTGGACGGCGAGCCCCAGCTGCGGTACACGCCGTACCACGTCGCCGCGGCGGTGACGGCGATCCGGGCGACCGCCTACCCAGACGCGGAGGAGCTGGCGGGCTGGCTCGTCGAGCCGCCCGATCCGACGGAAGTCTCCACCTACTTCGAGGGTATCGCCTAGTGGCGCGGAGCTTCGTCGCCGAGGCGCGGCGGCGCGTCGGGCGCCGACGGGAACGGATCCACCCGATCGTCGAGCGGCTCGCGGCGGAGCATGCCGACGCCACGATCGCGCTCCGGTTCGGCAACCCGGTCGAGCTGCTCTTCTCGGTGATCCTTTCGGCGCAGACGACGGATGTGAACGTGAACAAGGTCACCCAGCGGCTGTTTCCCAAGTACAGGCGGCTCGAGGACTACCTCGCGGTTCCCCAGGAGGAGCTGGAACAGGACATCTTCCAGACCGGGTTCTTCCGCCAGAAGGCGAAGTCGCTCCGCGGCTCGGCGCGGATGCTGCTCGAGGAGTTCGACGGAGAGGTGCCGCGGACGCTGCCGGAGCTGCTCCGGCTCCCTGGGGTCGCGCGCAAGACCGCGAACGTGGTCGCGGCGGAGCTCGGCGACCCGCAGGGGATCGTGGTCGACACCCACGTCCGGCGGCTCTCGCAGCGGCTCGGGCTGACCCGGCGCGAGGACCCCGTCCACATCGAGCAGGATCTCATCCGGGTCGTGCCGCGCGCCGACTGGGGTCGCTTCCCACACTTGCTGATCTGGCACGGGCGGCGGGTCTGCGACGCGCGGAGGCCGCTGTGCGAGGAGTGCGTGCTCGCCGACCTCTGTCCCTCCAGCCGGGTCGGGGTCGCCCCGGCCGGGCCTCAGCGCGGGGAGAGCGCGACGAGCAGGCCGCCGTCGCCGTCATAGGCGGGGAAGACGTCGACCGTCACCCGCTTCGCGGTCCCTGCCCGGGTGTGCAGCTCCAATCGCTCGCCCAGCCGGCGCACGCCCCATTCGAGCGCGAGCGCGACAGGATTCCGCTCGGCCTCGAAGCCGCTCAGACCGAACGCCTCGACCACGTCCTTTCCCATCAGATCGCGCTCCTGGAAGCCCGTCAGCTCGAAGACGCCGCGGCCCGCGGCGAGGATTCGAGCGGCGCGGTCGCAGGCCACGAGGCCGGCGTTCGGGCTCGGGTAGTAGTCGTCGAGCAGCTCGAAGAGAAAGCCGAAGCCGCAGCGGTCGCAGGCGACCGCCTGCTGCAGCAGCCCCTGGCGTCCGTCGTGGTCGACGGAGCGCTCCTTGCAGTTCGGGCAGATGAAGAACGGCACCGGTTCAGCGTAGCCCCGGAGGCCTGAACGAGACCTAAGCGGGCGCGGTCTCCTCGCGTGGCGCGATCGAGGCAGTGGCCAGGTGCCCCTCCTCATCCGCGAGGAAGCGCTCCGCGTCGAGGGCGGCGGCGCAGCCCGAGCCGGCCGCGGTGATCGCCTGCCGGTAGACGTGATCCTGAACGTCGCCGGCGGCGAAGACCCCCTCGATGTTCGTGCGGGTCGACTTGCCCTCGGTGACGAGGTAGCCGTCGTCGTCGTGGTCGAGCTGGTCGACGAAGAGCTTGGTCGTCGGGTCGTGCCCGATCGCGACGAAGAGCCCGTCGGTGGAGTACTCGAGCGTCTCGTCCGTCTCGACGTTCCGCAGCCGCAGGCCGGTCAGCTTGTTCTGCTCGACGCCGAGTACCTCCTCGACCACGTACGGAGTCAGAAACTCGATCTTCTCGTGCGCCCTCGCCCGGTCGACCATGATCTGCGAGGCGCGGAAGTCGTCGCGGCGATGGACGACGGTCACCTTGCTCGCGAACTTGGTCAGGAAGAGGGCCTCCTCCATTGCCGAGTCGCCGCCGCCGACCACGACGACTTCGCGATCGCGGTAGAAGGCGCCGTCGCAGGTGGCGCAGTAGGTGACGCCGCGGCCGTGCAGCGCGCGCTCGGACTCGAGCCCGATCTGGCGGGCGGTCGCGCCGGTCGCGACGATGATCGTCCGCGCGCGGTGCTCCTCGTCGTCGACCCAGACACGGAACGGCCGCTCGGAGAGATCGACCTTCGTGATGTCGTCGGTGATGAACTCGGTACCAAAGCGCTCGGCCTGGGCGCGGAACTGGGTCATCATCTCTGGCCCCATCACGCCCTCGGGGTAGCCGGGGTAGTTCTCGACCTCGCTGGTGATCATCAGCTGCCCACCCCACTGGAAGCCCTCGATCACGAGGGGCTGGAGGTTCGCGCGCGCTGCATAGAGCGCTGCGGTGTAGCCGGCGGGCCCGCCGCCGATGATGATCACGTCCCGAACGTCAATCACGGTGTCCTTTCCTGTCTGGTCGCTGTTGCGGCCTCTACCTTAGAGAACGAATCGGAGCCCTTGACCCTTCCTGCCCCGCAGGGGAGGGTTGAGAACCTGACGAGCCTGGCACAAGGGGGAAAGATGGCAACGGTGAGCTTCGACGGGCTGCGGCAACTGGCGGCGTTCCGCGCCAAGGACGGCTGCGCAGTCTCCCTCTATCTCGATCTGGGTCCCAGCCTGAGCCCGACGGCGGCGGAGTTGTCGACACGCGTCCACTCGCTGCTCGACGCGGCCGCAAAGTCGCACGGGGCGACGCGCGGCGACCTCGCGCACGAGGCGCGGCGCGGCCTCAAGGCGGACTTGGAGCGGCTCGACCGGTACTTCGAGTCCGAGTTCGACCGCGACGGCGCCAAGGGGCTCGCGATCTTCGCAGCAGGGCTCGACAACATCTGGTCGGTGCTGCCGCTCGCCGGAGGCGTCCCCGACACCGCTCGCGTCGCCGACGACTTCCTCCTCTCGCCGCTCGTCCCGCTCGTCGGGCGCGGCGAGGGCGCGCTCGTGGCCGTCGTCGACCGCGAGCAGGGCCGCGTGCTCGCGCTCCGGAACGGCCGGCTGGAGGAGATCGCCGACCACACCGAGGAGGCTCCCTCCCAGCACGACCAGGGGGGCTGGTCGCAGGCGCGCTTCCAGCGTCACATCGACAACGTCGCGCACAACCACTACAAGGAGGTCGCGGAGGAGCTCGAGCACCGCTTTCGCACTCTCGGCCGGCCTCGCGTGATCGTGGTTTGCCCCGACGACGTCAAGCCCGAGTTCGGTGGTGTGCTCGGAGCGGAGGTGGCCGACGCCGTGATCGGCTGGACGAACGCGGAGCATCACGCCGGCCCAGCACAGCTCCAGGAGCAGGTCGTGCCGTTGCTCGAGGAGTGGCACGCCGACAGCGAGGCCGAGCTCGTCGAGCGCTGGCGCGAGGCGGTCGGCCGGAACGGGCGCGGCGCCTCGGGCTGGCCCGACACGCTCGAGGCGGTCTCGGACGGGCGGGTCGAGTTGCTGCTCTACGCGCCGGGCGCGAGCGCCAACGCCTATCGCTGCCCCGCCTGCGGGCGCGCCGCGATCCAGGCGCTCACCTGCCCGCTCGACGGGACCACCATGGAGGCACGCGATGACGGGCTCGAGCTCGCGGTCAGGCTCGCGCTCGCGCATGGCGGCGACGTCCACGCCGTCCAGCACCGCCAGGATCTCGAGCCGGTCGGCGGGATCGGCGCCATTCTCCGCTTCTAGCCTTCGCTATTACGCGGCGTCGATCGCGCGGAGCTGCTCGCCCAGCTCGGGCGCCTCGAGCGCGCGCGGCCGCACGTCGATCGGGTCGAGCGAGGGGATCGGCTCGCCGTTCATTCCATGCTCCTGGAGCTTCCGGCCGGTGACGAGGACGCGCGTCTCCAGAGTCCCGACGGTCTTGTTGTAGTGCCCGACGGCGCTCTTGAGGCTGCGTCCGAGCTGGTCGACGTGGCCCGCCATCGTCCCGAGCCGGTCATAGAGGAGCTGCCCAAGCTCGTGCACTTCACGGGCGCTCTGGGCCACCGTCTCCTGCTGCCAGGTGGCCGCGATGGTACGAAGCAGGGCGAAGAGGTTGGTCGGCGAGGCGGGGATCACACCGTCCCGCCAGGCATCCTCGGTGATCGCGCTGTCGTGCTCCTGCGCGGTGCGCAGGAACGCCTCGTCCGGCAGGAACATGATCACGAAGTCGGGCGCGGGCTCGAACTGCTTCCAGTAGCTCTTCGCCGAGAGCTTCGCGACGTGGTCGCGGAGCTGCCGCGCGTGGTGGGCGAGATGGAGCGGAAGCTGGTTCGTATCCTCGCAGCCGCAGGCATCCAGGTAGGCCGCGAGAGGCACCTTGGCGTCGACCACGACCCGCTTTCCGCCCGGAAGGTTGACGACGAGATCGGGGCGGAGGAGCGCGCCCTCGCCGTCGCGCGTGGTCGACTGGAGGACGAAGTCGCAGTGCTCGAGCATCCCCGCCGCCTCCACGACCCGCTTCAGCTGCACCTCGCCCCAGCGTCCGCGCACGTGGGGGGCGCGCAGCGCCGTCACGAGGTTGCCGGTCTCGGAGCGAAGTCGCTCCTGGCCCTCGCGCATCGTCGCGAGCTCCTGCTTGAGCGCGCCGAACGCGTGCTGACGCGCCTGCTCGAGCGTCCGCACCTGGCCGTCCACCTTCTCGAGCGAGTCCTTGAGCGGCTTGACGTAGCTCGTCAGCTTCATCTCGGCCAGCTCGAGGAACTGGGTGTTGTTCGCCTTCATGGCGTCTGCCGAGGCGGCCTTGACCGCGTTCACGACCTTCTCGTCGAACGACCGCCGCTCGACGGCGAGCTCGGCACGGGTACCCGCGAGCTCCTGGCGGACGCCGTCCAGCTCGGTCTGGGCCAGGCTCGCAGCGGCGATCCGGCCGCGCAGCGCGACCCAGCCGGCGCCGAGGCCGAGGACGATCCCGAGAACGAGTGCGAAGGTGACCATTGAGCCAAGGAACGGTAGAGACGGCGTCGGACGGAGCGGACGCCGCTGGTACAGTCGCCACCGGAATGGCCCGCAAAGACCGTGCACCCAGCCCGCCGAAAGTGTCCGTCCAGGCCCCGAAGCAGCGCCGCACCCCCAACGCTCCCTCGGATCCGGCCCGGACGAGGCGCTTGCTCTACCTGATCGCCGCTTCCGGCATCCTCGCGCTGCTCGTCGTGGTCGGGATCATCGTCTTCGCCGGCGGCGGAAGCGGGGGCAAGGACGAGAAGGCCGTGCTCGCGGAGAACGGCTGCACGCTGAGAACCTACCCCGGACTGACGGGGACGCACGTGACCTCGCTTCAGGCGAAGGTGAAGTGGAACTCGACGCCGCCCACGAGCGGCCCGCACTACGTCCAGCCGGCGATCTGGGGCTCCTACGACGAGCCGATCGCGGAGATCCAGGCGGTGCACAACCTCGAGCACGGCGGGATCGTGATCCAGTACGGCAAGGACGTGCCGAAGGCCGAGGTCGAGCAGATCCGCTCCTGGTACGAGCAGAGCCCGAACGCGGTGCTCGTGGCGCCGCTCGACTCGCTCGGCAAGCAGATCGCGCTCTCTGCGTGGACGGCGCCGGCGAACGTGGGCACGACCACCGACAACGGGAACGGCTACCTGGCCAAGTGCGACGCCTTCAGCGAGAAGGCGTTCGACGCCTTCGTCGAGAACCACCGCGGCAAGGGCCCGGAGCGCTTCCCGGTCGACCAGCTCACTCCCGGCTCCTAGACTGAGGCTCCGCCGGGGTGGCGGAACCGGTCAGACGCGCCCGACTTAAAATCGGGTGAGCTTCGGCTCGTGAGGGTTCGACTCCCTCCCCCGGCATCGGGACCTCCACGGCCGGTTCCTCACTACACTCCCGAAGCCATGGCCCAGGTCGCCGAAGCCGCCTCCCACGTCCAGCTCGAATGGGACACGCCGCTCTTCCGGACGGCGGTCACCCAGTACGAGCAGGCGCTGCCGTACGCGGAGATCTCGGAGGCCGTCGCCGAGCGGTTGCGCTATCCCGAGCGCGCGGTGATGCTCTCCGTGCCCATGCGGATGGACGACGAGCGCCGCGTCGTCTTCGCGGGCTACCGCGTCCAGCACTCGAGCGTGCTCGGGCCGACGAAGGGCGGGATCCGCTACGACCAGGAGGTCACGCTCGGGGAATGCGCCGCACTCGCGGTCTGGATGACGTGGAAGTGCGCCTTGCTCAAGCTGCCCTACGGGGGCGCGAAGGGCGGCGTCCGCTGCGACCCGCACTCGATGACGATCACCGAGCTCGAGCGCCTGACCCGCCGCTTCACCTCGGAGCTCCTCCCGATCATCGGGCCGCAGGAGGACATCCCCGCGCCCGACATGGCCACGAACGAGCAGACGATGGCCTGGATGATGGACACGTATTCGATGCAGGTCGGCCACGCCGTCCCGGAGATCGTGACCGGGAAGCCGATCTCGGTCGGCGGCTCGGTCTTCCGGCACGAGGCGACAGGGGCCGGCGTCGTGATGGTGGTCGCGCGGGCCTGCGAGCGGCTCGGCTGGCCGATCGGCGAGCAGCGCTGCGTCGTCCAGGGCTTCGGGAACGTCGGCGGGATCGCCGCGCACGAGCTGTCAGAGCGGGGCGCCAACGTGATCGCCGTCTCCGACGTCTCGGGCGGGGTCTGGGACGAGGCCGGGCTCGACGTCCACGCGATGACCGACTTCGCCAAGGAGCACGGCTCGCTGGAGGACTGGCCGACGGGGACGCGGATCTCGAACGAGGAGCTGCTCGAGCTCCCGTGCGACATCCTCGTGCTCGCCGCGCGCGAGAACCAGGTGACCGAGCGGAACGCGGGTCGGATCCAGGCGCGGCTCGTCGCCGAGGGCGCGAACGGCCCGACCTCTCTCGAAGGCGACGCGATCCTCGTCGCCCGCGGGATCCCCGTCCTCCCCGACATCCTCACGAACGCGGGCGGCGTCACCGTCTCGTACTTCGAGTGGGTTCAGGACCTCGGCAGGCTGTTCTGGGGCCGGGACGAGATCCGCGGCAAGCTCGAGGAGAAGCTGAACGACGCCTTCGACCGCGTCTGGCAGGTCTCGGAGGAACGCGGGATCACGCTCCGCACCGCCGCGCTCGTCGCCGGGATCCGCGAGGTCGCGGCGGCGCTCGACGCGCGGGGGCTCTACCCGTGAGCGACCGCGTCCGCGACGCGATGGTCACCGGCCCGCCGGTGCTCGAGGTCTCGGCGAGCGCGCAGGAGGCCGGCGAGGCGCTGGCCCGGCCGGAGGTGCGCGCCGTCTTCGTCTGCCGCGAGGGACGGCTCGTCGGCGTCGTCACCCGGAAGACGCTCGTCCGGGAGGTCGTCGCGAAGGGCTTCGATCCGCGCTCGACCGAGCTCGGGTCGATCGCCGAGGAGCCGTATCTCGTCCTCGACGCGGACATGCCGCTCGAGGAAGCCTTCCACGTGCTCGAGGAGCGGGACTTCGAGCGCGTCCCCGTCGCGGAAGGCGGCATGTTCGTAGGTGTCCTCTCCCGTGCGGTGATCGGGCGGCGACTCGCGGAGGACGAGGCCGAGCCGGTCGATGCCTGACGCCGAGGGAAGGCGCGCATGCTCGGCGCGCTGAGGACGCGCTGGCACAACGTCCGGGAGGGCTTCTGGTTCTACCCGGGGCTGACGGTGCTCGGGCTGATGCTGCTGGCGCTGGTCGCGATCAGGATCGATCGGGGAGCGCAGTACGACCGCCACCTGTTCGTCGTCTTCGGCGGCGACGCCTCGGCCGCCCGCGAGATCCTCTCCGCGATCGCCTCCTCGTTCGTCACGGTCGCTGGCGTCACGCTCTCCATGACGATCGTCACCCTCCAGCTCGTCGCCGGCCAGTACTCGCCGCGGGCCGTGCGGGGCTTCCTCTCCGACCGGGTCAACCAGTTGACCGCCGGCGGCTTCGTCGGCGTCGTCGCGTACTGCCTGCTCGTGCTCCGTGTCGTGCGGACGGAGAGCGGTGCCGCGCCGGAGTTCGTACCCCGCCTCGCGGTCTCGATCGGGATCGGTCTCGCCCTGCTTGCGCTCGGGCTGCTCGTCTACTTCGTCCATCACATCGCCATGTCGGTGCGGGTCTCGAACATGGCCGCCGAGATCACGCGGGAGACGCTCGCGCTGCTCAAGGACCCGTATCCCGGCAGCTCGGGCGAGCGGGCCGACCCCGATTCCCCTTTCTTCGAGGAGGGGGCGGAGACGGCCCGGCTCTACCCCCGGCGGCCGGGCTACGTCCAGTCGATCGCCCTCGACGAGATCGTCGCGCACCTCCCGGAGGGCTCGCGGCTCGAGCTCAGGCTCGGCCCGGGCGACTTCGTCACCGAGACGGAGTCGATCGCCCTCGTCGCGCCGCCGCCCGACGACAAGGAGCTCGTCCGGAAGCTGATCCATCGCGCGGTCTTCGTCACGAGCGAGCGGACGCTCGCCCAGGACGCGGCGTTCGGCGTGCAGCAGCTGACGGACATCGCGCTGCGCGGGCTTTCGCCGGGGATCAACGATCCGACGACCGCGCTCACCTGCATCGGCTACATCGGGGCCTGCCTCGAACGGCTCGGCGCGGCCGATCCGGCGCGGCTCCAGCGGATCGACACCGAGCGGGACGTCCGCATCCGGGTGCGCGCGCGCACGTTCGAGCAGTACGTGGAGGAGTCGATCGTCGAGATCGGCCGCTTCACCGCAGGGAACGCGCGCGTCGTCGTCGCCCTGCTGGAGCGGATCGCCTGCGTGCACAGCGCCCTGAACAGCGAGGCGTCGAGCGAGCGTGGGCGCGTGTTGCGGGCGGCGACCGTCGCCGTCGTCAAGGTCGCGCTCGAGGACGTGCGGACTGAGCACGACCGCGAGCTGATCGTCCATTACGCCGAAGGGCTCGTGCCGGACGAGCTGCTTCAGCAGCAGGTGTAGGCGCCGGGCGGCGCGGGGCCCTCGACGGGCTCCGGGAGCTCCGCGGCGGCGAGCGCGGCGCCGTGGAGGATGTCCCGCTCGCTCACCTCGACCTCGTCGAGCCCGTACCGGTCGAGCACCTCGAGCAGGATCGCGGCGCCCGCGACGATCACGGGCGCCCGGCCGGGCTCGATCAGCTCCGCGCGCTCCTCGAGCGAGAGCGCGGCGAGCCGCTCCGTCTGGCGTTCCGCGGCCTCCCGGGAGAGGCGATGGCGGTGCACCCGCTCGGGGTCGTACTCGGCGAGCCCGAGGTCGAGCGCGGCAAGGGTCGTCACCGTCCCGGCGACGCCGACTGCGCGCGCCGGCTCGGCGTCGGGTAGGAGCGGACGGAGGTGCGCCCGGATCGCCTCGATGTCCTCGCCGAAGCGCTCGCTCAGGCGGACGCAGCCGATCTGGAGGCTCGTGCGGACGTCGGTGCCGGTGACCTGGACCTCGGTCGAGCCGCCGCCGATGTCCACGACGAGCGTGCCGGGCTCGAGCTCGCCGATCCCGCGCAGGGTCAGGGCTGCCTCCTCGTCGCCGTCGAGCAGGCGCGTGGTGAAGCCGTAGCTCCACTCGATCTCGCCCAGGAAGGCCTCGCCGTTGTCGGCGTCGCGGACGGCGCTCGTCGCGATCGCGAGCGTCCGCTCGGCCCCGAGCGCCTCCAGTTCGCGGCGGTAGTCGACGAGCACGTTGCGGACGCGGGTCATGGGGAGGGGGAGGAGCTTGCCGCGTGTTGCGACGTCCTCGCCGAGCCGGGTGATCGCGAGCCGGCGCACCACCTCGGTGAGCGTGCCGTCCTCGACGTCGGCGACGAGCAACCGGGTCGAGTTCGTGCCGAGGTCGACCGCCGCGACCCTCACTTGGAGGGGACGACGCCCGTGACCCGGCCGACGGCCGCGCGGACGTCGGCGAGCGCGGCCGTGAGGACCGCCAGCCGCTCTCGTGAGCCGGAGAGCTGTTCCAGCGCCGCGGAGAGCCGCGTCCCGCTCGCCCCGGCCGCCTGGAGGTGGAGCTCGATCTCCGCGGTCCGCTGCCCGATCGAGTCGAGCCCCTCGCCGATCGCGCCGTTCAGCCGCTTGAAGGCGCGCCAGGTTCGAAGCCCCTGGCGGAGCGCGAAGAGCCCCGAGACGAGGGTGACGAGGACGAGGAACGCGAGGCAGGCCCAGATCAGCACGCCCCGATGGTATCCGGGCCGGCGGTGCTACAATCAACGCCGCGTCGCGGGGTGGAGCAGCCAGGTAGCTCGCCGGGCTCATAACCCGGAGGTCGCAGGTTCAAATCCTGCCCCCGCTACTACAAAAGGCCCGCAAACGCGGGCCTTTTGTTTTCTAATCAGACGCGCCGAGCCCGATTTTCTACCCCTTTTTATACCCATTTACAATTTAGGGCGGACTGAACTTGTGCGGTTTTGCCCTCCACCGTTTGCTCCGTGGTAAACGAGCCGGGGTGTAGACCGACTGATCCCGCGGTGCTAGTGTGTGACCACCATGGTGATCACATGAGAGTGGTGACGGTACGAGACTTCCGCGATCGGGCGAGCGAGATGTTCCGCTCGGAGGACGTCATTCTGGTGACTCGTGAGGGCCGGCCCGCGGGATTCTTCCTGCCCTGGGATGCTCCTGAGCTCCCTGCCGACGTGCGCCGAGAGGTGTTCCTCCGCCTCACCGAGCAGATCGCTGCGCAGCGTGAGGCTCGAGGGGTGACCGAGGAGGAGGTTCTCAGCGATTTCGCTGCCGCCCGCCGTCGTCGCTGACGCGAACGTCATCCTCTCGGCGCTGATCGGCGGGCGCGCCCGCATCGTCTTCGCGTCACCCACCGGTCCCGCCTGTCTCGCCGCCCAGGCGGTGGCCGAGGAGGTCGCCGAGCATCTGCCGGCGCTGGCCGGGCAACGTGGGCTCGACGCGAGCCTCCTCCTCGCGGCGCTCAGTGTGATGCCGGTCGACTGGCAGCCCCCGGCCGTCTACGAGCCCGAGCGGGAGGAGGCCGAGCGGCGGATGGCTGGGCGCGATCCCGAGGATTGGCCGACCGTCGCCCTTGCCCTCACCCGCTCGCTCCCGATCTGGTCGCAGGATGCTAGTGTCCTGCCGCAGAAGTTGAAGGAGTAAGTCT
>JBBQHQ010000005.1:0-41458 GCA_038324115.1 Gaiellales bacterium
GGCGGCCGGTCTTGTTGCGCTGGCGCTGGCACTCGCCGCGCTCCTCGGCATCGTCGCGGTCGGCTTCGTCTGCCTCTTCCTCGCGCTCCAGGCCGCGTACACGCTCGGGCTCAAGCACGTCGTGCTCGTGGACGTGCTCGCGATCTCGGGGCTCTTCGTCGTCCGCGCCGCAGCGGGCGCCGAGGCGGTCGACGTCCCGATCTCGGCGTGGCTCCTCGTGTGCACCGCGCTGCTCGCGCTCTTCCTCGCCCTCGGCAAGCGCCGGGGGGAGCTCGTGCTCGTGGATGCCGACGCGACGCCCGGGCGGCCCGTGCTCGAGGGCTATTCGCTCACGCTCGTCGACCAGCTGATCGCGATCGTCGCCGGCGCGACCGTGGTCGCGTACACCGTCTACACGCTCAGCGCCCGCGAGAGCCAGGCGCTCGCCGTCACGATCCCCTTCGTCGTCTTCGGGATCTTCCGCTACCTCGTCCTGCTCCACCGCGGCGGCCGGAGCGAGGAACCGGAGAACGTGCTCCTGCGGGACGGGCCGATCCTGGCCACCGTGGCCGTCTGGGCGGCGGCCTGCGCCGCGATCCTGCTCCGGGCCGGCTAGGCCGCGCGGACGGAGCGGGCGTCGCCCTGGCGCTCCTCAAGCCGGGCCAGGCGGTCGTCGACGCCCTTCCAGCCGGAGGAGACGAGGTCGACGAGCAGCGCGAGGTCGTCGATCCGGGCGTGCCGCTCGGCGAGCAGGTCGCCCTCGAGCCGCTCCAGCCGGCGGATCGCCTGGTTGAGCAGGCCGCGGATCTCCGCGATGTGGCGGGCGACGGGGAGGACCTCGGCGCGGAGCCCGTCCTGGACGGCGGCGCCGATTTGCGCCGGCAAGGCCCCCTCCAGCTCGGCCGCGGACTGGGCGAGCGACTCGATCTGGGCGCGGGAGCGCTCGAGCGCGGCCTCCAGCTGCGCCGGCGCCACCCGCCCGGCGGCGGCGTCCGCGATCCGGGCCTTCGCCCGCTCGAGTGCCTGGTCGTCCACGGGCAGGAGGCTACGCTCCTCGTCGGATGGAGGACTGAGCGATGGATGCGACCGAACTCGAGTACGAGCTCCCGCAGGAGCTGATCGCCCAGCGTCCGGCCGAGCAGCGGGACGGGTCGCGGCTGCTCGTCTACGAGCGCGCGACCGGCGCCGTCCGCCATCGGGCTTTCGCGGACCTGCCGCAGGAGCTCTCCGGCGAGCTGGCCGTCCTCAACGACACCAAGGTGGTGCCCGCCCGGATCAGGATCGAGCGGCCGCGCGGTGAGGTGCTGCTGCTCGAGCACGAGGGCGACGGCACCTGGCTCGCGCTCGCGCGCCCGACGCGCAAGCTGCGCGCGGGCGAGACCCACGGTGCGGTCACGCTGCTCGAGCACCTGGGGGAAGGGCGCTGGCGCGTCCGGCTCGAGGGCGACCCCGCTGGGGAGGCGCCGCTCCCGCCCTACATCACCGAGCCGCTCGCCGACCCCTCCCGATACCAGACCGTCTACGCGGAGGTGGCCGGCTCGGCGGCGGCCCCGACCGCCGGGCTCCACTTCACGCCCGAGCTCCTGGCGAGGATCCCGCACGAGCGGGTCACCCTGCACGTCGGCCTGGACACGTTCCGGCCGCTCACCGCCGACGTGGTCGAGGAGCACGAGCTGCACGGGGAGCGCTACTCGGTCGACCCGGGCGCCTGGGCGCGGATCGAGGCGGCCGAGCGGGTGCTCGCGGTCGGGACGACGAGCGTCCGGGTGCTCGAGACCGTCGCTGCGGGCGGCGCGCTCTCGGGGCGGACGCGGCTCTTCGTCACCCCGGGCTTCGCCTTCCGTCGCGTGGACGCGCTCCTGACCAACTTCCACCTGCCCCGCTCGACCCTGCTCGCGCTCGTGATGGCGTTCGCCGGGGTGGAGGAGACGAGGCGCCTCTACCGGCTCGCGGTCGCGGAGCGCTACCGCTTCTACTCCTTCGGCGACGCGATTCTGCTCCTGTGAATCGCCACACTTTCGACCCGGATCCGTTGCAAAGCGTGCAGATCGGCGGACTACGATGAAATCGGGTGGAGGCACGGGGTGGCCCCGCGGATGAGTCACTTTGAGGTGACCGCCACCGACGGCGCCGCGCGCGCCGGGATCCTCCGCACCGCCCACGGCGAGATCCGCACGCCCGCGTTCATGCCGGTCGGGACGAAGGGCACGGTCAAGAGCCTCGATCCGGCCGAGCTCCGCCTCGTCGGCTCCCAGATCATCCTCGGGAACACGTACCACCTCCACTTCCGCCCCGGCGACGAGACGATCGCGGAGCTGGGCGGCCTCCACCGCTTCATGGACTGGGACGGGCCGATCCTGACCGACTCGGGCGGGTTCCAGGTCTTCTCGCTCCGCGACACCCTGCTCGACGTCGACGACGACGGCGTCACCTTCCGCTCGGTCTACGACGGGGCCCCGGCCCGCTTCTCGCCGGAGATCGCGGCCGCGATCCAGCGCAACCTCGGCTCCGACATCGCGATGTGCTTCGACATCTGCCCGCCGGCCGGCGTCGCGCGCGCGGAGCTCGAGGCGGCCGTTCGGCGGACGAGCCTCTGGGCCGGACGCCAGCGGGAGGCCGAGCGCGCGCCCGGCCAGCTCGTCTTCGGGATCACCCAGGGCGCCGCCGACCCCGAGCTGCGCCGCCGCTCGATCGAGGAGCTGACCGCGCTCGACTTCGACGGCTTTGCGCTCGGCGGGCTCGCGGTCGGAGAGGAGCGCGAGGAGATGTTCGAGGCGACCGGTTGGGCGGCGCCGCTCCTGCCCGCGGACCGGCCGCGCTACTTCATGGGGATCGGCGACGCGGAGGGGATCCTGCGTGTGCTCGCGGCCGGGGTCGACATGTTCGACTGCGTCCTGCCCACCCGCACGGCGCGCACCGGCTCCGCACTCACCGGCACCGGCCGGCTCAATCTCCGCAACGCCCGCTTCGCCCGCGATCCGCGCCCGCTCGAGGAGGCCTGCACGTGCCCCGCCTGCGCGCGCTTCTCCCGTGCCTATGTCCGGCACCTGATCAACCAGGAGGAGCTGCTTGGTCTCCGGCTGCTCAGCCTGCATAATCTCCACTTCTTGCTCGAACTGACCGCGGGCGCGCGGGCGGCGATCGAACGGGGTGAGCTCGAGACCTTCGTCTCGGAGCGACTCTCGCGGCTCGCCGGCGGCCCACAGGAGGACCCTTGGGACAACTGATCATCATCGTCGCCATGTTCGCCCTGCTCTGGCTGCTCTTCATCCGGCCACAGGCCCGGCGCCGGCAGACCCAGCAGCAGCTCCTCTCCTCGATCGACGTGGGGGACGAGGTGCTGACCGTGGGTGGGATGTACGGCCGGGTGATCTCGCTCGGCGACGAGGACGACCTCCAGCTCGAGATCGCCCCCGGGACACGGGTGCGGGTCGCGCGGCGCGCGGTCGCGACGATCGTGCCGCCCGACGACGATCTGGCCGAGCTCGAGCCGGTGGACGCAAACCCCCGCTAACCTGTCCTTCCCGCTTCCGTGACCCGCCGACCGCACCTCATCCTCGTCTCACTGATCGCCGCCGCGCTCGTCGGCGTCGGTCTCTTCTCGGTCCCCGGCTCGCCTCTGGAGCGGACGCCGACGCTCGGCCTCGACCTCCAGGGAGGCCTCGAGGTCACGCTGCAGGCGGTGCCGCCGAAGAATCGGCCCCTCCAGAAGACCGACCTCGACCGTTCGGTCGAGATCCTCCGGAACCGGATCGACAAGCTCGGCGTCGCCGAGCCGGACATCCGGACACAGGGGAACGACCAGATCGTGGTCGACCTCCCGGGCGTCAAGAACCCGGAGGACGTGATCCGGATCCTCGGCCAGACCGCGCAGCTCGAGCTCTACGACCTGCAGCGGAACCTCGTCCGGCCGTCGAAGGACCTCAACGGCTTCCCCGTCCCGACCGAGTCGCGCTACGCGCTCCTCGCCGGCCAGCAGTCCCTCGTCGCGAAGTCCGACTCCTGGTACCTGTTCGACGCGACGAAGAAGCTGCGCGCCGGGCCGCTCACCTCCAAGGAGGCGCTCCTCCAGACCAAGGTGGTTGCCGCGAACGGGACGAAGGGCGAGCTGCCCAAGGGCTGGAAGGCCTTCGGCGTCCCCGAGAACACAGTCATCCTCGAGTGCGGCATCGGCGAGGTCGTCTGCCCCGGCGTCAACGTCGAGAACCCGCAGAAGAACTTCTACTACCTGATGAAGTACGACCGGAGCCAGAAGGCGATCGACGCTGGCACGGCCGTTCCGGAGATGACCGGCGAGGACCTGAAGCTCGCCGGCACGCGCCAGGACTTCGACCCGCAGAGCGGGGGGCCGATCGTGACGATGCAGTTCACGAACAAAGGTGCCAAGAAGTTCGGCGAGATCACCGCGCGCGAGGCGCGGGCGGGGAAGCTCCTCTCGAACACCGTCGGCGGCGGCCAGAAGATCACCCAGAACTTCGCGATCGTGCTCGACCGCGAGATCAAGTCGTGGCCGTCGATCGACTGGGAGCAGTACCCGAACGGGATCGGCGGCTCGAACGGCGCCCAGATCACCGGGATCGGCGACCTCAACGAAGCCAAGAACCTCGCGCTCGTCCTCCAGACCGGTGCCCTGCCCGTCACGTTCCAGACGCTCGAGCAGACGGCGATCTCGGCCTCGCTCGGGAAAGACTCGCTGCGGGAGGCGAAGCTCGCCGCCCTGATCGGCCTGCTCCTCGTCGCGATCTTCCTGCTCCTCTTCTACCGCGTGCTCGGCGTCGTCGCGGTGATCGGGCTCGGGATCTACGCCGCCTTCCTCTACGCCGCGATCCTCGCCTTCCACGTGACGATGACGCTGCCGGGCTTCGCCGGGATCATCCTCACGCTCGGCGTCGCCGCCGACGCGAACGTGGTCATCTTCGAACGCGTGAAGGAGGAGTACCGCGCGGGCAAGTCCGTGCGCGCGGCGATCGCGGCCGGCTACGGCAAGGGCTTCGCGACGATCATCGACGCGAACGTCGTCACGGCGATCACCGCCATCGTCCTCTTCCTCGTCGCCACTGCAGGCGTCAAGGGCTTCGCGCTGATGCTCCTGATCGGGACCGTGATGTCAGTCGTGACCGCGGTCGCGGCGACGCGCGCGATCCTCGGGCTGCTCGCCGGCTTCAAGTGGTTCGACAACCCGAAGCTGATGGGTGCGGAGGGCGAGCCGCCGAAGTGGATCCGCCGCGACTACATCGGGATGCGGAACCGCTGGTTCGCGATCTCCGGCGTGATCCTCGTCGTCTCCACAGCTGCCATTGCCATCAACGGACTCAACCTCGGGATCGACTTCAGGGGTGGCACGCAGATCACCTTCACGACGCCGCAGCCCACCGCGCTCGAGGATGTGCGCAGCCGGGCCGCCGACATCGGCCAACAGAGCGCGGTGATCCAGGGCCGCGGCCAGTCCGACGGGACGAAGTACCGCGACTTCCAGATCCGGACCGACTCGCTGACGCAGGCCGAGCAGTCGCAGCTGACAGCCGCCCTCGCGCGGGAGTTCAACTCCGCCTCGGTCAGCGTCAAGAACGTCTCCGCGAGCTTCGGGCGGCAGATCGCGGAGGGGGCGATCCTCGCCGTGATCGCGTCCCTGATCCTGATCGTCCTCTACATCTCGCTGCGCTTCCAGATCAAGTTCGCCGGGCCGGTGATCGTGGCGCTCATCCACGACGTGTTGATCACGATCGGGATCTACGCCCTGCTCGGCCGGGAGGTGTCGACCGCCACGGTCGCCGCTGTGCTGACGGTGCTCGGGTACTCGATCTACGACACGATCATCATCTTCGACCGGATCCGCGAGAACATGCCGTTGATGCGGCGGACGTCGTTTCGGGCGATGGCCAACGTGTCGCTCTGGGAGACGATCCCGCGCTCGCTCGCGACGACGTTCATCACGTTGCTCCCGATCTCGGCGCTCTACTTCTTCGGCGGGGAGACGCTCAAGGACTTCGCCTTCGCGCTCCTCGTCGGGATCGGCGCGGGTGCGTACTCGTCGATCTTCATCGCGGCGCCGCTCGTCGCCGTGCTCAAGGAGCGCGAGCCCGAATACGCCCGCCGCAAGGAAGACACCGAGCTGCGCGACGCGACCTCGGTCGGGCTCCTGCTCGACGAGGCCGAGTCGCTGGCCGCCGCCGAGCCGACTCCGGAGCTCGTCCCCACGGCCGCCCCCGGCGAGGCCGCCACAGTTGAGCCGCGGGCATCCACCGACGCGAAGCGCGAACGCCGCCGGCAGCGGCGCAAGTCGCGCCCGCACGGCAGGGCCCGCTAGCCCCGATGTCGGCGCCGGAGAGCTCGGGTAGCTTCGCGCTCCGCCAGCTCTTCGAGGAGCTCGGGAATCAGATCCGCTCGGGGGCCGAGAAGCTGACTGACCTCCCCCAGGAGACGGGTGAGCGCGTCGCGCGCGAGCTCGGGCTCGTCACGCGCGACGAGTGGGACGCGCTCGAGCTGCGCCTCGCGCAGGTCGAGCACCGGCTCCGCCTGCTCGAGCAGCAGGACTGACCTTTCCGGCCAACGTCCGAGGCTTTAAGCCTCGGCCAGGTCCCGGGTGGACCTGAGTGCCGCCTGGGCGGCGGGCTCGCGGGTCTGCTCGGCCGGCCCGATGCTTAAAGCCTCGGCCACGTCCTGGAGGGGCGGGCCGAGGGTGGCGACGGGCAGCGCGCGACCGGCGGCCTGCAGGGCCCGGCGGTAGGCGGCCGCGACCGTGGGGCCGCTCGCCATCACCTCGCCCGTGGAGCGCATCTCGACCCCGCGGTCGGCGGCGCCGGCGAATCGCTCGGCGGGGAAGATCGCCTCCTTCGCCCAGGCGAGCGAGGGCACGACCCGCTCCGGCAGCCCGAGCGCGGCGAGCGGCTCGCCGAGGAGCAGTCGGCAGGCGTGGTCGACGAGTGGGAGCCCCGTCGCCTTGGCGACGAACGGGACCGTCCGGGAGGCGCGCGGGTTCGCCTCGAGCACCCAGAGCTCGCCGTCGGCGAGCGCGAGCTGGAGGTTGAGCAGGCCGCGGGCGCCGAGGCCGCGGGCAATCCGATCCGCGAGCTCCCGGATCCGGGCCTCGAGCGCGGGGGTCACCGAGGGCGCCGGGAGGACGCAGGCCGAGTCGCCCGAGTGGACGCCGGCCCGCTCGACGTGCTCGAGGATCGCGGCGACCCACGCGCCCTCGCCGTCGCAGAGCGCGTCCACGTCGAGCTCGACCGCCCCGGCGAGGTAACGGTCGACGAGGGCGGGGCCGTCGAGGACGAGCTCCTCCGGCGTGGCGCAGACGCGCATCCCGCGCCCGCCGAGGACGAAGGAGGGCCGGACGAGGACGGGGTAGCCGATCTCCTCGGCGACCGCCCGCGCCTCCTCGGTGGTCTCGGCCATGCCCCAGGCGGGGGCCTGGATACCGAGCTCCGCGAGCAGCGCCCCGAAGCGGCCCCGGTCCTCGGCGGCGTCGATCGCGTCGACGGGGTCGCCGAGCAGCGGCACGCCCGCGGCCGCGAGCTCTTCCGCGAGCCGGAGCGGCGTCTGCCCGCCGAGCGAGACGACGACGCCGAGCGGCTGCTCGAGCGCGACGACGTCCAGCACGCGCTCCAGCGTCACCGGCTCGAGGTAGAGCCGGTCGCACGTGTCGTAGTCGGTCGAGACCGTCTCGGGGTTCGAGTTGACGAGCACGACCTCGTGGCCGAGCCGGCGGAACGCCTGGACGGCCCGCACGCAGCAGTAGTCGAACTCGATCCCCTGGCCGATCCGGTTCGTGCCCGAGCCGAGGACGACGATCGCGCCGGGGGCCGTCTCGTCGCCGTCGCCCTGCTCGTGCGAGAGGTAGTAGTACGGCGTTCGGGCGTCGAACTCGCCCGCGCAGGAGTCGACCGCGAGGCGGCCCGGCAGCCCGCGCCGCGCCCGCACGTCCGCCTCCTCGATCCCCAGCGCCCGTGCGATCCGCGCGTCCGGGAGCCCAAACCGCTTCGCCGCCGCGACGTCGCCCGTCTCGGCAACCGCCGCCTCCGCCGTCCGGATCGACTCGAGCTCGGCGGCGAAGTACGGATGGAGCCCCGGGATCGTGGGCAGCTCGTCCCCGGCCTCGACGCCGTCGAGCGCCTTCAGGAGGGCCTCCGGGAACGTCCGCCCAAGCCCGAGTGCCTCGCCGACCGCGCGCATCTCCGTCCCGAGGGTCGTGTCCGCTCCGGGGAACTTGACGAAGTCGAAGCGCGGCGCCTTGACCGCGACGTAGTCGAGCGCCGGCTCGAAGGCGGCCGAGGAGACGCCGGTGATGTCGTTCGGGAGCTCGTCCAGCGTGTAGCCGACCGCGAGTAGCGCCGCGAGCTTCGCGATCGGCATCCCCGTCGCCTTCGAGGCGAGCGCGGAGGAGCGGCTGACGCGCGGGTTCATCTCGATCAGCGCCAGCTCGCCGCTCGCGGGGTCGCGTGCGAACTGGACGTTGGCGCCGCCGGTCGCGACGCCGACTGCGCGGATGCAGGCGAAGGCGACGTCGCGCAGCTCCTGCAGCTGCCCGTCCGTGAGCGTCTGCTGGGGCGCGACCGTCCACGAGTCGCCCGTGTGGACGCCGACCGGGTCGAGATTCTCGATCGAGCAGACGACGACGCAGTTGCCGGCCGTGTCCGCGATCACCTCCAGCTCGTACTCCTGCCAGCCCTCGAGCGAGCGCTCGACCAGGACCTGGCCGATCGGGCTCGCCTCCAGGCCGTGCGCGACGCGGGCCGCCAGCTCCTCGGGGCTCCTGGCGATCCCGCCGCCCTGGCCGCCGAGAGTGAACGCCGGCCGGACGACCGCCGGCACCGGGCACTCCGCCAGCTGGTCGAGGGAGGTGACGATGACGCTGTGCGGGACCGGGAGCCCGGCGGCCTTCATCGTCTCGCGGAAGAGCTCGCGGTCCTCGGCGCGCCGGATCGCCTCCAGGTTCGCGCCGATCAGCTCGACGCCGAACTCGGCCAGCACACCGGCCTCGGCCAGCTCGACCGCGAGGTTGAGCGCCGTCTGGCCGCCGAGCGTGGGGAGGAGCGCGTCGGGCCGCTCCCGCTCGACGATCGCGGCGACGGTCGGCAGGTCGAGCGGCTCCAGGTAGGTCGCGTCCGCCCACTCGGGGTCGGTCATGATCGTGGCCGGGTTCGAGTTGACGAGGACGACCCGGTAGCCCTCGGCCCGGAGCACGCGGCAGGCCTGGACGCCGGCGTAGTCGAACTCGCAGCCCTGGCCGATCCGGATCGGCCCGGAGCCGACGATCAGGATGCTGCGAAGGTCTTTGCGCTTCGGCATGCGGCCGCGAGCTCGTCGAAGAAGGGCAGGGCGTCGTGCGGGCCGGGGGCGGCCTCCGGGTGGAACTGCAGCGTGTGGAACCCGTCGCCGGTGAGCCCCTCGACGGTGCCGTCGTTGAGGGAGACGTGGCTGACCTCGGCGCCGTCGCCCGGCGCGACCGCGAAGCCGTGGTTCTGCACGGTCACGAGCACGCGGCTCGAGCCGGTGATGCGGACGGGATGGTTCGCGCCCCGGTGGCCGAACGGCAGCTTGTACGTCTCCAGTCCGAGCGCGAGCCCGACGAGCTGATGCCCGAGGCAGATCCCGAAGAGCGGGACCCGGCCGAGCAGGTCGCGCACGGTCGCGATCGGCCCCTCGAGCTGGGAGGGGTCGCCGGGGCCGTTCCCGACGAGCACGACGGCGGGTTCGAGCTCGAGCACCTGTTCGGCCTCCCAGGTCCCGGGGACGACGACCGCCTCGACGCCGCTCTCCACGAGCCGGCGCACGATCGAGCGCTTGCAGCCGTAGTCCAAGAGGACGACGCGCGGGCCCGCGCCGACGGTGAAGGGGACGGTGATCGCGGCGTCGAGCGCGGGGGCGGAGGCTGCGAGCTCGGGCTCCTCCAGCATCCGGGGCCAGTCCAGGTGCGGCGTCGAGCAGGCGCGCGCGTGCAGCTCCTCCGGGGAGGCGGTGCCGAGCGCGCAGCGCATCGCGCCGTCCTCGCGGAGCCGGCGCACGAGCGCCCGCGTGTCCACGTCCTCCAGCGCGACGACGCCCCGCGCCGCGAGCCAGTCCGACCATTCGGGCCGCGCGCGGCGCATGACGACGCCTTCCGTCCAGACCCGGTCCGATTCGAGCAGCGACTCGTCGACGCCGTAGTTGCCGACGAGCGGGTAGGCGAATGCGAGCACCTGGCGTGCATAGCTCGGGTCGGTCACGGCCTGCTCGTAGCCCGCGGGCGCGGTCGTGAAGCAGGCCTCGCCCGCCGCCACGCCGGGCGCTCCGGCAGGGCGGCCGGGGAAGACCGTGCCGTCCTCGAGCACGAGGTAGGACTGCATACAACTTTGCATGATACGCATTCTATCTGCATACTACGCACATGGGACTCGCAACCACCATCATCGGCGCCTCCGGCTACTCCGGCCAGGAGACGCTCGATCGCGTGCTCTCCCACCCCGGGCTCGAGCTCGTCGCGCTCGGCTCGGACTCGCTGGCCGGCCAGGCCGCGGGGGTCCTCGACCCGCGGCTCGGCGCCGGCGTCCCGCCCTTCGTCACGAATGAGGAGGCGCTCGCGAGCGGTGCCGAGCTCGTCTTCTGCTGCCTCGACCACGAGCGCGCCGCCACGCTCCGCTGCGCTCCCGGCACGGTCGTCGTCGACCTCTCCGGTGCGCACCGGCTCAAGGACGCCTCGCTGTACCCCTCCTGGTACGGCTTCGAGCATCCGGCCCCCGGGGCGCTCGGCGACTGGAGCTACGCCGTTCCCGAGCTCTTCCCGCCGACCGGGCCGCTCGTCGCGAACCCCGGCTGCTACGCGACCGCCGTCCTGCTCGCCCTGGCGCCGCTCGCCGGCTCGATCGAGCCCGAGGGCGTCGTCGTGGACGCGAAGTCGGGCGTCTCCGGGGCGGGGAAGACGCTGAAGGCGAGCTCGCACGCCGGGCACGTGCTCGAGAACGTCTCCCCGTACAAGGTCGGCTCCCACCAGCACGCGCCCGAGCTCGAGCAGGCGCTCGGCTACCCCGTCTGCTTCGTCCCGCATCTCCTGCCCGTGCGCCGCGGCCTGATCGCCACCTGTTACGTCCGGCCGACCGCCGACCTGCGCGAGGCGCTCGAGGCGGCCTATGCGAGCGCGCCGGCGGTGACCGTGCTGCCGGAGGAGGTCGTACCGGAGCTCTCGCGCGTCCAGGGCACGGACGGGGCCGAGATCGGCGTCTTCACCGACCGCTCGACGGGGCTCGGGATCGTCGTCTGCGCGCTCGACAACCTCGGCAAGGGCGCGGCCGGCCAGGCCGTCCAGAACGCGAACCTCGCACTCGGGCTCGAGGAGACCGCCGGCCTCCGGCTGACGGGGGTGCTGGTATGAGCGTCACCGCGCCGAAGGGCTTCGCCGCCGCGGGCGTCCACGCCGGGATCCGGCGCGCGACGAAGGACCTCGCGCTTCTCCGCTCGACGGTGCCCGCTGTCGGCTCGGCGATGTTCACCGTCAACCAGGTGCAGGCCGCCCCGGTCGTCGTCTCGAAGGCGCATCTCGAGGCCGCGCAGCCGCAGGCGATCGTGATCAACTCCGGCGTCGCCAACGCGGCCACCGGGGAGCGGGGCGAGCTGGACGCGCTCGCGACCGCAGCAGAGACGGGCCGGCTGCTCGGCCTCCACGCCGAGGAGATCCTCGTCCTCTCCACCGGCGTGATCGGCGCGCTGCTCCCGCTCGACAAGATCCTGGTCGGGCTCCGGAGCGCGGCGCCCGCCCTCTCGGACGACGGTGGCAACGACGCGGCCGAGGCGATCCTGACCACCGACACGAAGACGAAGCAGGCGGCCGTCTCCCTCGACGGCTTCACGGTCGGCGGGATGGCGAAGGGCTCCGGGATGATCCACCCCCAGCTCGCGACGATGCTCGCAGTCGTGACGACGGACTACCCGCTCGAGCCGGGCGAGGCGCTCGACCTGCTCCGGCCCGCGGTGGACGCGAGCTTCAACTCGATCACCGTGGATGGGGAATGCTCCACGAACGACGCCGTCTGCCTGCTCGCGAACGGCGCCAGCGGGATCGAGCGCACGCCCGCGACCGACCTCTCCTTCGCGCTGGCGCTCGCCCAGGTGTGCCGCGACCTCTCCGAGCAGATCGTCGCCGACGGCGAGGGCGCGACCGTGCTCGCCGAGATCGAGGTCTCCGGGGCGGTCGACGACGTCCAGGCCCGCGCGATCGCGGCCAGGATCGCCACCTCGCCGCTCGTCAAGACGGCGCTCTTCGGCCACGACGCCAACTGGGGCCGCGTCCTCTCCGCAGCCGGCTCCGCGCCCTACAACGGCGGCTTCGCCACCGTCGACGCGGCGCGCGTCTCGCTCTCTTACAACGGCACCTCCGTGCTCGACCGGGGCACGCCGCAGGGCACCGAGCCAGACGTCTCCAACGGCGTCTGCCGGATCGAGCTCGACCTCGGCCTCGGCACCGGCGCCGCGAGCTACCTGACGAGCGATCTCTCCTACGACTACGTCCGGATCAACGCGGACTACCGGACATGAGCGTCGTCGTCGTCAAGCTCGGCGGTTCGATCGCGGCCGACTCCGCGGGAGCGGTTCTCGCCCTGGCGGCGCGCCACGGCGTCTGCGTCGTCCACGGCGCCGGCCCGCAGATCTCGGCCGAGATGGAGCGCCGGGGGATCCCGGTCGACTTCGTCGGCGGTCGCCGCGTCACGACCGCCGCCGGGCTCGAGGTCGTGAGGGAGTCGCTCGCCGCAGTCAACGTGGCGATCTGTGCCGCGCTCGGCGACGCGGCCGTGCCGCTCTGCGGCGACGAGATCGGGCTGCAGGCGACGCCGCTGCCGGGCCTCGGGCTCGTGGGCGAGGCGGTACCGAGCCAGCCGGCAGCCGTCGCGGACGCGCTCGCCGCCGGGAAGATCCCGGTCGTCACCCCGCTCGCCGCAGGCCCGCTGAACGTGAACGCCGACGACGCCGCGGCCGCGCTCGCGATCGGGCTCGGGGCAGAGCGTCTCCACTTCCTCACCGACGTCCCCGGGCTGCTCCTGGGCGGCGCCGTGGCAGCCTCGATCCTCTCCGCCGAGGCCGAGCGCCTGCTCGACGCGGGCGAGCTGATCGGCGGGATCGTCCCGAAGCTGCGCGCTGCGATCGGCGCCGCGCGGGGCGGGGTCGAGGCCGAGATCGGCGCCACGGCGGTGCTCGCGTGACCGCCGCCGCGGCGATCCCCGGGCTGCTGCCGACCTACGCCCGCGCCGACGTCACCCTCGTCTCCGGTGAGGGCTGCTGGGTCACCGACGCGGACGGCAAGCGCTACCTCGACCTCCTTGCGGGGATCGCGGTCGTCTCGCTCGGCCACTGTCACCCGGCACCGCTCGCCGCCGCCCAGGCGCAGCTCGAGCGGCTCTGGCACACCTCCAACCTCTACGGCACCGAGCCGATGGCGACTCTGGCGGGGCTCCTCTCCGAGCGCTTCGGCGGCTCCCGCGCGTTCTTCTGCAACTCGGGCGCCGAGGCGATCGAGGCGGCGCTCAAGTGGGCCCGGAAGGCCACGGGCCGGCCGGAAGTGGTCGCGCTCGAGAACTCGTTCCACGGCCGTACCCACGGCGCGCTCGCCGTCACCGGCCAGCCCGCGAAGCGCGCGCCGTTCGAGCCGCTCGCCCCGCAGGCCCGCTTCGCCACCCTGAACGACGCCGCCTCGCTCGAGGCGCTCGTCGGCCCGGAGACCGCGGCGATCCTGATCGAGCCCGTCCAGGGTGAAGGCGGGATCCACCCCGCGACTGCCGAGTTCCTCGTCGCCGCCCACGCCCTCGCCGACGAGCACGGCGCCCTCCTGATCCTCGACGAGGTCCAGTGCGGCGTCGGGCGGACAGGCACGTTCTTCGCCTGGGAGCAGGCAGGCGTCCGGCCAGACGCGGTCGCTCTCGCCAAGGGGCTCGCCAACGGCCTCCCGATCGGTGCGCTCCTCGTCTCGGACGAAGCGCCCGAGGGGCTCGCCCCCGGCGACCACGGGAGCACCTTCGGCGGCAACCCCGTCGCCTGCGCCGCCGCGTGCGCCGTCCTCGAGACTGTCGACGACGCGCTGCTCGCACAGGTGGCGGAGAACGGCGCGCTCCTCGCCGCCGGCCTCGCCGACCTGCCCGGCGTCCTGCAGGTGCGCGGCCGTGGGTTGATGCTCGGCGCCGAGCTCGACCGCTCCGCCGGGCCTGTCTCCGCCGCGGCGCTCGAGGCCGGCCTGCTCGTCGGCACCGCCGGGGAGAGCGTCCTGCGGCTCGTCCCGCCCTTGACCGTCAGCCACGACGAGCTCGAGCACGGGCTCGCGATCCTCCAGGAGGTGCTCGCATGAGCCTGCCGTCCGCGCTACCCGTCGAGCTGGGCGGCCGCTCGCTCCTGCGCACGACCGACCTGACCGCCGCCGAGCTCGAGGCGATCCTCGACCTCACCGACGAGCTGAAGGGCGCGCCGCGCGGCGGCCAGCGCCCGCTCGAGGGCCGGACGCTCGGGCTGCTCTTCCGCAAGCACTCGACCCGCACGCGCGTCTCGCTCGCTGCGGCCGCCGCCCACCTGGGCGCGACTACGATCGACCTGCCCGGCGACCAGCTCCAGCTTGCGCGGGGCGAGTCGATCGAGGACACCGCGCGCGTCCTCTCGGGCTATCTCGACGCGATCGCGATCCGCACGTACGAGCACGCCGAGCTGGAGACGTTCGCCGAGCTGGCCGACATCCCCGTCTTCAACGCGCTGACGGACGGGGCGCACCCGCTCCAGGCGATCGCGGACGTCCAGACGATCCGCGAGCGGCTCGGCGGAATCGAGGGCGTCAAGGTCGCGTGGGTCGGCGACGGGAACAACGTCTGCGTCTCGCTGGCCGAGGCCTGCGCGCTGCTCGGGGCCGAGTTCGCCTGCGCCTCGCCCGAGGGCTACGAGCCTCCCGGGATCGCCGCGGTCCGCAACCCGCAGGAGGCTGTCGCGGGCGCCAACGTCGTCGTCACCGACGTCTGGGCGAGCATGGGTCAGGAGGCCGAGCGGGAGGCGCGCCTCCAGGCATTCGCCGGCTACACAGTCGACGAGGAGCTGCTCGCCCACGCCGACCGGGCGGCGATTGCCCTCCACTGCCTGCCGGCGCACGTGGGCGAGGAGATCACCGGCGAGGTGCTCTACGGGCCGCAGAGCGCCGCGTGGCAGTCCGCGGAGAACCGGATGCACACCGTCGAGGCGCTACTCACCCTGACGCTCGGCTAGCTCAAATACGGCGGCGCCAGCGGGCGAAGACGTCGTCCACCTCGCGCCGCATCGCGTGCGGAGCGAGCACGTAGAGCAGGTCGCCGGCATGGATCATCGTGCTCCCTCGCGGCGGCAGCGCGTGCCCGTCGCGGATCACCACCGCGATGATCGCGTCGCGCGGCAGGCCTGTCTCCCGCACTGCTGCGCCGGCGATCGCGTGGTTGGCGGCGACGGCGAAGTCGACGAGGTCGAGCTTGCTCTCGGGGCCGACCTCGAGCGGCGCGACCGCGGGCGGCGGCGCCGGCGAGAGCAGGTCGAGGGCGCCGGCGACCCGCTCGAGCGTCGAGCCCTGGACGATCGTGGAGACGACGACGACGAAGAAGACCGCGTCGAAGATCAGCTTCGCGTCATCGACCTGCGACGAGAGCACGAACGTCGCGAGCACGATCGGGACGGCGCCGCGCAGCCCGGCCCAGCCGAGGAGCAACCGCTCGCGGAAGTCGTAGCCGAAGAGGATGGTCGAGACCCAGACGGCGAGCGGGCGGACGACGAGGACGAGCAGCACCGCGAGGGCGAGGCCCGGCGCTGCGATCTCAACGAGCTGGCGCGGGAAGACGAGGAGGCCGAGGACGATGAACAGGGCGACCTGCGCGAGGAAGGCGAGCCCTTCGTGGAACGCCACGAGCTGGCGCCGGTAGCGGGACGGCGTCGAACCGACTGCGAGCCCGACGAGGTAGACCGCGAGGAAGCCGCTGCCCCCGATCACGTCTGCCGCCCCGTAGGAGAGAGCTGCCGCTGCGACGGACGCGACGGGCGCGAAGGCGCCGATCGAGTGGGGGACGCGGGCGAAGACCCACGCCGCGAGCCAGCCGAGCGCGATCCCGACCACGAGCCCGAGCCCGATCTGGCGGGCGACGAGGAGCACGAGCTCGGGGAAGCCCTCCTCGTCTGGTCGCTCGATCCAGGCGATCAGCCCGAGGGTCAACGCGATCGCCATCGGGTCGTTGCCCCCGGACTCGGCCTCGAGCGTCCGCGCCAGGCGCCGACGGATGTGGGTGAAGCGGAGCGTCGCGAAGACGGCGGCGGCGTCGGTCGACGAGACGACCGCGCCGAGGAGGACCGCCTCAAGCCAGGTCACGTCGAAGAGCAGGCGCGCCGCCACGCCGGTCAGGAGCGCGCTGACAACGACGCCGACGGTGCTCAGGGCGGCGGCGGGGACGGCGACCTGCCGGAGCCGCCTCCACGAGGTCTGGAGGCCGCCCTCGTAGAGGATCAGCGCCAGGCCGACGATCCCGACCGTCCGCGCGAGCTCGGCGTCGTCGAAGTCGATCCCGAGGCCGTCCGAGCCGAGCGCCATCCCGAGGCCGAGGAAGGCGACGAGGACGGGGAGGCCGGTGCGGGCGGCGCCGAGCGCGACGACGATGCTCGCGGCGAGGACGGCGCCGATGACGAGGAGGATCAGGCCTTCGTCCATGCGCCTATCCTGGCGGGCCGGCGGGCCGCGCGCAGCGTGCAACACTGATGGGGTGTCCGCGCCCCCGCGCCCCCGGACGTTCGGCCGGCTCTCCGAGATCGCCCAGGTCGCGGTCCGGCACGGCTTCGGCTACTTCTTCGAGCGGCACAGGCTGACCGATGTGCTCCCGTGGTCGGCGCGCGTCGAGGCGCAGCCGGAGCTCGGCTCCGAACGCGGACGGCGGCTCCGGGAGATGCTGGACGAGCTCGGACCGACGTTCGTCAAGTTCGGGCAGCTGCTCTCGATGCGGCCTGACGTCGTCCCGCCCGACATCGTCGCCGAGCTGCGCGGGCTCCAGGACGACGTCCGCCCGTTCCCCTTCGAGCAGGCGCGCGAGGTCGTGGAGGCCGAGCTCGGCCTGACGCTCGAGCAGGCGTTCCTCCGCTTCGACGAGACGCCGGTTGCCGCCGCGTCGATCGGCCAGGTGCACCGCGCCGCGCTCCCGAACGGCGACGAGGTGGTCGTCAAGGTGCAGAGGCCGGACGCGCCCCGCCAGGTGGAGTCGGACCTCGCCCTCCTCTACCAGGCCGCGCGCCTGATCAAGGAGCGCGTCCGCTCGCTCGACTTCATCGATGCCCAGGCCCTCGTGGACGAGTTCGCCCGCTCGATCCGGCAGGAGCTCGACTACCGGCTGGAGGCGCGGAACGCTCAGCTCTTCGCCCGGATCTTCGCCGGCTCCGAGCTCGTCCGGATCCCGAGGCTCTACCGGGACTACTCGGCGGCGCGGATCCTCACGCTCGAGTTCCTCGACGGCGTCCAGCTCGCCGACCTCGAGCTCGACGAGCAGGCGCTCGACGAGCGGCGCGAGCTCGCCTACCGGATCACCGAGACGTGGATGGAGATGATCTTCCGGCACGGCGTCTTCCACGCCGACCCGCACCCGGCGAACATCCTCGTCCTGGAGGGGGCGCGGATCGGGCTCGTCGACTTCGGCCTCGTCGGGAAGCTGACCGACGCGGACATGGGCAAGCTGACCGCGCTCTTCGTGGACGCCGCGACGGAGAACGTGGACGCGATCCCCCGCCGGCTCGCCGACCTCGGTGTGCGCTATCCCAAGGAGCGGGAGGAGGAGTTCCGCGCGGCGCTCCGCGATCTCTTCTACCGCTACTACGGGGTCAGCCTCGCCGAGATCGATCCGATCGGGGTGATGCGCGAGGGCTTCGGGCTGATCTACGCGATGAACCTGCGGCTGCCGACGCGCTTCGTGCTGCTGGACAAGACGCTCGCGACGCTCGGCTCTGTCGGGATCGAGCTCTATCCCGGCTTCAACGTCTTCGAGGTCGCGCGCCCGTACGCGCGGGCGCTGATGCTGGAGCGCTTCGCGCCGGGGCGGGTGGCGGCGCGCGCGGGCAAGGAGGGGCGGGCGCTGCTCGGGATCGCGCGCGAGCTCCCGTACCAGGTGCACGACGTGCTCCAAGAGATGCGGGACGGCCAGATCGAGGTCGGGTTCGTCCACAAGGGACTGGACGACTTCATGCACAAGCTCGACGTGGCGATCAACCGGATCGTGGTCGCGCTCGTCGTCGCCGGCGGGCTGCTCGGCTCGTCGCTGATCGGGATCTTCGCGACGGACGGGCCGCAGATCTTCGGGGTGCACGCGCTCTCGGTCGTCGGCTTCCTCCTCTCCGGCGCTCTCGGGGCTTGGCTGCTGGTCGGGGTCGTGCGCTCCGGCCGTCTCTAGAGCGGACGGCTGGGGACGAAGCGTCACGCTTTCGACGCAAAGGACATCTGGCGGAGCCCTGCGGCGCGGGCTAGCGTCGAGTCATGAGCACAGCGGTCGTCGTCGCAGACCCAGAGCCGGAGAGCCGGGCCTATCTCGCGCGGCAGCTCGGCACCGACGGCTTCGACGTGCTCGGCGCCTGCTTCGAGGGGGAGGCGCTCGAGCTGGTGGAGCGGCGGCGCCCCGACCTCGTCGTCGCGACCGAGCTAACCCTGTGCGCGCGCCTGCGCGACGGCGAGCCGGGCCGCTCGTGGAACCGCTCGGTGCCGGTGATCGTGCTCGGCCCGCAGGAGGCGGACGCCGTCGACCGGGTCCGGGCCTTCCAGCGCGGCGCCGACGACTATCTGCACCGGCCTGTCGTCTACGAGGAGCTGCTGGCGCGGATCCGCGCCGTCCTCCGCCGGACCGCGCCCGTGGCCGCAGACCGGCACGATGTGGGCGAGCTCTCGATCGACCGGACGACCCACCGGGTCACGCTCCGCGGCGAGCCCGTGCACCTCGCCGGCAAGGAGTTCGCCCTGCTCGCGCAGCTCGCGACCGACCCGAGCCGGGTCTTCGGCAAGGACGAGCTCCTCCGCGACGTCTGGGGTTTTCGGAGCCATTGTCGAACCAGAACGCTGGACTCCCACGTCTCCCGGCTGCGCTCGAAGCTTTGCCGGACGCCTGACGACCGGTTCCTCGTCAACGTGTGGGGCGTCGGCTACAAGCTGCTCGATTAGCGCCTAGAGGATCGCGCCCTCGAGCCGGAGCAGCTGCTCCTTCGTCGGCAGGCCGCCCGCGTAGCCGGTCAGGCTGCCGTTCGCGCCGAGGACCCGGTGACAGGGGAGGACGATCGGGATCGGGTTGCGGTTCATGACCGTGCCGATCGCGCGGGCGGCCTTCGGCCGGCCGACCCTGGCCGCGAGGGCGCCGTAGGTCGTCGTCTCCCCGAAGGGCACGCGAGCGAGCTCCGTCAGCACCTGCTCAGCGAACGGGTTGACGCCCCGCAGGTCGGTGTCGAGCTCGAAGGTGTCGCGTCGGCCGTCGAAGTACTCAGCGAGCTGCCGGTCGGCACGCTCGACGGCGCGGTGGGAGCGGAGGACGCGGGGGCCGAAGGTGCGGGCGAGCGCGTCGAGTTGCTCCTCGGGGTCGGGGCGGAACCAGATCCGGCAGACGCCGCGACCCGTCGCGGCGAGGAGGAGCGGGCCGACGGGCGAGTCGACGACGTCGAAGCCGACGTCGAGCAGGCCCTCGGCCGCCGCGGCCTCGCGGAAGCGGGCGTCGAGATCGGGGGAGACGGTCATGCAAGCCCTCCTGCGCGCAGCCGCCGGATCCCGGAGGAGGCGGCCTGGCGGGCTGCCTCCGGGCTCGAGTCCAGCGCTGCGGCGATGTCGTCGTAGGCGAGGTCGTAGGCATAGCGGAGCACGACGGCGGCGCGCTCGGTCGGCGGCAGCGTCCCGGCGAGGTGCTCGATCTGCGCGTAGGCGGGGCGGCCGTCCTCCCAGGGGATCTCGGGCACGTCGTGCGTGACGGGCTTCGCGCGGCGGCCGGTGTCGATGATGATCCGAGCCGCGATCGTCAGCACCCAAGCCTTCAGGTGCTCGCCGTGCTCGAGGCGGTCGTAGGCGCGGAGCGCGCGCAGGAAGGTCTCCTGGAACGCATCCTCGGCGGCTTCGCGCGGCAGGCGCTTGCGCAGGAACCCGAGCACGATCGCGCGGTGCTCGACGTAGAAGCGCTCGAACGGGGGAATCGCTGTCACCGCCGTCATCATCCCCTCTAACGCGGCCGGGCCCGCATCTGTGAGAGTGCCCGGATGAAGGTCGCCGTGGTCGGGCACGTGGAGTGGGTCGAGTTCGCGCGCGTCGAGGCGATGCCCCGCTCGGGGGCGATCGCCCAGGCGGACGAGTCGTGGGCGCAGGCGGGCGGCGGCGGCGCGGTCGCGGCGCTCCAGCTCGCGCGGCTTGGCGCCGACACGCATTTCTTCACCGCGTTCGGGGACGACGAGCTGGGCAAGCGGGCCACAGCCGAGCTGGCCGCGGCGGGGATCCACGTCCATGCGTCCTTCCGGCCGGAGCCGACCCGGCGCGCTTTCTGCCACGTCGAGGAGCACGGCGAGCGGACGATCACCGTGCTCGGACGGAAGCTCGTGCCGGCCGGTGACGAGGAGGAGCCGCCGTGGCGCGAGCTCGACGGTGCGGACGCCGCGCTCTTCATCAGCGGCGACGTCTCCGCGCTTCGCCGGGCCAGGCTCGCGCGGGTCCTCGTCGCGACCACGCGGGAGCTGCCGACGCTGGCTGCGGCGGGGCTCCAGCTCGACGCCGTCGCGGGGAGCGGGGAGGACGAGCGTGAGCGCTACCAACCCGGCGACCTCGAGCCCGTGCCCGGGCTCGCCGTCTCCACCGCCGGCGCGCTCGGTGGCTGGGCGCAGCCGGGCGGGCCCTATGCGGCCGCCACGCCGGAGGGGCCGGTCGTGGACGCCTACGGGTGCGGCGACTGCTTCGCCGCCGGTCTCGCCTTCGGGCTCGGGAGCGGCCTTCCGCATGCCGAGGCGATCGCCCTCGCTGCGCGTTGTGGCGCGGGCGCGCTGACCGGCCGCGGCGTCCATGCCGCCGCCGTCCGCCTCTAGCCCGTCCACCCCGGACCCGTCCTCTCCGCATCAGCGAGACGTGAGGGGACAGTCCCCTCACGTTTGGCTGATGGAACGACGTGGCTCGAAAGGGGGATTGTGGCGCGTTGGAGTGGACAAGTGGGGGAACGTGGTTTAGAGTGGGGGGAAGTGGGAGACGCAGCCACCGTGACCTCATGTTCTTCGGCGCATACGAACACACCATCGACGAGAAGAATCGGCTCACGCTGCCGGCTCGCTTCCGAGACGACCTCGCAGCGGGCGTCGTCGTCACCCGGGGCCTGGACGAGTGCCTCGACGTGTTCGCCCGCGCCGACTGGCAGCACCTCGTCGACGCGCGGCTGGCGCCGCTCGATCCGTTCTCGAAGGAGGCGCGCGAGTTGAAGCGGTTCTTCTTCGCCGCGGCCGCCGACGCCGAGCTCGACAAGCAGGGCCGCGTCCTCGTCCCGCCGGCCCTCGCCAAGCACGCGCGCCTCGGCCGTGAGGTCGTGGTCGCCGGCGTGCACGACCACCTCGAGATCTGGGACCGGGCGGCCTGGGCCGAGCACACCACGAAGGTGGAAGGGAGCGCAGACGATGTTGCCGAACGTCTTGCAGACAAGCGCAGCTGACCACGTCCCGGTCCTCGCCGAGGAGGTGCAGGAGCTCCTCGCGGTCCGGCCCGGCGAGACCGTCGTCGACGCGACCTTCGGCGCCGGCGGCCACTCGAGCCTGCTCTCCGCCGGGCTCCGGGGCGAGGGGAAGCTGATCGCGATCGACCGCGATCCGTCCGTGCGCACCTACTTCGACCGCTTCAAGGCCTCGACTCCCGTCCAGGCGCGGCTCCTGCGCGGCGAGTTTTCGCTCGTGCTCAACCAGCTCGCGGCCAACGACGTCCAGGCGGACGCGATCCTGCTCGATCTCGGCGTCTCCTCGATGCAGCTCGACCGGCCCGAGCGCGGCTTCTCCTACGCTGCCGATGCGCCCCTCGACATGCGCATGGACAGCTCGGCCGAGCTCTCCGCCCGCGAGCTCGTGAATGGGGCGGAGGAGCCGGAGCTGACGCTGATCTTCCGGCGCTTCGGCGAGGAGCGGTACGCGAAGCAGATCGCCCGCGCGATCGTCCGTCGCCGCGCCGAGCGCCCGTTCGAGCGGACGAGCGACCTCGCCGACACGATCAAGCAGGCGATCCCGACGCCGGCCCGGTTCGGGGACGGCCATCCCGCCAAGCGCGTCTTCCAGGCGCTGCGGATCGCGGTCAACGACGAGCTCGGCGCCCTCGAGGCAGCTCTCCCGGCGGCGGTGCGGATGCTCCGACCCGGAGGCCGCATCGCCGTCATCAGCTTCCACTCGCTCGAGGACAGGATCGTCAAGCAGTACGTCCGCGAGCAGGCGCGCGGCTGCACCTGCCCGCCCGAATTCCCGATCTGCAACTGCGGGAACGAGCCGGTGCTGCGCGACCTGACCCGGAAGCCGGTCCGGCCCGGCGCCCGCGAGCTCGAGCAGAACCCGCGCTCGGCCTCGGCGAAGCTCCGCGCGGCGGTGAAGGTCTGATGGTCGCCTGGTCGAACGCCCCGGCGGAAGCGCCCGCGCTTCCACGGCGCCGGCCGAAGCCCGCCGCCCGCCCGAAGGCGGCTCCTCGCCCCAAGGCCTTTGGGGGCGTCGTGTGGATCGTCCTCGTCGGCGCGCTGCTGGCGGGGGTCGTCGCGGTCAACGTCGCCGTTCTCCAGCTGAACGTCAGGCTCGACGGGCTGGGGCGCGAGCGCGTCCAGCTCCGCGCCGACAACGCGCGCCTCCGCTCCCAGCTCTCGAGCGCCGCCGCCGGCGCCAGGATCGAGTCGCAGGCCGAGCGACGGCTAGGACTCGTGCAAGCGGACGCGAACTCCACGGCATACGTGCAGCTCGCGCCCACCCCCAGGTGACCCTCCGCTCGTCGAACCGCCGGATCCGGCTGTTGCTGGCGCTGTTCGTGCTCGTCTTCGCCGGCACGCTCGCCCGGGCGGTCTGGCTGCAGGCGGTGCAGGCCGGCACGCTCGAGGAGATGGCCTCGCGCCAGCACCGGGAGACGATCGCGATCCCGGCAGGGCGCGGCACGATCTTCGACCGCACCGGGGAGCCGCTCGCGATCGGCGAGCAGACGACGACCGTCTACGCGGACCCGCGCCAGATCAAGGATCCCGTCCGCGTCGCCGCCGCGGCCGCGCAGGTGCTCGGCGTCGACGCGAACAAGCTCGCGACCGAGCTGGCCGACAAGACCCGCCACTTCGTCTACGTCAAGCGCAAGGCGAACCCCGCCAAGGCCGCGAAGCTCGAGCGCCAGGGCCTGATCGGGCTCGGGTTCTACGCCGAGGAGCTCCGCACGTATCCGCAGCGCTCCGTCGCCGCCCAGGTGCTCGGCTTCGCCGGCGTCGACAATAAGGGCCTCGAGGGCCTCGAGGGCTCGCTCGACCGCGCGCTCGCCGGCCGCCCGGGCAGCGAGACCATCGTCAAGGACCCGCTCGGACGGGCGATCGACGTGATCGCGACGAAGCCCGAGGAGGAGGGCGACGACGTCTTCCTCACGATCGACCACGCGATGCAGGCGAAGGCCGAGGACGTCCTCCGCGAGACCGTTCGCAGCTCGGGCGCCAAGGCGGGGACGGCTGTCGTGCTCGACCCGTCCACCGGCGCGGTGCTTGCGATGGCCACCGCGCCGACCTACGACCTGAACGCCTTCGCCACCGCTCCCGCCGACCGCCGCCGGAACCGCGCGGTCACGGACACTTACGAGCCCGGGTCGACCTTCAAGCTCGTCACGGTCGCGGGCGTCCTCTCTGAGCAGCTCGTGACGCCGTCGACGCCGTTCACGCTCGCGTCCTCGATCCAGGTCGCCGACCGGGTGATCCACGAGCACGCGCCTCGGCCGACCCAGCGGATGACTGTTGCGCAGATCCTCTCGCAGTCGTCCAACGTCGGCACCGTCACGCTCGCGCAGCTCCTGGGCCAGCAGCGGCTGTCCGACTGGATCGGCCGCTTCGGCTTCGGCCTGAAGACGGGGATCGACTACCCGGGCGAGTCGGCCGGGATCCTGCCCTCGTTCTGGTCCGGCTCGACGATCGGGAACGTTCCGATCGGCCAGGGGATCGCGGTCACGCCGATCCAGATGGCCGCCGCCTACGCGGCCCTGGCGAACGGCGGCATCCTGCACCAGCCCTACCTCGTCGACCGGATCGGCGGGATGAAGCCCGCGCATGCGAAGAGCAAGCGGATCGTCTCGCGCGTCGTCTCGGCCCAGGTGATGACGATGCTCCGCGACGTCGTCTCGGCCGAGGGCGGCACCGGCGCCGCCGCGGCGATCCCGGGGTACACGGTCGCCGGGAAGACGGGAACCGCCGCCAAGCCGGAGCCGGGCGGCTACTCGACCTCCCGCTACGTCGCCTCGTTCGTCGGGATCGTCCCGGCCAAGGACCCGCGCCTCGTCGTTCTCGTCTTGATCGACGAGCCGCGGACGGCGATCTGGGGCGGCGTCGTGGCCGCGCCGGCCTTCTCCAAGATCGCCCAGTTCGGCCTCCAGGAGCTCGAGGTCCCGCCGGACGCCGTCCCCTCACGGTAGGTTTTCCCGCTCATGGAGCTGGAGCGCCTGATCGAAGCGCTCGCGCCGGAGGCGGTCCTCGGTCCGGGTCCCGCCGAGGTGCGAGACCTCGCCTACGACGCGCGCAGGGTCGCGACGGGCGCCGCGTTCTTCTGCGTGCCCGGCTCGGTCGCCGACGGGCACGACTTCGCCGCCGACGCGATCGCCCGAGGTGCGGTCGCCCTCGTCGTCGAGCGCGCGCTCGAGCTCGAGGTGCCGCAGCTCGTCGTCCGCGACGCCCGGGCGGCGATGGCGACGGCGGCGGACATCTTCTTCGGAGAACCGACCCGCGAGCTCGAGGTCGCCGGGGTCACCGGCACGAACGGGAAGACCACGACCGCCTTCCTCCTCCACGCGATCCTCACCGCCGCAGGACGCAGACCCGGTCTGCTCGGCACGGTCGAGAGCCGGATCGGCGGCCAGGTGCGGGAGGTCGAGCGGACGACCCCGGAGGCGATCGACCTCCAGCGCACGTTTCGCGAGATGCTCGACGCGGGCGACCGTAGCGTCGCCCTCGAAGCCTCCTCCCACGCGTCCGTCCTGCACCGGCTCGACCGGGTCCGCTTCGACGTGCTCGTGTTCACGAACCTGACCCAGGATCACCTCGACTTCCACGAGACGATGGACGACTACTTCCGGGCGAAGCGGCGGCTCTTCGCCGGTCCGGCACCGCCGCCCGCCGCCGTCAACATCGGCGACGAGTGGGGCCGCCGGCTCGCCCAGGAGCTCGAGGACGTTCGCCGCGCCCCCCTCCTCACCTTCGGGTTCGCCGAGGACGCCGAGATCCGGCCGGAGGATCTCGAGCTCGACACCTCGGGCGCGCGCTTCCGGGCGGGCGGGATCGAGATCCGCTCGCGCCTGCGTGGCCGCTTCAACGTCGAGAACGTGCTCGGCGCCGTCGCAGCCGGGATCCTGCTCGATCTCGCGGAGGACGAGATCCAGGCTGGGATCGAGGCGCTCGACGGGATCCCCGGCCGCTTCGAGGCGGTCGACGAGGGCCAGGGCTTCGCGGTGATCGTCGACTACGCCCACACGCCCGACTCGCTCGACAACGTCCTCCGGACGGCCCGCGACCTCACGGACGGGCGCGTCCTCGTCGTCTTCGGCGCCGGCGGCGACCGCGACCGCGGGAAACGGCCGCTGATGGGCAAGGTCGCGGCCGACCTCGCCGACGTGGCGATCGTTACCTCCGACAACCCGCGCAGCGAGGAGCCGCTGGCAATCATCCAGGACGTGCTCCAAGGTGCGGGGATGGACGTGGAGATCGACCCCGACCGGCGCTCGGCGATCGCGCGCGCGATCTCGCTCGCCGCGCCCGGCGACGTCGTCGTGATCGCCGGCAAGGGCCACGAGCAGGGACAGGAGATCGCCGGCGAGAAGCATCCGTTCGACGACCGCGAAGTCGCGCGCGACGCGCTGCGCCCGCTGGTAGCCGGCGCGTGATCCCGCTGCCGCTTCGCGAGCTCGAGGGGCTGGGCGACCTCCAGGGCGACGGGGACGCGACCGGCCTCACGATCGATTCGCGGACGGCCGGCCCGAGCGACCTCTTTGTCGCGATCCGCGGCGGCCGCGCCTTCGTCGGGCAGGCGCGGGCGGCCGGGGCCGCGACGCTCGTCCCCGACGACGAGCACGCCGCCATGGCCGCGATCGGCCGCGCGCTGCGCAGCCGAAGCCAGGCGCGCGTCGTCGGGATCACGGGCTCGACGGGCAAGACCTCGACGAAGGACATCCTCGCCGCGCTCTGCGCCCCGGTCGCGCGCACGGTGGCCACCCGGGCCAGCGAGAACGCCGAGCTCGGCGTCCCGCTCACGCTCGGCCTGCTCGAGCCCGACACCGAGCTCTGCCTCGTCGAGATGGGGATGCGCGGCTTCGGCCAGATCGCCGAGCTCTGCGAGATCGCCCGCCCCGACGTCGGCGTGATCACCGCGATCGGCCCCGTCCACCTCGAGCTCGTGGGCTCGGTCGACGGCGTCGCCCGCTCGAAGGCCGAGCTCGTCGACGCCCTCCCGGAAGGCGGGATCGCCGTCGTGCCGCGCGCGGCGGAGCTGGAGCCGTATCTGCGTTCCGACCTCGAGGTTCGACGCGTGGGGGAGGTCGACGTCGAATTGCGCGAGGACGGCGCCTACGTCGCCTTCGCAGGCACCCGGATCCGCTTTCCGCTCCGCTCCCGTCATCAGGCGCAGAACGCGCTCACCGCCCTGCACGCCTACGACGCGCTTGGGCTGCCGCTCGACCGGCTGCAGGAGGGGGCAGACCGCGTCGAGCTCTCGCGTTGGCGCGGGGAGGAGCTGCCCCTACCGGGAGGCGGGCTCGTGATCAACGACGCCTACAACGCGAACCCGACCTCGATGCGGGCCGCGCTCGAGGATCTCGCCCGCCGAGGCCAGACCCGGAAGGTCGCCGTCCTCGGCGGGATGGCCGAGCTGGGCGAGCACACCGCCCGCTACCACGCCGAGATCGGGGACCTCGCCCGTGAGCTCGGAATTCACGTCGTGGGGGTCGGCGAGCTCGCTACGGGCTACGGGGCGCCGCTCACCGTCCCCGACGCTGCCTCCGCGATCGCGGCCCTGCGCAAGCTCGCCGAACCGGGCGCGATCGTTCTCGTCAAGGCCTCGCGGGCGCTCGCGCTCGAAGGGGTGGCCCCGGCCCTGGCGAAGGGACCCGGGTAATGGTCCGCGTCCTCATTGCCGGGCTGATCGCGATGGTGATCTCGATCGTGATCGGCCCCAAGTTCATCGAGTTCCTCCGCCGGAACGAGCTCGGGCAGCCCATCCGGGAGGAAGGGCCGGCCGGGCACGTCGTCAAGCAGGGGACGCCGGTGATGGGCGGCCTCCTGATCCTGCTCTGCGCCCTGCTTCCGTTCCTCGCGCTCTCCAGCTACACGCTCCCGGCCCTGACGGTGCTCTTCGTCACCGTCGCCTGCGGCGCGATCGGTTTCCTCGACGATTTCATCAAGCTGCGGCACCGACGGTCGCTTGGCCTGCCTGGCCGCTGGAAGCTGCTCGGGATCCTTGCGATCACGGCCGTCGTCGGGGTCGCCGTCCACGAGCAGGAACGCGTCGGCACCTCGGTCTACCTGCCGATCGTCGACGTCGACCTGCCGCTCTCGTACGCCTTCTACGGCTTCCTCTTCTTCGTGATCGCGGGCGCGGCGAACGGCGTCAATCTCACGGACGGCCTGGACGGGCTCGCCGCCGGCACCGCGATCATCGCGCTGATGACCTTCCTCTCGATCAACGTGATCGGCTACATCCGCTCGGCGCCCGCCTCGGGCGAGCGCTCCGCGTTCCAGCTCGATCTGGCGATCCTCGCCGCGGCGCTCGTGGGGGGAGCGGTCGGGTTCCTCTGGTACAACAGCTTCCCCGCCGAGGTCTTCATGGGCGACACCGGCTCGATGGCGCTCGGAGGCGCGCTCGCCGGGTTCGCGATCGTCACCGGCACCGAGGCGCTGCTGCTCCTGATCGGTGGCATCTTCCTCGTCGAGGCGCTCTCCGTGATGATCCAGGTGCTCTCGTTCAAGTACTCCGGGAAGCGCGTCTTCCTGATGGCGCCGCTCCACCACCACTTCGAGATGAAGGCGTGGTCGGAGACGAAGATCATGGTCCGCTTCTGGATCGTCGCCGCGATCCTCTGCGCCTGCGGCTTCGTCCTCTACTACCGCTACTACCTCCAGTTCCGGCTGTGAGGCGGGTCCTCGTGCTCGGGCTGGCGCGCTCCGGCCGGGCCGCGCAGGCGGCGCTCGAGGGGCACGGGCTGGACGGGGAGGACGTTGAGGTGGTCGTGGCCGACCGGACGCTCGGGAACGACGAGGACCTCGGCCTCCTGGACGGGATCGACGTGCTCGTCAAGAGCCCCGGCGTCCGCGGCGACGCAGCGCTCCCGGCGGCGGCGCGCGAGCGCGGGATCCCGGTCTGGTCGGAGATCGAACTCGGCGCCCGCCTGCTCGACAACCCCCTGGTCGCGGTCACCGGCACGAACGGGAAGACGACGACGAGCGAGTTGCTCGGCCACATCCTCGGCGCCCCGGTGGCCGGGAACGTCGGGCGCGCGCTGACCGAGCTCGTGGGAACCGTCGAGCCGGGCGCACCGGTCGTCTGCGAGGTCTCCAGCTTCCAGCTCGAGGACGTCGAGGCGTTCGCGCCCGCGGTCGCCGTGCTCCTCAACCTCGAGCCCGACCACCTCGACCGCCACGGCAGCCTCGAGGCCTACCGGGCGGCGAAGCTCCGCGTCTTCGAGCGCGCGGCCGTCGCGGTCGTCCCGCGTGGCTTCGGGCCGGTGCCCGGCGAGGGCCGGGTCGTCGAGTTCGCGGCCGACGACGAGCTGCCCGCCGAGCCGCTGATCCCCGGCGCCCACAACCGCGAGAACGCGGCTGCGGCGACGGCGGCCGCCCGCGCGCTCGGAACTGCGGAGGACGTGATCGCCGCGGGCCTCCGGACCTTCGAGGGGGTGCCACACCGGTTGGAGCTGGTGGCCGAGCGTCGCGGCGTCCGCTTCGTCAACGACTCGAAGGCGACGAACACGGCTGCGGCGCGGCGGGCGCTCGCCGCGTTCGCCGACCCGCTCCATCTGATCCTCGGTGGGTCGCTCAAGGGCGAGAGCTTCGACGAGCTCGCGGCGGACATCGCCCGGGCGAACGTGGTCACGGCGTACCTGATCGGGGAGGCGGCGGAGCCGCTTGCGACCGCGCTCGGCTATGCCAGCGTCCCGTTCCTGATCTCGACGACCCTCGAGCGCGCCGTCCCCGAGGCAGCCTCGGCCGCCGGACCGGGGGAGATCGTCCTGCTCTCGCCGGCCTGCGCGAGTTTCGACCAGTTCAGGGACTTCGAGCACCGCGGAGAGGAGTTCGGCAGGCTCGTCTTGAACCTCCCCTAGATGAAGGACACAGCGTGAAGTCGGGGCAGGTCTCGCAGAGGATCCTCGTCCTCGTCACCCTCAGCCTCGTCGCCTTCGGCCTGGTGATGGTCTACAGCGCCACCTCGGCCGCCGCGGCGATCGGGAACGGCGACCCGATGAACTACCTCAAGCGCCAGGTGGTCTACGCCTGCGCGGGAATCGCGCTGATGGTGACGGCGTCGCGCTTCGATAACCGGCGCCTCCGTTTGCTCGCGCCGGGGCTCGTCCTCACCGCGCTCGGTCTCTGCGTCCTCACGCTCGCGGTCGCGCCGCAGATCAACGGCGCCAAGCGCTGGCTCAACCTCGGGCCGGCCTCGTTTCAGGCCTCCGAGCTGGCCAAGCTGGCCCTGCTCATCTGGGCCGCGGCGTACCTGGCCCGAAACGGGCCGCCGCGCTCGCTCGGCGAGCTGTGGAAGCCGATCGGGATGCTGACGGCGCTTTTCGCGGGGCTGATCATGCTCCAGCCCGACCTCGGGACGACGATTGCGCTGATGCTGATGCTCGCCGGGATGCTCGTCGTCGCCGGCGTCCCCACGGCGACCCTCACCGCCGCCACCGGGCTCGCCGCCTCGGCGGGGCTGATCGCGATCTGGATCGAGCCCTACCGCCGCGCCCGCTTCCTCAGCTTCCTCGACCCGTGGCAGGACGCGCAGGGAGCCGGCTTCCAGACCGTCCAGGCGATCATCGGGATGGGCTCCGGCGGGCTGACCGGGGAGGGGCTCGGGCACGGGATCCAGAAGATCAACTACCTCCCCGAGGCGCACACCGACATGATCTTCGCGATCGTCGGCGAGGAGCTCGGCCTCGTGGGGACGACCCTCGTGATCTCCGCCTTCGCGGCGTTCGCGTTCGCCGGCTTCACGGTCGCGCTCAAGTGCCGCGACCCGTTCGGAAAGCTGCTCGCCGCCGGGATCACCTCGCTCGTCTGCGGGCAGGCCGCGGTCAACCTCGCCGCCGTGCTCGGGGTGGCGCCGCTGACCGGGATCCCGCTCCCGTTCGTCTCCTACGGAGGCTCCAGCCTCGTGGTCCTGCTCGGCTCCGTCGGGATCCTCCTTAACATCGCTGTCGATGAGCGCGCGCCCCAACGAGCTGCGGTGCCTGATCGCAAGCGGCGGAACGGCCGGGCACGTCCTGCCGTCGCTCGCGATCGCCGCAGCGCTCCGGCAGCGCGGCGTCACGGTGACGTTCGCCGGGTCGCCGGATCGCGTCGAGGCTGAGCTCGTCCCGGCCGCCGGGTACGAGTTCGATCCCTTCCGCGTCACGGGGTTCCCGCGCCGTCCCTCGCTGGCGCTCCTGCGCGCCCTCGGCCTCGCGGCCCGCGCGCCGGTGGAGTGTCTCGCGATCCTCCGCCGCCGCCGTCCGCACGTCGTCCTCGGGGGCGGCGGCTTCGTCGCAGGGCCGATGGTGCTCGCGGCACGCCTGCGCGGGATCCCGGCCGCGTTGACCGAGGCGGACGCGCACCTCGGCCTCGCGAACCGGCTTGCGGCTCCCTTCGCCCGCCGGCTCTTCCTCTCCTATGCGATCCCGGGCCGCTCCGGGCCCAAGGTCGCGGTGACGGGGAGGCCGGTGCCCGCCCGCACCGCTCGCCTGCGGGCGGAGGCGCGGCGAGAGCTGGGGCTGCCGGAGGAGGGGCACGTGCTCCTCGTCGCCGGCGGCAGCCAGGGCGCGCAGGCGCTGAACGAGCTCGCGCTGCGCGCCTGGGGCGCGTCCGGCCCCGCCGTGCTCCACCTCGCCGGACGCCGCTACCACGACGAGCTCGCGAGCAGGGTCTCGCGCCCGGAGTACCGGCTGCTCCCGTTCGTGGACGACTTCGGGCTCGCGGCGGAGGCGGCCGATCTGACCCTTTCGCGTGCCGGCGGCACCGTCTGGGAGCTCGCGGCCGTCGGTGCGCCCGCCGTGCTCGTGCCCTCGCCCAACGTGACCGCCGACCACCAGACGCTGAACGCGAGGCATTTCGAGGAGGGCGGCGGCGCCGTCGTCGTCCCCGAGGCCGAGCTGGAGCGGATCCCGGCGCTCGTGGAGGAGCTGCTCGCCGACCCGGAGCGGCTCGAGGCGATGAGCGAGGCGATGCGTGCGATGGCCCGGCCGGATGCCGCGGACGAGATCGCGGAGGAGCTGATCGCGCTTGCCCGCCGTTGAGGTCGGCCGGCTGGACGGGCGCCGGCTCTGGTTCGTCGGGATCGGCGGCGCCGGCCTCTCCTCGTACGCGGCGCTCGCCCGCGCGCGCGGCGCCGAGGTGGGCGGCTGGGACCGGGTCGAGACGCCCTATCTCCGCGGCCTCGACGGCGTCAGGGTCGAGCTCGGTGAGGAGCCGGTCGTGCCGGACGGCTGGGAGACGATCGTTTCGACCGCCTACGCGGGCCGCGTCGAGGGCGGCGACCGCGCCACGTTCCTCGCCGAGCTCGTCACCCTGCAGCCCTCGATCGTCGTCTCCGGCGCGCATGGCAAGACGACGACGACGGGGATGATCGCGTTCGTCCTGGCCGAGCTCGGTCTCGATCCCGCGTGGCTCGTCGGCGGCGAGATCCCGCAGCTCGGCGCGAACGCCGGCGCGGGGGAGGGCTGGCTCGTGGTCGAGGGAGACGAATCGGACCGGACCGTCGAGCGGCTGCGCCCTCAGATCGCCGTCGTCACGAACATCGAGCTCGACCACCACGCAACCTTCTCCTCCTCCGCCGAGGTCGAGGAGCTCTTCGCACGCTGGCTCGCCGAGGTCCCGCAGGTCGTCCGCGGCTGGGAGCTCGAGCCGGTGGCGTTCGAGCTCGCGATCCCCGGAGAGCACAACCGGCGCAACGCGGCCTCTGCGCTGGCGGCTCTCGAGCTTGCGGGCGTCGCCCGCGCCGACGCCGAGCCCGTGCTCGCGCGCTTCCGCGGGGCGGGCCGCCGCTTCGAGGTCGTGGGGGAGCGCGACGGTGTCATCGTCGTGGACGACTACGCCCACCATCCCTCCGAGATCGGGGCCACGATCGCCGCTGCCCGTGAGCGCACCGAAGGTCGCGTGCTCGTCCTCTTCCAACCGCACCTGTACTCCCGGACGCGCCACCTCGCCCACGAGTTCGGGGCCGCGCTCTCGACGGCGGACGGCGTCGTCGTGACCGAGATCTACCGCGCCCGCGAGGAGCCGGTCGCCGGCGTCGGGGGCCGCCTCGTGCTCGAGGCGCTCCGGCCCGGCCTGCGCGCCGGCTGGGCGCCGAGCGTGGCGAGCGGCGCCGCGATCGTGCGCGCCTGGGCGCGCTCCGGCGATCTCGTCCTCACGCTCGGGGCCGGCGACGTCGACCAGGCCGGCAGGCTGATCCTGGAGGGCGCGTGACCGAGATCCAGGAAGGCATCGCGCTGGCGCGGCTGACTACGATCGGCACCGGCGGCCCGGCGCGGGCGTTCGCTCGGCCCGCGACGCTCGGCGAGCTGGAGGAAGCGCTTGCGTGGGCGGCCGAGCGTGGCCTCGCGGTCGCGACCGTCGGGCACGGCTCGAACCTGCTCGCCGCCGACGCGGGCGTGGAGGCGCTCGTGCTCAAGCTCGCGGGCGAGCTCGCTGCGGTCGGGAGCGACGGCGACGTGCTCACCGCCGGGGGCGGCGCCTCGAACGCCGTCTGCCTCCACCACGCGCGCGGCGCGGGCCTCGGCGGACTCGAGTTCGCCTGCGCGATCCCGGGCACGGCCGGGGGTGGCGTCTGGATGAACGCCGGGGCGTACGGGAGCGACTGGAGCGAGATTCTCGTCCGGGCGCTCGTGGTCACCCGAGACGGCTCGGGCTGGCTGACGCCGGCAGAGCTCGGCCTCTCCTACCGCCATTCGAACCTCGAGCACGGCCAGGTGGTCGCACGGGTCGAGTACCGGCTGCGCCCTCGCCCGACCGCGGAGATCAGGGCCGAGGTGGCCGAGCTCGTCGTGCGCCGCAAGGCGACCCAGCCGACGAACAAGCGCACCTTCGGGAGCGTCTTCAAGAATCCCGAGCACGAGCTCGGCGCCGGCCGGATGCTCGAGGCGTGCGGGCTCAAGGGCCACGCGGTCGGCGGCGCGCTGATCTCGTCGATGCACGCGAACTTCATCGAGAACGCCGGCGGCGCCACGACGGCCGACGCGCTCGCGCTGATGGGGGAGGCGCGGCGCCGGGCCCGCGAGACCTACGGCGTCGAGTTGCGGCATGAGGTCGAGCTTCTCGGTGCGATCGAGCTGCCCTCGACGTAGGAGCCGGCGGAGCGGCGGCGAACTCGCCCTCGTGGCCGGCAGAAAGCCAACGAGAGCGCGTGCCCGCCCGCGGGCCCGTGCGGTCGCCGTCGCGGCGCCGCCGCGTGCGGCCGCGGGACGCCTCGAGCTCGCGCGCTTCGCTCCCTCCGGGCCCTCGATCCTGACGGGCCTCCTGATCCTCGCGGCGGCCGCAGGCGCCTACGCGCTCGCCCGGGGCACGTCCGCCTTCGCGGTCGAGTCGGTCACCGTCCGCGGCGCCCCAGCCCACGTTGCGACCGACGTGCGCACCGCACTCGCGTCCTCGCGCGGGCAGAGCCTCCTCGCGCTCGACCTCGCGGCGCTCCGGCGCCGGGTCGAGGCCGTCCCGACCGTCTCCTCCGTCAGCTTCGACCGCGCGTTCCCGCACACCCTCACCGCCACCGTCGTCCCCGAGCGCCCCGTTGCGGTCCTCCGCCGGGGCGGCTCCTCGTGGCTCGTCGGAGCCAGCGGGCGGGTCCTGACCGAGCTCCGCAAGGGCGACCGGGCCGGGCTGCCGCGGATCTGGCTCCCCCGCAAGACCGAGATCGAGCTGGGCAAGCCCGTCGCCGGTGACGTCCGCGCGGCGGTTTACGCGGTCGTGCCGCTCGTCCGGCGCCCGCTCTCGTTCCGCGTCACCGCTGTCCGGGCGAATGAGGAGGAGCTGACGCTCGTGCTCCGCTCCGGGCTCGAGCTCCGCCTCGGCGACCGCTCCGACCGGGCTCTGAAGCTGGAGATCGCGCGCCGGATCCTGGCCGCCGTGGGCTCGTCCGGGGGGTACCTCGACGTCAGCGTCCCCCAGCGTCCGGTCTTCGGTTCAACCCTCGACTCTCAGGTAGAGGTAAAGCCTTGAGACTCGACCTCGACTCAAGACTCGCGTTGACAGTGCCGACAAGGAGACATACCCTCGACAGGGAACGGTACGATACGTACCCGATCCTCGACTCGAGCTTCAGGTTGAGCGCCCTCGAGCCAACGTCATGGAGCCCCCCGCTATGAGAGACACAACCGGCAACTACCTCGCCGTGATCAAGGTCGTCGGAGTCGGCGGCGGCGGCACGAACGCCGTCAATCGCATGGTCGACGCAGGCGTCGGCGGCGTCGAGTTCATCGCCGTGAACACGGACGCCCAGGCGCTGCTGATGGCGGACGCCGACGTGAAGATCCACATCGGCTCGAAGGCCACCCGCGGCCTCGGCGCCGGCGCAGATCCGAACGTAGGCCAGGCGGCCGCGCAGGAGAGCCGCGACGAGCTGAAGGAGGCGCTCAAGGGCGCCGACATGATCTTCGTCACGGCCGGCGAGGGCGGCGGCACCGGCACCGGCGCGGCGCCGATCGTGGCAGAACTGGGCCGCGAGCTCGACGCGCTGACCGTCGGCGTCGTCACGAAGCCGTTCGGCTTCGAGGGGCGCACCCGCGCGAGCCAGGCCGAGCAGGGGACGCAGAACCTCCGCGACCGCGTCGACACCCTGATCGTGATCGAGAACGACCGATTGCTCCAGGTGGTCGAGAAGAAGACGCCCGTGACCGAGGCTTTCCGGATCGCGGACGACATCCTTCGGCAGGGCGTCCAGGGGATCACCGACCTGATCACCGTCCCCGGCGTCGTCAACCTCGACTTCGCCGACGTGCGCACGATCATGCGCGACGCCGGCTCCGCCCTGATGGGGATCGGCACCGCCTCCGGCGAGAACCGCGCCGCCGAAGCCGCCCGCACGGCCGTCTCCTCGCCGCTGCTCGAGCAGTCGGTCGATGGGGCGACCGGGATCCTCCTCAACATCACCGGCGGCACGGAGCTCGGCCTCTTCGAGGTCAACGAGGCCGCCGAGGTCGTGACGAGTGCGGCCGACGCGAACGCGAACGTGATCTTCGGCGCCGTGATCGACGAGTCGCTCGGCGACGAGGTCAGGGTCACCGTGATCGCGACCGGCTTCGGCGCCAACCGCCGCCGCCGCCGCGTCGAGACGCCGACGCAGGCGACGCCCGGCTCCCCCGCGCCGAGCCGTCCCGAGCCGTCCGACACCGAGCTCGAGATCCCCTCCTTCCTCCGCGAGAGCTAGCGCGAGGTTTCGTTTCCGGGCGGGGCGGTAGAAGCCGCTCATGCCCTCTTGGCTGACTGCCCGGTCAGCCCAGGAGACCCGGTCCGACGCCCCGGCTTGCCGGGGCGTCGTGCGTCTGGGAGTCGTTACAGTCGGGCCGTGCAGACCTTGCTGAGAACGCCCTTGCACGAGCGCCATCTAGCGGCCGGCGCGCGGCTCGTCCCCTTCGCCGGCTGGGAGATGCCGGTGCAGTACGAGGGCGTGATCCCGGAGCACCGCGCGGTCCGCTCCGACGCCGGCGTCTTCGACGTCTCCCACATGGGCGAGATCCACGTCGAGGGGCCGAAGGCCGAGGAGCTGCTCCAGTCGCTGCTCTCGAACGACCTCGGCAAGATCGGCGACGGCCGCGCCCAGTACACGCTGCTCACGAACGAGCGAGGCGGAATCGTGGACGACCTGATCGTCTACCGGATCGACCCCTTCCACTTCCTGATCGTCTGCAACGCGTCCAACCGCGAACCCGTCTACGCCTGGCTGAAGGAGGGCGAGATCCGCGGCTCGGAGGTCCGGGACGCGTCCGACGAGTACGCGCTCCTCGCCGTCCAGGGCCCGCGCGCCGTCGAGCGGCTGGGGCTGCCGGAGGCAAAGCCGTTCACCCACGCGATGGGGGAGGTCGGCGGCGTCGAGGTGATGGTTGCCCGCACCGGCTACACCGGCGAGCAGGGCGTCGAGCTGATGTGCGCCACGGAGGACGCGGTCGTGCTCTGGGACGCCGTCCTCGCCGCGGGGGTCACCCCGGCCGGCCTCGGCGCGCGCGACACGCTGCGCCTCGAGGCGTGCTACCCGCTGCACGGCAACGACATCACCCCCGACACCGACCCGCTCTCCGCCGGCCTCGGCTGGACGGTCGCGCTCGCCAAAGAGTTCACCGGCGTCGAGGCGCTCCGCCGGATCGCGGAGGCCGGCCCCGAGCGGAAGCTCGTCGCGTTCGTGATGGACGAGAAGGCGGTCCCCCGGAGCGGGATGGCGATCGCCGGCGGCGGCGAGGTCACGAGCGGCACCCATTCGCCGATGCTCGACCGCGGAATCGGGATGGCCTATGTCCCGGCCGGGAGCGCCGCGCCCGGCACCGAGCTCCAGATCGACGTCCGCGGCAAGGACCGCCGCGCGAGCGTCGTTCCCAAGCCGATCTACAAGCGAGAGGAGTAGGACGCGTGGCCGCAGAGGAGAGCTACCCCGAGGGGCTCAAGTACCACCCCCAGCACGACTGGGCGCGGATCGACGGGGACGAGGCGACGCTCGGCGTCACCTGGTTCGCGCAGGAGGCCCTGGGCGAGCTCGTCCACTTCGAGGCCCCCGAGGTCGGAGCGACCGTGACGAAGGACGCCTCCTACGGCGAGGTCGAGTCGGTCAAGGCCGTCTCCGACGTGATCGCGCCGCTCTCCGGCGAGATCCTCGAGGTGAACGAGAAGGTCGTCGGAGCCCCGGAGACCGTGAACGAGGATCCCTATGGCGAAGGCTGGCTGATCCGCGTTCGCCTCTCCGACCCCTCCGAGGTCGACACGCTCCTTGAGCCGTCCGCGTACAAGACCTTGGTCGACGAGTCTTGAGCCAGCTCTCGCTGACCGACGCCGACCGCGAGACGATGCTCGCGGCGATCGGCGTCTCCTCCGTCGAGGAGCTCTTCCGCGACATCCCGCCGAACGTCCGCTTCCAGGGGCGCCTCGACCTCGAGCCCGCCCTCTCGGAGCCCGAGCTCGTTCGGCATCTGGAGGAGCTCGCGGCGAAGAACGTCGACACGACGAAGGAGCTCTCGTTCCTCGGCGCCGGGATCTACGACCACTACGTCCCCGCGGTCGTCGACGCCGTCCTCCAGCGCGGTGAGCTGCTGACCGCGTACACGCCGTACCAGCCGGAGATGAGCCAGGGCGTCCTCCAGGCGATCTTCGAGTACCAGACCGCGATCTGCGAGCTGACGGGGATGGACGTCTCGAACGCGTCCGGCTACGACGGGACGACCGTCGCCGCCGACGCCTGCCTCGTCGCGCGCGATGCGACCGGCCGGAAGAAGGTCGTGCTCGCCGAGACCCTGAACCCGCAGGTGCGCCAGGTGGTCAAGACCTACGCCGTCGGATTCGGCCTCGAGGTCGTCGAGGTCCCGCACGAGGGAGGTCGGACCGACCCCGCCGCCGTCCGCGCGGCCGCCGAGGGCGCCGCGGCGGTCATCTTCCAGCAGCCCAACTTCTTCGGCGTCCTCGAGCAGGCACCCGAGCTCGCCGCCGCCGCGAACGATGCGGGCGCGCTCGCGGTCGCGCACGTCGACCCGGTCTCGCTCGGCGTCCTCGAGGCGCCCGGCAACTACGGCTGCGCCCTCGCGATCGGCGAGGGCCAGAGCGCGGGCAACTACCAGTCCTACGCGGGGCCGCACTACGGATTCCTCGCGTCGAAGCAGGAGTACATCCGGCGCCTGCCCGGCCGGATCATCGGCGAGACGACCGACCTCGAGGGCGAGCGCGGCTACGTGCTGACGCTGCAGACCCGGGAGCAGCACATCCGGCGCGAGAAGGCGACCTCGAACATGACCACGAACCAGACCCTGCTCGCGCTCGCCGGGCTCGTCCACCTCTCCTGGCTCGGCCCGCAGGGGCTGCGCGAGATCGGCGAGACGTGCATGAGCCTCGCCGCCTACGCCGGCGAGCGGCTCGGCCTCCCCGCTGCGTTCCCCGGTACGACCCCGTTCAAGGAGCTCGCCGTCCGGGTACCCGGCAACGCCCGCGAGACGATCGCGGCGGCCCGTAAGCACGGCGTCCACCCTGGCTATGCGCTCGGCCGCGACTACCCGGGCATGGACGATGTCCTGCTTGTGGCGGTGACGGAGAAGCGCTCGCCGGCGGACATCGACCGGCTCGCTGAGGTGCTGGCGGAGGTGACCGCGTGAAGCTGATCTTCGAGCAGAGCGAGGCGGGCCGCCGGGCGTCGTCGCTGCCCCGCTACGACCTCCCGACCGCCGAGGTTCCCGCCGCGCTCCGGCGCGAGGAGCCGCCGCGCCTCCCCGAGGTCGCGGAGCCCGAGCTCGTCCGCCACTTCACCGCGCTCTCGAACCGCAATTACGGGATCGACAACGGCTTCTACCCGCTCGGGAGCTGCACGATGAAGCACAACCCCCGCGTGAACGAGCGGGTCGTCGCGCTGCCGGGCTTCAAGGACCTCCACCCGCACCAGGAGGAAGACGGCGCCCAGGGCGCGCTCGAGCTGATGTGGCGCCTGCAGGGGATCCTGCAGGAGGTCGCGGGCCTCGATGCCTGCTCGCTCCAGCCTGCCGCCGGATCCCAGGGCGAGCTGACGGGGTTGATGCTGATGCGCGCCTACTTCGAGGACATCGGCGAGGGCGAGCAGCGCGACACGATCATCACCGCCGACACGGCCCACGGGACGAACCCGGCGAGCGTGACGATGGCGGGCTACAAGCTGGAGAAGGTCGCGACCGACGCGCGCGGTAACCTCGACCTGGACGACCTGCGGGCGAAGGTGAGCGAGCGGACCGCCGGGCTGATGCTGACGAACCCCTCGACGCTCGGGCTCTTCGACGAGCACATCGAGGACGTTGCGAAGATCTTCCACGAGGCCGGCTCGCTCCTCTACTACGACGGCGCCAACCTGAACGCCGTCTGCGGGATCTCCCGGCCGGGCGACATGGGCTTCGACATCGTCCACATCAACCTGCACAAGACGTTCTCGCAGCCGCACGGCGGCGGCGGCCCCGGCGGCGGCCCGGTCGTCGTCCGCAAGAGGCTCGAGCCCTTCCTGCCGGTGCCCGCGGTCGTCCGCGACGGCGAGACGTTCCGGCTCGACCACGACCGGCCGAAGTCGATCGGGAAGGTGCGCGGCTTCACGGGCCCGTTCGGCGTCTTCGTCCGCTCGTATGCGTACATCCGCTCGTACGGGCCGGGGCTGCGGGAGATGTCCGAGACGGCCGTGCTGAACGCGAACTACCTGTTGGCGCGGCTGCGGGACGCGTACGACCTGCCCTACGACCGGCTCTGCATGCACGAGTTCGTGCTCTCGGCCCGGAGCCTGAAGCGCGAGCACGGGATCACCGCGCTCGACGTCGCGAAGCGGCTGATGGACTACGGCTACCACCCGCCCACTGTCTACTTCCCGCTCGTCGTGCCGGAGGCGCTGATGATCGAGCCGACGGAGACCGAGCCGATCGAGCGGCTGGACGACTTCTGCGACGCGATGCTCGCGATCGCGGCCGAGGCCGCCGAGAGCCCGCAGCTGCTGAAGGACGCGCCGACAACGCGGGAGGTGCGGCGCCTCGACGAGGTCAAGGCCGCCAAGCGCGCCGTCGTCAAGTACGGCTTCGATGAGCACCCCGATCTCTCCGCCGAGGCGGGGGAGGGCCGTCAGCTCGAGGCCCAGAAGGGGGCCTGAGTCACGCGGGCCGAGCTGGAGCGGCGGGTCGCCGAGCTCGCGGCGGCGCACGAGGGCGACGCGTTCGCCGCCGCCGTCGAGCGCTTCGCGGCCGGCCTCGACGACGCGGCGCGCGCAGAGCTCGCCGACGTCCTCCTCGCCCAGGCGGGCGGCCCGGAACAGGCGATCCGGGAGCGCTGGGCCGAGCGCGGCTGGGCCAGGCGCGCGCTCCGGCGGCTGAGCGGCGAGCCCGTCAGGCGGCGAGCCGGCGGTTCCTGAGCAGGTCGAGCGCGAGGAAGAGCTCGTCCAGCTCGCGACCGACCGGCTCGAACTCTCGAGCGGGCCAGACGAGCCGGTCGTCGTCGCCCTGCCACCGCCCGAGCGCGTCCAGCAGCACCGGGTCACCGGAGCGGGCCACGACCCACTGCGCGTAGCTGCGCGCCCAGAGCTCGCGCCAGGAGGAGAAGTAGCGCTGATGGCCGCGGCTCGCCCACTCGGGCGCCCGGTGCTCGAGGGCGCCGACGGCGGCCCGCCACGGGGCGAACACCGCCAGCCGCGGGCTCGCGAACGAGCGTGGGGCGGCCCCGAGCTGGTGGTCGAGCAGGTGCCCGAGCTCGTGCAGGAAGCTGAGCGGGACGCGGTCGTGCCGGTTCGAGACGCGTAGGTCGACCGGGTCGCCCTCGCGGAGCCGGTAGCAGCCGCCCTGCCGCGTCGTCGCTGTCACGCGCACCGGGACCGGGAGGAGGTTCGTCTGCAGGACGTGGAGCCCGTCCGCGGCCGCGAGCGCGCGGGCGAGCGCGGGGTGGAGCGGGCTGCGACGGGGCAGGGCGACCAGTTCGGCCAGCCGGCAGGGGCGCGGCTCGCCGACTCGGAGCACGGTTGGTGGACGGCGGCGGCGCACGAGGCAGCTCAGGCTACGGCCCGGCGCGGATGACGCCGATAGGACGGAGATGCGCCGGTACGCGATCCCCGTCCTCCTGCTCGTGCTCGTTGTCCTCGTGTGGGGCTGGCAGAGCCTCCGCCTGCACCAGAACGAGCACCGGCTGGCCGTCGTCGCCGCGGCGGTCTCGCATCGCGACGTCGGCGTCAGCTGCCCCGGCTTCTGGACGCGGCTCGTCGAGATCACGCCGAACGCGGGCTGGGTCGACTTCGGCGCGGACGGCCGCCCGGATCCCGTCGCCAACCTGAGCTCGAAGACGTGCGAGCGCCTGGAGCGGTTCGCCCGGAGCGACGGGACGGCGCCGATCGACGAGGGGACGGCGATGGCGCTCGTCACCCTCGCGCACGAGTCCTTCCACCTCGCCGGCGTCACGAACGAGGC